>JBGPUU010000069.1:0-13739 GCA_041491305.1 Candidatus Methanoperedens sp.
ATATTGAGCACCAATATCTCTAGTAAGTGTATAGTGAGAAAGAAAATCATACATTTCCCCCACTGTGTAATCCACGTAGGGAATTCTCATATCTTTAGGTGCAAAGTTTTCTGGCATACTTGGTAAACCTGAGGTATGTGTTGCCAAATGCTTTAAAGTAATTTTTTTCCCATTTCCCATAGGGATCTTTACCTCTCTAGGAAGAAATTTATCAATAGGATCATCTAAACTTAGTTCTCCTTCCTCCACCATATCTGCTAATATCAATGAAGTAATCACTTTTGTTATTGACCCAATCTCATAGATGGTATTTTCATTTACATCTTGTGTACTATTTTTAGCCTTTCTTCCATAATTATAAAATTTGGAATCATTTTCATCTAATACGCCAACAACAATACTCACACTATATCCGCCATCTACCCTCTCCTGGATTACTTTTTCAATTTCTGTGGATAATTTTTTCATAATCCTCACATTCTAATTTGGCAAAATATTTCATATAACAGTCATGCTCATATCTGAAGTCCCAGGGATTTGAGCGCAGCCAAAGGCGAAGCCAGATATGAATATGTTATCCGACCATTATATCCTCTCGCTTGTTTGTCAATTTTGGATAACTCTTTCATATCCGAATTCTATTCGTATTTCTCTCGATTCGTATAACTTCCTTTTGCCAGAACGCCGATTATTTTATCATTGTATACCCAGAATTATGTAATCCGAAGGATTTTTTGCCTGGGTAATAATTCGAAAGATTTCAAAGGGATAATTTTTTAAATCGAAAAAATTTATTTTGGAGGAAGTTTCTACCTTGCGATTGGCAGTAAAACATGCACATTTGTCCCTTTCCCGACCTCGCTTTCAATCCAGATTTTTCCGCGAAACGCATCGACTATGTTTTTTGTGATATATAGTCCAAGACCTGTTCCCCCGTACTTTCTTGATGCGGACGCATCAGCCTGGTAAAAACGTGAAAACAATTTCGGTATTATTTCCAGAGGAATACCGATGCCGTTATCGGTCACCGTGATGTGGACAAACTCTCCTTCATCCAGGGCTTTTATTGAGATTTTCCCCCCGGTTGGAGTGAATTTTATTGCATTGTCCAGAAGATTGCTTATCACTTCTATAAACCTGTCTTTTTCCCCATTGACTTTTGATATTTTGGGTATATCCTTTTCGAATGTAATCTGTTTCGTATCCATCATGCTTCTGGCATCGTCCACGCATGTCTTTATTATTTCAGCCATATCCACTGGCTGGAATTTGAATTCGAGTTTCTCAGCCTGCATCTTGCTGATGAATAATATCGAATTTATCAGGCGGGTCAGCCTGTCGGCGTTCCTTATAATGGCTTCAAGGCTCTTTTTTTGTTCATCCTTTAAAACCCCAAGTTTTTCATCATACAGTAACTCGCTGTATCCCCTTATCGAAACCAGCGGGGTTTTCAGTTCATGTGAAACATTTGAAAGGAACTCGCTTTTCATCCTGTCAAGTGATTTTAACTCCTCGTATGCCGCCTGCAGTTTTTCATAAGAGGTTTTTGCTTCCTGGTACAACCGTGCGTTTTCTATGGCGACGCCTATCTGCCCGCCAATCGATGCAAGCACCTCAAGGTCTTCTTTTGAGAATGTTCTCCTGCTCCGGTTCCCGAGGTTAAGGGCGCCAACCACCCTGCCTTTTGCCATAAGCGGCACACCCACAAGCACTACCAACCCTTCTTTTCGCAAATATGGCAAAAGCTCGCTGCCCGGATAGTGATCGATATCCGTGACAATAGGTTTTTTCAAAATGACGGTGCCCCCTGCAACACCCCCACCAACTTTTATTTCAGAAACCCCCCCGACAAAATCCGTGGAAAGACCTGAAGATGTCTTCAATTTAAGCGTTTTCCCGTTCTCTTCAAGGGTATAAATCGCACCTGCATCGGATGATGTCACCTGGATAGTTTTGGCAAGAGCCTCCCTGAATATCTCATCCAGGTCAAGGGACTGGCTCACCACCCGGTCTATTTCAAAAAGCGTCTCCAGGGTCTCATCATGGCGCTTGAGTTCGGAATACAACCTGGCGTTTTCTACTGCCACTCCTACCTGGCTCCCGATAGATGACAGAAGATCGATATCTTCTTTTTTGAAAATCCTGTGCTTGCGGTTTGAGAGAACCATTGCCCCGCCGACCTTCCCTTTTGCAACAAGGGGAATACCCACAAGGGACTTTATGCCATCTTTTTCCATGAGGGTAAGAAGCTCCGGGTAAGGATAGTTCTCGATATCCATGGTTACCGGTTTTCCTGATTTGACAGCCATTCCTGAAACTGCCTGCCCGACTTTTAGTTTTGAAGCAGCTTTTGCAAGCTCTGGAGAGATACCGATGTAAGTCTCCAGGTTCAGGGTTTCCCCGTCTTCTTGCAGAAGATATATCCATCCTGCATCCGCAGACGTTACCTGGATGGTTTTGGTTAATGATTCTCTTAATAGCTCGTCAAGTTCAAGGGACTGGCTTACAACCCTGTCTATTTCATAAAGAGTTTCAAGCGTCTCATCGTGGTATTTGAGCTCTTCGTATAGATTCGCCAGTTCAAGATTCCTTTTGTCCAGATCCCCGGTTCTTTCCTTTACCTTTTGTTCCAACCCTTCATATACTTCTTTCAATCGCTGTACCATCACATTAAAAGACTGCGCAAGTTCCCCTATTTCATCCTTTCTCCCGGTTTCTATATTAACGGTGAGATAACCTTTAGTCACTTTCCTGGAAGCATCTGTAAGCCGGATTAGCGGAGCTGTAAATCTCCGTCCAAGGAAAAAAGCCAGCACTGCAACAATAGCAAAATAAAATATTCCCAGTGCTAAAGACCTGTCTCTTGACTTTACTGCAGGAATCAATGCTTCGGATGAATCTATCTTTACTACCAGTCCCCAATCCCCGATTGGAATATAGGTATATGCTGCAAAAACCTCTTTTCCACGGTAGTCAAGCGCCCGGACTGTGCCATTTCCTCCACTTGCTGCAAGAATTGCCGGAATCGCAAAGTCAGAATCCAGCGGGTATTTAAGGTAGAGGGCAGCGCTTGCATTATGGCGTAAAGGATTCAGATAAACAACTTCGTTACCTCTTTTCTGGACAAGGAGAGATTCCCCCGTTTCCCCCAATCCGGTATAATCCGAGGTAACGTCGTATATGAAAACCGGCATAACCCAGGCTGCAACCACGCCTATGGGTTTGCCAGTGCTCCTGTTTAATACATTATATGAAACGATATATGCCGTCCTGTTATCATAATGATTTATATTTCCAAGATAAAGTCCTTTTGTGCCATTTTTAAAAAAATCCTCCCCGGCATAGTTTTGGTTTATCTGTCTGGCTTCCGTGGATGCGACAACAGTGCCGTTTAAGTCAAGAGCGGATATCTCAAGAAATTCAGGTATTTGCTTTTGCACCCTCAGGAGGTTCAGGTTGATGTCGCCCGTTTTTCCGGTTTCAATCTGCTGCATGAAGTTTGAGGTGGAGACTTCCGTCACCTGCTCTATCCTGAAATTCACAACAGTATTGATATGTGTATTCTTTGCTTCTACAAGGGCGCTCAGATCATCGAAAACACTTTTCTCAAGTGCGGCTTTTTCTGAGGAATAATTGATATAAGTCACTGCCGCATAAGGCAGAATCGATATCAGTATCAGGAATATTATTAATTTCTGGGTAATATTCAGGCTTTTCACGATTTTACCATCTTATTGACTCTTTCTACCAGGTCTTTTCTTCCAAAAGGTTTCGTGATGTAATCGTTTGCTTTAAGCACATGCAGCCCCAGCATTTTATCTATGTCCTGGCCCCTTACCGTAAGGATAGCCACAGGGAGTTTTTTGTATTTTTGCCTGATTTTCTTGAATACTTCCCATCCGTCCATTTCAGGCATCATTATATCCAGAAGTACGGCGTCAGGCTCCTCCAATGACAGCTTGTCCAGGCACTCTTTTCCGCTAAAAGCTGTTATAACTTCAAATCCTTCTGTTTCAAGCACGAGTTTTATCAGGTCCACTGTATCAGGTTCATCGTCCACTACCATTATCTTTTTACTCATCTGGTTTTCCTCCCTTAAAGTCTGCCAAGAAGTTCATCTTTTAACCATCCCCAGTATCTGAATGATACTAAAATGACGATAATATTACTGATCAGAAGCAAAGAAAGATAAAGCGCCTGTAAATCCAGGGAAGAACCTGCTAAACCGGGCATCTCATAATTTTGATGTAAATATAAATGAACCGGGATAGAAGATAAAGCAATAATGCATGCGGCGTAATGCCACCTGTAATAAGGTGGAAGCCTTAATCCCTCTCCCATCCTGGCGCTGAGCCGCGAAAGAACAAGATAAAAAATAACAACGCCGATTGTCCCGACGGATTGAAGTAACAGATGCGCCACAGGTGTCATCATTTTAGTCGCCCACCCGTCATCACAAAGTAAAGCCTGAGGCTTGCGGCAGCAAGTATTATGCCCCCTGATGCAAAAAAGCCGGCACCGATATCGCTCCAGAAATCATAAAAAAAAATGATAAACGATATGATGAATAAACCGCCTGAAATAATAAAAAGGTAGGGAAGCGCAAATTTTTTAAAAATTTTCTCGTAAAAATATGCGATACTGAAAGATAAACTTAATAGGAATACGTATGAAACGCCTAAAACCAGGATCAAAATCAGGAAAATAGTTTTATTGAAAATCAATGTTTCTCACCAAACGTTTCCCTGAATACATCCAGAGGCGTTTTTCGTGCGCTTCCACTGAGCACGCTTTCGTACCCTTTCATCGCGCTCCTGACATCTATACCTTTTTCAGTGATTTCAAACTCACGTATTTCCTTGTCGTGCTGGATTCCGCGCGACTTGAGTATGCTCAGGACACCGTGTATCCTTCCCTCAATCTCCACATGCCGCAGGAGAATAATATTATCAACCACGCTGGATAACGCTTCGTTGGTCAGCTTGACAGCGCCGAAAAGTTCGGAAATCTCGCTGGTGACCGCTGTGGTCACGCCCATTGATGAAAAAAGGTCAAGGAGGACACTGATATAGTTCTTACGTTCAATATTGTCAGGAATCGCAGTCTCAAGGTTTTCTATGCCGTCGAATAAGATGCGTTTTACATCATTTTCCTTTATTTTTGTTTTTATTATCAAAGCTTCTTCATCGGGACGGTATGAAACCGGGGAAACATACAGGACTTCAAGCATTTTCTTATCGATATACGGCTGCAGGTTCATTCCGAACGTTCTTGAATTCCGAAGCAGTTTCGGGGGCCGCTCTTCCATGGAAATAATGAGAGCGTTCTCGCCTTTCTGGAGTCCGTCGCAAATAAAATGAAGACCGAACGTGGTCTTGCCTGTACCCGTCGTCCCCGATATAAGTACGATGTCATCATCCGGGATGCCGCCTTTTAACATCTTATCAAGACCGGGTATACCGGTGCTTACTTTGACAGACGATGCAGGTTTCCTGTCCCCGACCTGGGGTAAAAGCCTCGGGAATACGACGATGCCCGATTCCCTTATATCAAGGGAATGCTTCCCTGAAACGTATTTCTGTCCTCTCATTTTCAGGACGCGAAGGTTTCGTTCAACCCTCATTCCAACGGTTTCCTCTGAGATGTATATAATCCCGTCTGCAAGGTATCCAACCACGCTTTTTCGAAGGTCGTCAAGCATGAATTCGCCTGTGATAATAACCAGTGTGTTCCAGGATTTCATGGAAGTGAATAAATCAAAATAAAAGCCGCGCCTCTCATCATCGCTCACCGGCCTTCCTTCGAAGGATTTCAGGATGTCGCCGAGTACTGTCAGCGGGTCAATGACGATTCTTGAAGGTTTCACAAGGGATATTTTCTTATTAATGAATTCCAGGACTGCGTCATGCCCCTCTTTTAATAAGGCCTCGTTTATGCTTATCATGGTCATTTTGTTGTTTTCATAAAGCTTATTGTCAAAGAATGAGAACCGCGACATATAGCTGTTAATCATTGCAGGTGGCTCTGAGAGCGTTGAAATGAAGAGGCATGTCTCGCCTGCTCTGGCTGCATTGAAGAGGGATTGGGCGGCGAATGTGGTTTTACCGCTTCCTGCTGCGCCGGCGACGAGGACCACAGAGGGTTTGATGAAGCCCCCTTCAAGAATATCATCAAGATTGGAAATATAAGATGGAACTATGTTCATTTACCCTCCTGCAAACTCAATTAAATAATAGGTTAAATTCTATATAAGGCTTAGGTAAGGTATTTTTTAGTTTATAGTTAATAACCTATTTTTCAATACATATTTTATGAACACTTGGCGTCTTTGCGTGCTTTGCGGTGTTTGATTTAATTCACCGCAAAGGCGCAAAGGCCGCAAAGATAAGCTTAAAATGCTTGGTTTTTAACTATCCGATACGCTTCAAATATTCCAGACTCGCCCGCCCCTCCTCGACTGTCCTTGCCTCGGCAACGAACCTGCCATTATAACCCTTGAATTTCGGGATGGCCTCTTTCCAGTTTATATTGCCTTTGCCAAGTTCCAGGTGTTCATCGCTTCTTCCCTTGTTATCATGAAGATGCACATGCACAACTTTACTCAAATCAGAAAGGAATTCAAAAACAAGCCCGTTGGTATTGGCATGACCCATATCAAGCGCCAATCCCGCATTCTCGCGTTCCAGGGATTCTATCATGCCCATAATCTCACCCGGCTGCTTCCCGAAAATATGCTGCATGTTGGGCATATTCTCAACCCCGATTTTGATTCCGAAATCAAGAGCAAAATCGCATATCGCCCTCAAACCTTCGATATTCTGCTGCCAAGCCATATCGGGGAGCTGCATCCCCAGAGGCGAGAGATGGCCGGGATGGACAACCGCAAGTTCCACAAAATCCGAAGCCCGCTCAAGGCATTTTGTCATCTGCCTGATTGATTCATTCCAGATCGGGTGATTGAGGCTTCCGAGATTGAGGTCTGAGAAAGGCAGATGAAGCGTGAGTACAAGGTTTGTTGTTTCGATGATGTTCTTTATCTGGGACAGCGTCCCATCGTTTAACTGCTGCTTGCCTTCGCTTACTACTTCCCAGCCCGAGAAGCCAAGTTCTTCGAGGTCGTAAGCCCAGTCAAAGGGATTGTTTACAAGGGCAAGGGATGAGAAGCTGACTTTCATAAAGGGTTACGCCCCTTTATGACGTCCCGAGTCACGCCTCGGGAGGGCGTGTCCGGGTATGGCGCACCATACCCGTCGTTTGATAAACATTTCTTAAAGGTTTTCATGAGGGGTCATATTTGCGCTGATGATATAAGGATTATTTGGATAAGTTTTGGGAAAAGATAGGCTAAAATCCATCCCTCAATCAACAAAAAAGAGTGAATTAAAACAAAAAGGGATACACAGCCAAAACCATGTATCCCTTTTTTTGGGACGGCATAGCCGTACCCGGTCTTAAAACCTATAGTTCATCCAAGTTAGTAATTTACAGTGAACTACATAAAACCTTCTATCAAAAACCATATTAGCCTTGCCCTTTGGAAGTGTAGCAGGGATTACTTTCACACCGCTCTTGGCTCGCACATATATTCCTTAAAGGATTCCCTGGGTATGTGCCGGGATGGCAGAGCGGCCTAATGCGCCGGTCTTAAGAACCGATGGTTCATCCGATCCACATGGGTTCGAATCCCATTCCCGGCGCTTTATCGGATGTGGTCAGGGGCGCCATAACGCCCCATCTCTTCGTATCATTTCCATAATCTTTAATACTCCCCCCAACGATTCAAAAGCCACCATGAGACTCGTGATGAAATTCGGAGGCACTTCAGTCGGCGACGGCATCCGCATGAAGCATGTCGCAGAGCTTGCAAAGAAATACCGCGACGAAGGGAACGAGATTATTCTTGTGACCTCGGCGCTGAGCGGGGTCACCGATGCGCTCCTGAAAAATGCCAGGGATGCTTCCGAGTCCGGGAAAACCTCCCTGGTAAAAGAATTCATCGCAGACCTCACAAAACAGCACCACAAAGCAGCCCATGAAGCCATACAGACCCCTTATACCGGGAATATCCTGGAGAAAGTGATACGGGAACTTGACTCACGCATAGAAGAGCTTGAGAAGGCGCTCATCGGCATTTGCTACCTTGGCGAACTTACCCCGAGGTCAATCGATTATATCTCCTCCTACGGTGAACGGCTGGCTGCGCCTATCCTTTGCGGTTCACTCAACTCAATCGGAGTAAGCTCCCATTCATTCACAGGAGGCGAAGCAGGGATAATAACCACGGAGGAATACGGCAATGCCAAGCCGCTTGAGGTTACATATTCACTTGTGAAGGAACGGCTTGAACCGCTTTTGAATGAAGGAATCCCCGTGGTCTGCGGATTCATTGCAGAGAATGAAGCGGGTATTATCACAACACTCGGGCGCGGAGGCTCGGATTTCACAGCGTCGATACTCGGCGCCGGGTTAAAAGCAGATGAGATATGGCTGTGGAAAGAAGTGGACGGGATTTTAACCACTGACCCGCATATCGTTCCTGAAGCAAGACCCATCCCAGTCATTTCTTACATCGAAGCCATGGAACTATCGTATTTCGGGGCAAAGGTGCTTCACCCGAGAGCAATCGAGCCTGCAATAAAGCACGGGATACCCGTGCGCGTCAAGAACACATTCCACCCGGATGTGCCCGGAACCCTTGTGGTTAAAGACCAGAAACTGAGCAGGGACATTGTTAAGGCGGTGACGGTGATTACAAAAGTTGCGCTCATTAACATCTCAGGCGCAGGCATGGTGGGCACGATAGGCGTGGCAGCGCGTGTTTTCACCACTCTTGCAAACGCCGGCGTCAATATCGTGATGATAAGCCAGGGCTCTTCTGAAGCGAATATTTCCCTCGTCGTCGATGAGGCTCATCTTGACAAGGCTGTAAAATCGATAAAAGCGGAATTCAAGAACGGCATCATTAAAGAAGTAACCCATGACAGGAATATATCGGTTGTTGCGGTCGTTGGCGCAGGAATGGCAAATACCCCCGGCGTTGCGGGCAAGGTCTTCGGGGCGCTCGGAAAAGCAGGCGTCAATGTGATAATGATAAGCCAGGGTTCATCCCAGCATAATATTTCGTTTGCGGTAAGCGAGGACGGCGCAAAGAAAGCCGTGCAGGTGCTTCACAAGGAATTCGGGCTTGAACGCGAGAAGTAATATTATATGATCGATATCAGAAGCCTCCCTCTGGTGCCTAAAGTTATCCTCATTGCAGGTTTCACAATAGGGATTGTTTCTTTTATTTTGTTCCTCCGGTATCCGATAATTTTGATATTGATGAAATACAGCCCGGAATACCGGGAATTCATGAAAAGAACACTGGAGCGGAAAAAATCAAGAAAACTATCATGAGAAAAATAATCTTCGTAACAGGCAATCCCCATAAAGTCCGTGAAGCCGGTGACATCCTCTCTTATCTCGGAATAACGGTGGAGCAAAATAATTGCGGGTATCCAGAATTGCAGGAGGATGAACTTGAACCCATAGCAGGCTTCGGCGCGCGGTGGGCTGCAGATAAACTGGACAATGAGGTCATGGTGGATGATTCAGGGCTTTTCATAGCGGCGCTCGGAGGATTTCCCGGTCCTTATTCAGCGTATGTTTTTGATACTCTCGGAAATGAAAGGATACTGAAACTCATGGAGGGTGAAACCAACAGGAGGGCAGTTTTCAAATGCGTTATAGGATATTGCCGTCCCGGTGAGGAGCCGTCTTTGTTTTCAGGGGAAGTGGCGGGCGAAATTACAGACGAGATGCGGGGAAGCGGCGGTTTCGGCTATGACCCTATATTCGCAGTCGGAGGCGTGACTTTCGGGGAGATGGGAGAAGAGGAGAAAAACGGGCTATCCCACAGGCATGCCGCGCTGACTAAATTCGCGCTGTGGTTAAAAAAAAGGCATTGAAAAAGGAATGTTTTTCAATACCCCAACTCAGCAGTGTAGGTTATGGTTTTCGTGCCATCTTTGGGTACAATTACCTCAAATTCGGCAGTAGTTGAATCTTTCTTTTTATACTGCTCTGAAGATTTGGTTATTTGCCATTTGCCATAGAAGTGCTCTATTACAGTTATCTTCACATCTTCGCTTTTATGGTTCTTCAAATCAATGCTGAAACTTTCCCGGGTCCCATATTGTCCAAGCCCTTCAACATTCATTATCGTCCGGATGCCCACGATATCAAAGGCATTTCCTATATTAACCTTAAGTTTTTCATCTTTTGGTGTGTGGTCGATGCTGTCCTCGCCTAAAAACTGGAGCTGCCCGTCGCTGTCAGCCTTATAAGCCCTCACCACGCCCTTTGGAAGAGGCATGCCAAGGCCGTTTTGCTCTGAGTTGGTTATGTTAAGGGTCACCTTTACTTTTTCCCCGTCCCTTGCGCCGTCGTAGGAATATTCTTTATTCGCAGGCACATTATCAGCGCTGAGTAGTGATATTTGCTTTATCTCATTGTTGTTCAGGGTTGTGGGGCGCTGGAGAGTGTATAAGTGGTATTCGAACAGGCCTTCCTGCGTGAAACCTGGAGGTGCTCCCATAGGAAGAGGAATAGCTGTGGCTGAAACAATGCCTTTATCATAGAAATACTGCGGCGGTTCTACACGATTTATATCGCCAGCCACCAGTTTCAGCTTTGCATCCGGATACGCCGTTCCCGCATTGTTCTCAACTGTAACCCAGCCTTTTATGTTCGCTTTTGAATCGCTCTGGTCTATCGTGGCAATATAGTTGGCTTTCCAGTTCATGCCGCCTGTAAGATATGTGGTTTCGACTTCCCGGCTTCCTGAAGAGTCGGTGTATATATCCCAGATAAGTGTAGGTTTGGTAAGCAGACCTGCTGAATCGGGATATTCTATCTTCTTTACATTATTCAGGACAACCACGCCTTTCTGTGTCTGGAGCGTGATGCCGCCCGAACTGCTGAGAAGCTTGCCCGTGAAGGACTCGTTATCCGAGGTGACTGTTATCTCTTTATCCAGATATTTGTCCAGCAGTTTGTCCGAACTTACGAGGTCGTATTCATAGTTCTGCTCTACAACCACCGTGTTCTTGCTTTTCGGGTCCCTGAACATTACGGATGTAGGGTCAATCTGGGAAGCAACATCAACGTATTTGATGATATTATTCCCGCTGCTGAGATCCATTGTCCTGTATTCTTTTACAAGAGCAAGATTCTGGTTATAAACCGTGACTTCATTCTTTGTTTTATCAGAGCTGGCTGCTTTTGCGATGGAAAGAAGGGCAACTTTTGGCGTTTCCTTTGACACAATGGTAGCGCCGCCCTCGATATTATTCCAGTTATTATTTTCTTGGCTTCCCCACAGGGATGCAAGAGAAACAAGCAGCAGCGCAATTACAATTAAAGCGATGGGCTTTATGAAACTCGTAGATTTTAGACTTTGATATATTTCTCTCAGTTTGATTTGGTTTGACATTGTTTCCTCCTGACGTTTATTTTCATGACCGTAATTCATGACTTTAGCATACCTACATCCCCGTACTTATAAAAGATTTTCTTAAACTACGAATGGATTCGTAGCTATACGGCGCTGGCAAGCTTAGCCGCGTTATGTGATGTTGACGAAAGACACAAAAAATATTTGTTTTTAAGCCTTTTTGTTTGGATTTTTATAATAAAAGAGAGAGGAACATACCTATTCCCTTGCTTTTTAACTATTTTGTTAACACCTCTCCGACAATCCAGTAAGGTCCTGAACAACGATCACTCGGCAAGTCTGCAGAATATTGTGCTATATGTTCACTGGGCATTTCACCACCGCCAAGTTTGATTTTATCTCCAACACGCATTATAGGTTGACCATTGTTATCAATGATCTGGGTTACTCTATCTTCAGTGCTTACTGAAAAACCATGAGGCCATACAAGCAAATCATCATCCACGCGGAGACAACCTTTTCCTAGTACTAACTCACCAACCAATTCCGCATCCATATAAATGGTAAGATTCTCTTTTTGCTGTGGAAAAAAAGGAGTAGAGGTTGAAGTATTGACAGATTTATCATTTTGCTGTGTCTTTTCAACACACCCACTAATCAGTATTGATATAATGATTCCAATCATCAATACTTTTAATTTTAGATTCATTTCACCTCTACCTGTGTTTTAATTATTGTTTCTCTTGTTGTTTCTATTAAATTACGGAGATGTCATTACACTGACGCCAAGACCAGACTCCAAATAGTTAACTGCCATATAGACCGCATCATTGGGATCATCAGTAGGTGCGCCAACATGTGTTCCATATGCAGTATTGCTGTTGAACCATGGACCTCCGCTATCGCCTCCAGAAGAAAGATCACCGTAACCGGCCGTATTGTCAACTCTAATATAAGTCGCTTGGCCCTGGTACTCAAAGTCCTTGCTACTGATGTAACCACATGTATAAGCAGTGGTCATACCATACTTACAAACTAATCCGCCAATTACTTGATTATCTCGACTTTTCGTCGCGGTTATATCACGTGTACTACCATCATTCCACCACTGTATTTTATTCGTCACAGTGTACCCTGATGCAGTGTGCCACTGAATATCATAACTACCCGTCAGTTGCTCACTCTGAAACGTTAGACTATTACCATTGTATGACTGGGTATTTGAGCAATGACCGGCTGTTGTGATGCCTTTAGTGATAAAGAGCCAACCTTGCTTTACGGAAAAACCACTTGTACATGTACTTAATGATAGACCACCATAAATGTTAGCTTCGGGCATTCCCATTACTTCAGCATCAACAGTAATCACCCTAACTGTATCAGGTAATCGTATCTCACCTCTTTGCAGAGCATCATCAAACTTGCTCCTATCAGATTTAGTCATATACAACTCAACACTGTTATTATATATATTGATGTCTGACTCTATAGATATATTTAGAGCACGGGCAGAAGATGATGCGGCTGCTTGAACCCTTTTGAGGTTAGCCAGCGGTACATTTGCAGTACGCACCTCAACAACGTTGGCTAACTCTGCGTATTGCTCCATGTATGGTTTGATTGTCTCTTCGCCATTGCGGGTAAACTGCACAACAATCTTGAATTTCGGCTTGTGCTCAGCCCAAAGTCCAGCAAAGGTTTCTGTCCCATTTATTCTCAGTTCCGCATCCAGTTTCCCTGCAATATCTATTAGATGGAATCGGTGGAGAGCTTCCTCAGTACTAACATTATTATTTGACGCATATATTTGTGCATCATACAACAGTGGATCCTTATTATCCAATGCAGATTTTCCACCACTATCCTGTCCTTGAGCATTCACAACTACTACAAGCGCCATGCTCAACAGCAGCATCACCGCGAGCATCGCGCTCAATCGCATTCCTTTATTTTTCATATTTTTATTTCTCCTTTATATTCTCTTTTCTTTGCTACCCTCATCAGACGTGGCGCTAGCTTTAAATAAGTTCAAAGCAAATACTGCCTTGCCTTCGGGCAATCCGGGGTCCAGTTGCTCTTGTAAAACTACTGAACCCGATGCATACATCTTTTTGATATTTGCACAAAACCTATGAGACAGCTTTTATTAATCATATCTCGCCAAATCATCGAACTATCCACGAGTTATTCTGTCTCAGTTCGATGATTTGGACATAAAAATTAAATATCGCCCTGAATATCCCTGTGTGGGTGATTTAATTGCTTAAAAAGATTGGAATCATAACAATTTTGCTGCTGTTTTCAT
>JBGPUU010000070.1:0-13689 GCA_041491305.1 Candidatus Methanoperedens sp.
GTTGAGAAGGGAATCGATGACCTTGCACAGCATTATCTTGCAAAAGCCGGCATATACGCAGCAAGGCGCGTAAAGAAAAGCGACATGGAAAAACTTGCACGCGCAACCGGTGCAAAGATACTGACAGGTCTAAAGGAAATCAGCGAATCTGATCTTGGAAAAGCGGATATTGTAGAAGAGAAAAAGATCGGTGAGGAGGCAATGACATATGTTACCGGGTGCCACAATCCCAAGGCAGTCTCCATTATTCTTCGCGGAGGGACCGAGCACGTGGTGGATGAAGCAGAGCGTGCGCTTCATGACGCGTTGCGTGTTGTTGGAGTTGCAATCGAGGATGAGACACTTGTAGCCGGAGGCGGTTCGCCAGAGGTTGAACTGGCGCTGCGCCTGCGAGAATACTCAGCGACATTAATAGGCAGGGAACAGCTGGCTGTCGCAAAATTTGCCGAGGCGCTTGAAATCATCCCCAGAACCCTGGCAGAGAATGCAGGTCTTGACCCTATTGATATACTTGTGGAGATGCGAAGTCAGCATGAGAAGGGTAATAAGACAGCGGGGGTCAACGTATTCACTGGAAAAGTCGTGGACATGTGGGAAGAAGGCGTGCTTGAGCCCCTCAGAGTCAAGACACAGGCTATCAGTTCTGCTACGGAAGCAGCTACGATGATACTGCGTATCGATGATGTGCTTTCAAGCAAAGCCGCACATGCAGGAGGCATGCCACCCGGAGGAATGCCACCAGGTGGAATGGGCGGAATGGAAGGAATGGATTAAGCATGTTATAAGAAGGGAGGAGGTGTTAAAATGGTTGTATATCCGGAAGAAATTGTGGAAATGGCTAACCTTTTGATGAAAGATATTGCAGATTCTGCAGATTCAAAAGATAATATTGATGCTAAACTGGCTGCAAGTTTTGCTGACAGATGCGCTGAATTAATCAAGAACCTTGCAGAAAATATGACAGAACTTCACAATCGTGTTGATGTGCTCACAGAAAAAGATTAATCGCTTTGTGCCAGACATTCGCATCATGGGCATTCTATCATTTCAACAATCAAAGGTATATGCTTTTCCGGTGTAGGAGATGCGAAGAGGAGATTCCCATATGGAGTGGCTACTTTGGTTAGGAAGACGAGAAACTTTTACGCAAGTATTGATATCAGGACATAGCAGCATTCATGTGATCAATCTATGAGGATACAGCTCATTTATTTTATTCTCAAGTTCTTTGCCCTGTTTTTCTTTCTTGGATTTTTTTTATCATTTCCTGGGCAAGTTCTTCAGCCTTTTCTGGTGTCAAGGAACTTGTTTTCTCAAGCTTTTCGATTTTCTTTTCAAGAGCTGTGATATCGCTTTTCATCGCTACCCCGCTCTTTTTCAGATTTTCTTTGACTCGCTCATCTATTTTATCTTCAAGTTCTTTAGCCTGTTTTTCTTTCTCGGATAAAACTTCCTTTACGAATTTTTCCGCTTCCTCTTTACTCATTTCCCCTTTTTTTATAATTTCCTGGGCAAATTCTTCAACCTTTTCCTTTGTCAGGAAAATTACCCCGATACCGAACAATCCCATCTTTTTCAATATTTCTGACATTTGTATTACTCCTTTAATTAACCACATAGGTTTAATTGACGTGATGCAATTGAAACACTAACGTGAGCAAGCATAAGATTTAGCATAAAACCCCAGTACGAAATTAGTTTAATAACCGATAATCTTTTTGATGAGAGAGAAATGAAATTGCCGCCCAGGTTCAGACAGCGACAATGACCGCAAGCCTCTAGGAGGTGCCTGAGCGGATGTAGCGAAGCGGAAAGAGCGAGGGGATGCAGTGGATTAGAGCGTATACCTAAACAGGGCAGCAACCCGTTGGTAAGCGGCGCTTCAGGTGGGTCTGGGTGAAAATCTGGCGCCGTGACTGTTGAAGAGCCTGGAAAGAGGAAAGTATTAATCCTTTTTAGCATTATGCAACTACCGGTAAAAAAGGTTTAACCTTTGGATTTCGTTACGTTAAATTTAATAGGCTTCGATTCTCTATGTGTGCTCCAAAGGAGAATATTATGACCAGAAAAGAAAAATCACAAAAATGCATTTCATGCGGAGTAAATCTTATTGAGCGCGGCTATGTGCGCTTTCCCTGCCCGCAGTGCGGAACAGAGCTTGGAAGATGCGCGGCATGCAGGCACCAGAGCAATAATTATAAGTGCCCCGGCTGCAGCTTTGAAGGACCGTGAAGATAATGGGTGAAGTAGCTGCCAAAATAAGGATAATGCCTTCTGGCATGGATGTTGATTTAAATAAGCTCAAAGAAGCCCTGACAAAAGTTGTCCCAAAAGGGGCGCGGCTGCACGGATTTTCGGAAGTGCCTTTTGCATTCGGCCTGAAAGCCCTGATGGTTGTTGTAAAAGTGGGCGATATTGAGGGCGGGACAGAGACGGTTGAAGAGGCTTTCAGAAAAGTGAGCGGTGTGGAAAGTGTCTCAGTGGAAGAACTGGGCAGGATGTAAATATTAAATTATTTTTCCCAATTTTTTTGGGCCTGTAGATCAGGGGTAGATCGTTGCGTTCGCAACGCAAAGGCCGCGGGTTCGAATCCCGCCGGGTCCATTTTCACAATCCCGGTATGATAATTTAACCACGGAGGACACAGAGAGCACAGAGAATTGTTAATTTTCTCTGTGTCCTCTGTGCTCTCTGTGGTTTTTTAAATTTCAAAGGGAATCGTTTCTACTTTCCTACCTTTTAAATTCTTGAACTCCACCCCGCCTTTTACCCCGGAAATTTCAATCCCGTCAAATTCTGAGCTTCCGCACAATATATCCTGTTCGGGGTGCGTCCCGGGGATAATGCTGCAGCTTATCCGCGTCCTGTCGCCAGCGGAAACAACAATCTTGAGTCGCTTCGACGCTGGATGCTTTTTTGGGAGAACAATAAACGGTGAACCCACCTCGCGAATCATGTAAAGTACGCATTTCAGGCCGTTGATAATCGTTTTATCAGTCCCGAAACCCGATGCCACAAGCAGGTCATCCGGGGACAGTGCCAGAATTATCTCCTCTTTTTCAGTTTCAAGAAAAAACTGCTTCTCTCCTGCCTTGACTATGCCCAGTGTCCCTTCTTTCCCGCGCAGGAGCAGCATTTCGTTTTCATTTAGCGGGGTCATTCTTCTTTATACTGCCTGCTGACATTGCTGGAATGACATGAAGGACACTCAAGTTTTGACTTTACACTCACACACCTGAACTCGTTTTTGCAATCACCGCACTTGTACCATTTTATATCAAGCGCCTGTATCTCTATATTAAAGGCATCTCCTACGCTGCACATATATTCACCTCCGTGTGGTTGTACACGTTTAATCCTGTTGTTATATTAAGTTTTCTTATGTATTATTGTACAAGAATTATGCAAGACTTTTGTTAATATAAATTTCATATACCGCCGCTTCAACTGTTTTACCAGCCCAGAACTTCAGGATATTCCCTTTGTTTATTACTGCTGTAAGGGGCATTTTCTTTTCTTCGGCCTCTTCATGAAAAATTATCTGGTAAAGCGCCCCCTCCGGCCTGTCTTCGATGACCTCGAATAGTTCAATCCTGTTGCCGTATTTTTTTTCGACTGCATGGACATTGGGTTCGTTGGCTTCGCATATCTTGCATCTGTCCTCGCGCATCCTGTCGCGCCTGATGTTGAGAAAAACGGGTTTTTCAATCTCATTTATCCTGTTGACAAGGCGCTTTGCATGTTTATATTTTTCATCAACATATTGTTCGATAAAATCTTTAAATTCAACCGCGGTCTCCTCCGGCGTAAGCGAGTTCTTTCTTGCAAGCGCTTCTATGAATTTCTGCCTGAAGGCTTCCCTGTGGTTTGATAAAAGTTCTGTGAGATTCAAGGTTATTCCTTATTCTTCTGAATATCTTTAATTATTAAGAATATAACGGTATGAAGTAACTGTAAGATAGGATTCTTGCATTAATCACTGTCTTCCTGTGTTACAGGATACCCTTTCTCCTTCCATGCCCTCATGCCGCCGATGAGATTATACACCCTCTCAAAACCCTGACGCTTCAGGATGCTAGCGCCAAGCCCGGCCCTGTTCCCTAAAGCGCATACGGTTACCACCTGGCGGTCGGAGGGGACATCGTTCGCCCTTCCCTCAAGCTCTCCGACATAAATGTTCACTGCACCTTGAATATGCCCTTCTGCATACTCTTCCTTATCGCGCACATCCAGCACGAACATATCATCCTCTTTCGACTTATCGCGAAAACCGCCTGCCGTCAATACGCCACTTTTCTCAAGCGGCAAACCCTGGCTGTACCAGCCCGGAATGCCTTCACAGAGGTAACCACTGACCTTATCAAAACCAATCCTGGCAAGGTAAAGCCGTGCAAGCTCAACGTCCTCCTGCCTTTCGGTCACGAGAAGAATATCCTTCTCGTAATCAAGAATCCAGCCCGGGAATGTAGCCATCCCGTGAAGCCAGATATTGTATGAACCCTTCAAATGCCCGCCTGCAAAACCAAGAGGCGAACGCGTGTCAACAATCGTACATTCATGCATCGCTTCCTCGAACTCAAGAGTGCCCATAGGTTTTATTTTCTGGTTTGCAGGTGCAGTTGGACCTTTCTGGTTCTGTTCTGCCATCCGTGCAAAATAAGGGGGCAGTGGAATTATTTCGTTCTTTTTTCTTTCGATGAATTCCTCGCTGTTCATCCGCAGATTTGGATTGGAAACCCGCTCAAATCCAATCGTGCTTGCAGGTATGTCTGACATGCTTCCGCCGCATGCTGAACCCGAACCATGTGCAGGATATACAATGACCCCATCATTCAGTGTGAGGAGTTTTTGGAGTGAATCGAACATAAGCGATGCGTTTTCAACAACTTTCTCCTTTCCAAGAAGATCCGTCCGTCCGGCATTGCCGTAAAAAAGCGTGTCTCCTGTAAACACACACCATGGCTCTCCGGAATAAAAAAGGATGAAACTTAAGCTTTCTGGCGAATGTCCCGGTGTCTCAAGAATCTTCAACTTCATGCCGCCTATATCGAATATTTCTCCTTCGGAAGCAGGTTTGCCATAGTCAAAATCAAGGCTTCGGCTGTGGATTACCTGGCAGCCTGTCTCTTTCTCAAGCAGAAGCGAGCCTATAAGATAGTCTTCATTGCGGTGCGTTTCAAAAACGAACTTTATTTTACAGCAATTTTTCCTGGCGATACTGATGTACGAATCCACATCTCTTCTCGGGTCAACAACGAACGCTTCACCTGCGTTTCCTACAATATACGAATAATGGGCAAGACCTTCGGAAACAATTCTCTTAAGAAACATTCACACTCACCTTAATGGATATTGGAATTCATGACTATTAAAATGTGCTGACCTTTGATCTTACCTTCTCCTGACAAGTAACAATGCACCCAGCAGCATCCCAATTGCATAGAGCGCTTCAAACGCAGGTACTTTTGGCGTTCCTGATGGGCTGCCTGAAACAATAACATTTAGCCTGAACAGGCGCGATGGCGCGCCGCAAGCTGGTACCGATTTCCGGCATGGTGGATCGCCGACAGCAGTCAGTATGGCGCTTCCGGGTTTGTACGCCCTGTAAATCCCCTGGGCGCCCCTGATAACCATCACATTCACTTCGCGGCTGATTACTGTCTGGTCGTCGATTGTGATATTCCAGTCATATCCTTCACCAAGCTGGAGGAGGAAGGTTTCATCGACCTGAAGGGTGATGGTCTTCTGGTCATCATCAAGCGTGATTGTTTTTGCCGCAGGAGCGGTGTCTGTGGAGGCCGGCCCGGCAACTGCCAGAGCAGGATGGATGATTGTAAATAACAGGACTGCAATTATCAGACTCAAAATTATGTACCGTTTCATAGCTAACCTCTTATCAATATTTTATTATTGGTGTTAATTAAAGGTTTCTATGTCCCGAAGGGCTGTTCTCGCGCGCAGGCGCGCTTTGCGTGCGTTAAGTATAAATATCCCCAAAAAAATGATAAATCAAGGAGAGTGGTTTTTAATGAATCTTGAAGAAACTCTAAAGGTCATCACTGAAGAAATCGCCAATATGATCTCCACAAAGACCGTTATTGGTGAACACATAGTAATAGAAGGCCGAACAATCATACCCGTTACGAAGGTAAGTTTTGGATTCGGAAGCGGGGGAGGCGAAGGAAAGGCAAAAACAGGCGATGAGGGTTCCGGAGCCGGAGGAGGCGGAGGAGCTTGCGTCCAACCGATTGCTTTTCTTGTAGTTTCAAAGGAAGATGTGCAATTATTCGCTATTAAAGAGAAAGGTGTAATCGAACGGATATCTGCAGTAATTCCTGAGATATTAGAAAAATGCAAATCAATGAAGGAAGAGTGTAAACAAGAAGAATAAGTCAGGAATAAGCTTAAAAAGTGCTTGATGATCGGAGTAATAATAGTTATTCTTGTTTTTTTGGCCCTGGTGATGCTGCTATCTCCTGTAACGATCAGCGTCAATTCAACAAGGGCTGAAGGAAAAATAGATGGATTTTTCAGCATGGGCTGGATAATATTTCTGTTTAGATATGCATTAAAAGACAGGCAAACGGATATACTGGTTTTCGGAAAGTTAGTCGCCAGGGTGCCGCATAAAGAAAAACCTCCGATTCATGTGGAAAAAGAAAAACATAGAGGAATAAAGAAAACGAACCCGCATCCGGAAGATATTTTATATCTTTCAGGACCGGTGTTACGACTTATTAAAGAATTGATTTATGCTTTCAGATTAAAATATCTGGATATTGACATCACATTTGGCTTGAAAGACCCTGCCCATACAGGCATTGTTACAGGGATACTGCATTCAATATCCGGCTGTTTGCGGGCAGGAAAAAACATAAATTGGACTGTTGATTTCACAAAACCAATTCTGGAATGGGATATGAAAGCAAAAGTCGCTATAACACCAATCAGCATATTGCCGCCTATTGTAAGGTTTATCACCAAGAGGCAGGTTTTCAGGGCGGGGATGCGGTTTATCAGGGATTAGTATAATTTGAAAAAAAAGTAAAAAAAGATAAAAAAGTAGGCACTTGCCTACTTCTTCGGAGCTGCTTTAGACGCATCCGCTTTTGGCGCTGGCGCCGCAGCTTTTGGCTCTTCCTTCTTCGGTTCAGCCGGCGGCTTTGGCGGAATCGTCTGCGTCCTGAACAGGTCGCTGATTGATTCTTTTGGAGCGCCTGGCGCTGGCTGCTTGACATCTGTGGAGAGACCCATAAGATGTGCCGTAAGTACCACAAGGTCATCCACGCTCATATCCAGTTTGAGGTCATCCCTGCCGTCAAGGAGGTTGCGCCTGCAGAACGGACATGTGCTTATCAATGCCTCTGCGCCTGTTTCCTTTGCATCGGTGACACGCGCTTTTGCAACACCCAGCGCAAGGTCGGGAATGCCTGCTTTCACGCCTCCGCCTGCACCGCAACACCGCTGTTCCTTGCGGTTGCGTTTCATTTCGACGAGTTTGATGCCCGGCATGCTCTTTATGACTTTCCTCGGCTCCTCAAACACGCCAACATGCCTTCCAAGGTGGCACGGGTCATGATAAGTGACTGTTTTGTTGAGACTCTTTTCCCACTTTATCTTTCCGGCATCAACCTGCTCTGCAAGGAACTGCGACATGTGAATAGCTTCGAATGGCAATGGTTTTCCATATGCGCGAGGCCAGTCAATTTTTGCTGCCCTGAAACATCCTGCACATGCAAATATGACTCTTATTGCCCCTCTTGCCTTCAACGCTTCGACGTTATGGATTGCGGCCTTCTTCGGGGTATCATTGATATGCTGCTGTCCTGTCCTTATAAGAGCCGAACTGCAGCACCATTCGTCCTCGCCAAGAACCATGAACGGCACGTTCAGTTTGTTCAATATTCTTGCTGTGCTGACACCCAGAACCTGCTGGTTGTATCCTGCGGTGCATCCTATGAAATACGCTATATCGGATTTATCCGCTATCTTGATATCCGGCGTCATCCATGCAAGTCTGTCTTTTTGCTGCTTCATGTACGGGTTGTGCCCTTCTTCGATAAGCTTGGGGAAAAGGCTCTGTTTCCCGTATGGACCTGTTCCATACTTAACGAGGTTCGCACGATTGGATTCCCAGAGTTCAATGGTATTAATACCTGCCGGACAAACCGTCCCGCACATCCCGCATGTTGTGCAGTTATAAAGGTCGTCGGTATACTTCTTTATTTCTTCAGGAGGGATTTTATCGGGTCCGAAAATTCTCGCTTTAAGACCAAAGCTCCGGTTCATGAAGTCGCGCCATCTCAGGATTTTATCCCTTGGCTCGATATCCTGGTTCTTATCTCTTGCATCGTATGTCGGGCAGTACTTGACGCATTCGCCGCATCGCGTGCAAGCATCGAATTCCATTAACTGCGCCGCTGTGAAATTAACTGTGTTTATTGAAGGTTTCTCTTTAGCCATTTTTACTCGCCTCCGTGGTTCACAAGAATTGTGAGGGGCGCGGTTATCATGTGGAAATACTTGCTGTACGGAAGGTATGCCACGCAGAACAACAGTGTGAAGACTTCGTGGAATACTACTGTAATGTTATCAAATAGTCCCCCCGGATATGCCGAGACTAATTCCCTGCTTGCCTGATAAACGTCTGCGCGCAGGTACTGGGCATAAAATCCTGTAACAACCACAATTAATAAACCAATTACAAGTATCCAGTCGATATCTGCATTCCGTGCCTGGACATCTTTGCCAGTTGAGAAGAGTCTTCTTGCCATTGCAATAACTATGCCCAGAACAAGCATATATCCGAATATGTTGTTTGGCAGTTCAAGGGATTTCCATACTCCCACAAAATAAGTATAGTCCTGGTTGAACAGGAACGGACCGGCAAACTCAGCAGCTGCCGCAACAATTGTCAAAATCAAGAGCCCAATCCATCCCCAGAATATCAAAATGTGCATGAACCATTCAAGCTTTCTGCGCCTGTATGTCCTGCGCTGGAAAAGAACGTCAAGAATTAATATTCCAAGGGCAGCCCCAATGCCTTTCTCAAATACTTTGCCGAATATTAATTTGAGGGCGCCCCATGCGCCGATGGGTTTTGTTGCGCCTTCGGGGATTCCGCGTCCCCATTTGTCCAGTTGTATGTACATTCCTGCAAGGAAAAGTATTACGGAAATAATCGCCGTAATAACCATTATTCTCCAATCAATGAAGAGCGTATCAAATACCGTTTTACCGAGTATTGTAAGACCTTCTGACATTTTTATCCTCCTAATCTGCCTGTGACGGCTTTCGTTCTCCTAAGAATCAATGTCATATTAAGCTTTCGATATGAGTATCTAGAAAAGCGTTTTAAAAGCCACTCCCAGCAATTTAATAAGCTGCCTCTTATCCCCGCTTTGAATGAGTTTCTGCAACAGTACGGAAGGGTGGTCCATGTCGCCATATTCAGTGATAATTTCCCTGATTTTGGGTTTGTTTAGGAAGGAAATAAATTCATTAAGGTTTTCATCACTTAATTTCCCGAGGCTTTTATGAATCCTCATCCCGATTGCAAGCTCCCTTCCTACCCTGTCCCGCCATCGTTTTTCATACTCTTCCAGACCCGTCTCTTTTCGCGATGCTTTTGCCGCAACTTCGCCTGCAATCTTTGCACATACCGCACCCATGTATATGCCGCCTCCAGATGTGGGCTTAACTTGCCCTGCCGCATCCCCGACAAGCATCACGCCATTTCCTGTCATTTTCCCGGGCGGGCCGAACGGTATCCCTCCCAGCACGTGCTCGGTGCGCGACCCGCGGTATCTTGAGGCAACAACCGGGTGTTTTAACAATTCCTCAAGGCAATGCAGGGGCGGGTTAGCGCCGGGGTTCCTGGCAAGACCGATGCGCGCCAATCCGTTAAATGGCACTGCCCATGCAAAAAATCCCGGAGCGATTTCGTTCCCTGTGAATAACTCCACGAATTCAGGGTCTTTTGCTGCATAAGGGGCTTCAAACTGGATTCCTGATAAGAATTTTTCACACCGTCCCAATCCTGCCGCCCTGCCAACGCTGCTTTGTATCCCGTCTGCCGCGATAACAATAGAGGCACGAATTTCCTTTCGCTCACCATCCTTTATCACACAGATATTCCCATTCTCCATGCCAGTGAAACGTGTTTTTAAAAGAATATCAGCACCTTCATCCAGTGAACGCTCAACAAGCGCCCTGTCAAAGATTTTCCGGTCAATGACATACGCTTTTACATTTTTTCCCCTCACAACAAGCTCTTCCCCATTCGGAGCATAAACAAAAGCGCCTTTCATCTTATTCAGGACAAAATTCCCCTCACCTGTTTCGCATTCGTTGAGCGCCGCCGTGCTTATGAGACCCGTGCACTGGACTGGTGAGCCAATACTTGCGTGTTCTTCTATTAAAAGGGTGCTGGCGCCATTCCGGACGGCATATCTTGCTGCTATTGCGCCTGCCGGACCTGCACCGACAACGACGACATCGTATTTCATTTGTTCTCCTCTCAGTCGCTTAAATTAGTGTCCTGTAACCTTTTGTATAAAAAGAAATCTCACCGCAGAGGGCGCAAAGTTCGCAAAGAAAGTATCCGCACGTTCCATATTTTCGAGGATATCGTTGAGATATATTGAGATATCACGTTTCACAGATATACAGCCTCTTTAAGAATTCTCTCTTTTAGCTCAGGCCTGACATCCTTCTTGGGCACGAGGTCAACTTTTACACCTAAAAGTTCGGACAAATAAATCTCCACCTTTACAAGCCAGAGAAGACTCACAGGCTCGTCAAACTCAACCAGCACATCCAAATCACTTTTTTCTTTTTGTTCTCCCCGGACATAAGAGCCAAAAATGCCTATCTCTTTCACCCTGTAATTTTTTCTCAGCTTATTCTTCTGCCCTTGCAGGATGGATTTTATCTCTTCAATACTTTTCATATCTTGCTTTATCTCAATACGTTATTAATTCAATATTATCTTATCCTTTGCATTTTTCGTCATTTTGCGGTTTATTCAAAAGTTCTTTTACCGTCTCAAGCACAAGAACCGCATCCTGCCGCTTTACATCCACTTCATTCAACTTAAAAAACTCAAGCAATTTATTCTTCTCCGAATCCCCGATGACCCCGTTTTTCACACATTCATGGATAATATTCCAATAATTTCTCTCAGGATAGAATATTTTTCGAGTAGTGTCCACGACGGCAGAAGATTGCTCTTTTGTAAAAACACCCATTTCCTGCCCCAGCTCAACGGTCATCCTGACATTAACAAGCGGTACTGAAAGCGGTTCCAGCGTTTCACCATCGAAAGTCACCGCAACCTCATCATCAGATTCCAGGTTCCCATTTTTGTACATCTCGTATATCCTCCCCACGCCTATCATCCCGTAAGTCTCAAGTTCAGAAGCCCGCAGCGCCCCCATGCTTGCTCCACCGACAACGGTAATGCCGCTATTTAGCGCCTCGATTATTTCGCGGTGCGCCACTGCAGCGCTGTCGAAGAAAACCCCATCTATAATCCCGATAATTTCCGGTGGCGACTTCATAAGCCTCCTGATATCATGGCGCCTCACGGGCGGGCGATAGTCAGCATCCAGTATTTTTCTTGCCTCGCCGTGGCTTATGCTCGTGCCTGTGTACACTACAGGTTTCATTTTGGCACTCTCTTCTTCTTTTTCTTGATGCGCTCCCCTTTTCTCTCGCGGTCAAGCGTATAGAGTTCAAACATGGGAATAATTGCCCTGACAACAGGGATTTCAACACCTCTTGAAAGATTTACGATAATGGCGCCATCTGCAATTTCATCAAGGCGTTCAAGTACTGTTTTGATGTTGGCTGCCGGTGTATCGCTTGAACCGTCATTCAAATCTTCCATCCGGACGGGCTCAAGCTCCTGATACCAGTAGCTGTTCATCTTTTTCATATGGTCATAGCCGAATGTCCGCACCACCTGCTCCCTGTCCGTATCCTCACGCGCACCATGTATCTGGACCACACGGCTCTGCGCAGCCTCGGTGAGCGCCCGTGTTACCGCTATCTCAGGTGAGAGATGCGAACCTGCTCCCATGACCAGCAAAGCGGGGTCTTTCAGGACAGTATCATCAAGCGCGGTTACGACTGTGGGAATATCCACATCAGAGTCCAGCAGCCAGACCTTGACCTTGATTCCTGCTTCTTCCATTTTCCGCTTCAATTCGTAATTCAGCCCATCGCTCTCGGAAAGCACGATTTCCCTTCCCGGATTGCGTGTGAATTCCGCAATACTGAGCGCGTCCCTTTCGATTACTTCAAGCAAGCCGTGGAGCACCGCCTCCTCAATCGTATTTCCTGATGCAAGCCCGTTGGTGTTGCTTCTGAAAAGCTTGTTTCCGTTTTGCGGGTCGTATGGGTGGAAAACTGCATTTTCTGGTACGAATACTTCAACATCGTTCATTACGTCGTCCCCCATGACCCATTCAAGGCTCGTGGACTCAGCCAGGGGCTGGGGCAAAAGAAGAGCATCCGGGTATAATGTGGGATAGCTTTCGCACAGCGATTCGTATGTATCTGACACTCTATCGGTTCCAAGCTCAATTCCGCTCAGGTTGATGCTAACCTCGGGCTGCTCCGCAAGGCAGCGCTCAAAACTTTCCATTATGGCTGAGATCCTGGCATTGGTCTCGGTTGCGCCTTTTCCTGAATAAATGGATATTGCTCCAGCAGCGGCACTCGGCCTGATAGCTGAAAAAACCGGAATGCCCACGCGGTCAAGGTCTGTGATGTTCGCAATGCGCGTCACCCCGATTTTAGGAAGAAGCTTTGTGGTATTGGCAAGCGTTGTTTCCGGGTCAAAGACGCGCTGCGTGCCTTCGAGATATTTGATATTGGGGTCGAGGATTATTTTGCTCATTTGTTTCTGGCATTCTTATTGAATAAGGGTTATATATCTTATGATGGCGGATTATTGGGATAAATATAATCTTATGAAGGATATAATACAAGTAAGTCTTCGTAACAAAAATATAAAAAGAGGTATATAAATGACACTCGATTCACGAATTTCCGAACTTGCAAACGCAGCAAAACCCACCGTTGCCATCATCGGTCTTGGCGGTGCGGGATGCAATATCGTTTCATGGATAGCGCAAAAAGAGATAGTGGGAAGCAAGATAATTGCGGCTGATACTGATGCAACGCATTTGATGGCTGTAAAAGCTGATGTGAAAATACTCCTTGGTGAGCAAAACTACCAGGGGAAGGGCTGCGGCGGATTTGCTGAACGGGGCACTGAAGCTGCACGGGAGAGCCTTAACGAAATAAAAAAAGAACTTCTGGATTCAAACCTTGTATTCATCATAGCAGGTATGGGGGGCGGCTCGGGAACCGGGGCTGCACCTGTAATCGCCGAGGCCATACGTGAAGCAGGGATCCTGACGATAGGTTGTGTTACCCTCCCGTTCGGCTATGAAGTTTTAAGGCGCAAGAAAGCGATTTTCGGCATAAAAGCTCTTGCTGACAGATGCGATTCCCTGGTAGTCATAGACAATTCAAGACTGAGAGCCATTGCAGGCACTCTCCCGCTCCGTGAGGGTTTTGCGGTTGCAAATGAGTTCGTCGGCAATTTTATCAGGAACATAACCGAAACAATCACGCAGGCAAGCCTTGTAAACCTTGATTATTCAGACCTTCGAAGTA
>JBGPUU010000071.1:0-13688 GCA_041491305.1 Candidatus Methanoperedens sp.
AACAACTCTTAATCAGGCAGCAAGTCAATGCGCTGGTACAGGAAGTTCCTGTACGGTACAATATTCGGCTTTCAACGGGAAATCCTTCACGGCTACAATGACCATTACATCCTGTTACGGCGGAAATTGCGCTTCCAGCACCATTGATTATATAATCAGCAAGGTGTGACAATAAGTCCACAGGAAAAACAGGTTTTGCGGGTCTTACCCGCGAAGCATTTTCATGATATCGTGTTTGGTCACCATACCGATAGCTTTTCCTTTTTCAAGCACAAGCACTGCAGGATTCTTTTCCAGGATCCGTGAAACCGTATTTGCATCCGAGGTAGGTGAGACCGTGGGGAAAGAATCGCCCATGATGTTCCGCACAAGAAGGTGAGACACTTTCTTCAGGTCCTGGTCTGTCATCGAACTCACTATCTGGTCGGTTGAGAGGCTTCCAACAGGTACTCCGTTATCGATTACAGGCATCTGGGAAAAACCGTGTTCTTCCATTATCCTGGCAGCATCCTCCATGGAACTGCCCGAACTTGTATGTATGATGGGTGCGTGCATAATATCCCTGACCACGATACGTTCTTTCCTCGCAGCGTCGAACGCGTTGAATATTTTGCGAAGCGTGGAAAGCCTCGGGTCCACATCGCCTGATTCGATACGTGCAATCAGGGGCTGGCTTACGCCGGCGCGGGTGGCGATGTCATGCTGGGTGAGCTTAAGTTCAAGCCTCAGTTTCTTTATGTCTTCGGGTGTTGGTAAGAACATTATATTACTATGGGTAATAAGTTATATATTAGGATTACTATGTGGTATCGGACGCTGCTCACAGCAAAGTCCGCAAAGCTCGCAAAGATGTTATTTTGCTTTGCCTTTTCCGTTAATTATAAGTCAATTAATAAACTGTTTGAGCATGATTATTAAGCATGGAACTTAACAAATACAAGAATCTCACCCGGGGCATTTCCGACACCTACGTAAACGTACATCCCATACAGCGGGGCGGCGTTCTCACAGCAGAAGCGCGAAAAGCCCTTCTTGAATTCGGGGACGGCTATTCGGTATGCGATTACTGCTTCGAGGCACGGGTTGACCTTGTGGATAAGCCCCCGGTACACGATCTTGTCCAGGATGTGGCCGAGTTCCTGAACATGGACGATGTCAGGTTCACAGCCGGATGCCGCCATGCGAAGTGGGCTGCCATGCACATGGTATGCGAGCCGGGGGATACTGTGGTAGTGGACGCCCTTGCGCATTATACGTCATATCTTGCAGCAGAGGCGAATAGATTGAATGTCGTTGAAGTGCCGCATAATGGTTATCCGACTTTTGAGATCGATATAGATGGGTATGCCAGGAAATTTGAGGAAGTCGAACAGAAGACAGGCAAACTCCCGTCAATGGCAGTGCTCACGCATGTTGATTACAGGTATGGCAATATTGCTGATGCTGAAAAAGTGGGAAAAATCTGCAAAGAATACGGCGTTCCATTTCTTTTAAATACGGCATATTCATCAGGCATCATGCCTGTTGACGGCAAGAAACTTCACGTTGATTTCCTGTGCGGCTCAGGGCACAAGAGCTGGGCAGCGTCTGCACCTATCGGGATACTTGCCACCACATATGAATGGAGCAGCAAGGTTTTTAATAAGTCCACATGCAGAGGCGACTGGAGCGGACGCGGTTTCACGAAAAAGGAAGTTGCGCTTTTTGGCTGCTCACCCGTTTTTGGCGCGCCTGTTGCAACGCTTATGGCTTCATTCCCGGCGGTTGTGGAACGCGTCAAACACTGGGATGAAGAGGTAAAGAAAGCTCAGTATTTCGTTAAAGAACTTGAAAAAATCGAGGGATTCCACCAGATGGGTGTTAAACCAAAGCAGCATCCGCTTATGAACATCGAAAGCCTGCCACTTCATGAAATAGCCGAAAAGGATAAGCGCAGGGGCTATTTCCTGTATCATGAATTGAAAAAGAGAAAGATTGTTGGGCTTCATCCAGGCATGAGCAAGAATTTCAAGATTAATACTTATGGTTTGAAAATGGAACAGGTGGAGTATGTCGCCAGGGCTTTCAAGGATATTGCGAGAGAAAACGGAATAAAAGTCGAGGATTGAAAATGGAATATGCAAAATTATCAACGAAATTCAGGAAATTTTTTGAACTTCCATCATCGCCTGTTGCGGTCAGGATAATAAGTGACGGCGCAGACAAAAAAACAAGCACTTCTCCCATGCGGTTTTGTGAAATGGTGAGGCGAAGCGCAGTATATGGCGAGAGTTTCATTTTTGGCGTTGAAGAACTCACATGCACAAGCGCGGAACTTGCACTCGGGTTTACGGAACCGACATACGGTGAAGTCTATCCACGTATCAAACCTGCGAACACAAAATTAGTGAGCGTTTCCCCGCTTGAAAAAACAGATAAAAAACCTGATGTTGTTGTCGTTATCGGGACGCCGCGCAAAATAATGCGCGTATCCACAATCCTTTCGCAGCTGCATGAAAAACAGCCGGTTGAAGTCAAGTTCAAGGGAGAGTTTGCAGTATGCGGCGAGTGTACTGCCATTCCTTTCATGGAGAAAAAAGTAAACCTGTCCCTCCTCTGCAACGGGGCGCGGATGTTCTCCGGCTACAGGGATGATGAAATAGTAATGGGTTTCCCGCTTGATGATTTTATCAGGCTTGCAGAAAGCACTGAAGAAAAGGAGATTACAAATGCCCTTTGCGGCTGCATCATGGACGACATTCCGGCAGGCGCCGTCGCTGCGATTGAAAAAATAGGATTCGGCAAAGGTACAGACCAGTTCTTCGGGCGGTTCGGGAGTGAGATTGTACGGCTGTACACGCCGAAAGAAAAAGACGGTAAAATTACTTCACTGACGCTGCATGTGCCTGTTAAATTCAAGGATAATGAAACAGCATCGAAGGTCGATGAAAAAGCGAAAGAGATACTGGAAAAGCCTTTGCTTCACAGGGTAAGGGATAACTGGGTTGATATTGCGCTTCCCCTGGATTTGGGCGAAACGCTGAACAGGGCGAGCATGCGCGGTGAGAAGTTCGAGGCGATTGTGAGGGGCGGGATTGACACGATATTGAAGGAAGTGGAGAAGGTTAAGAGAAAAAGCGTTGGGTGAGCTAAAGGTAAGAATCTAATTTTGTAAATATATCATATGAAATCTTCGTATTCTTTGCGCCTCGTATGAAAATCAACAACTAATTCGTAAGAACTGATACAAACTCATGTCTCCAAGTTCGTATGAGTTCGCCGTTAATGTTCACCTTTATTTTTCTTTTTTATCTATGAACTTGGGGTTATAGCCGACTTTGCGGTGAGTAATGGCCTTCTATACTAATATTCTGCCTCGGTGTACCTTAAATTCAAAAATGCTAGATTTGGAATTGTTTTTATAATATAAAGTTAAAATAAGTTTATCGATGACTTAGGGTGATTAAATGAATTATGTGCAGTTAATGGAACTCGAAATAGATGGAGATGAGTTAAACCGCAATCAGGAAGAATTAGATAATTTCAGTAATAAATACTCAAAAAACCATGTTGAACTAAAATTTTTGGTTAATGGATATCAATTGGTTTTAGAAAATAAAAAAAGACTTAATTTACCTACTTTTCGCATCATTAAAGTATTTCCTTTTGAAGAAGGAAAAAAATTTGAAATTGCTTGGAAAAAAAATGAGATTTTTGAGGCAGTACTCGCTTATGTTTTTCAGGGTCGCAAAAATCATTTGATAAGATTTTCGGCAGGTAATGGAACAATATTCCCGATAAATCGAAAATATGATTTTGATATTTATTCTAGGACTATTATGATGACTGATCTCGATGTTGAGAAAGACTGGAAATCAAAACAAGAAACGATTTCGAAATATATAGATTATTTCCTTGAACACGAAACTGATTCATTACCAATTTTATGGTATGGAAAAGGGCTTATTTCTAATGATAAAACATCTGCATTTTTAGATTTTTATCGTTGCATCGAGGTATTATCAAAAATATATGTTAAAGAGATAAACTTAGAAATAAGACATATAATTGAAAAACCTTTAGATGTTATGAATAAGAACCCTGAAATTCAAAAAATTTATGATAATGCGGGAATTCCTGAATTTATGAAGATTCCTCTTTTTCTAGAAGAACATGGAATTCAAAAACAAACATATGAAAAATGGCGAAAATATAGAAATTCAATGACACATGGTGACTTAACTTATGAATTAAATGATGAATTTAGACATGAACTATCAAATTTACATAGTATAGCAAAAAAAACTTTAGATGAATGGATCACCACTATTTTTGTTTTAAATCCATAGTGGAATATGGAATTCATGCAGATAGGTTTAAGGAACTATTATTGTCCATAATATTTGTAGCATTCTAGATGATATATTTATGTTTTTTAATGTTTTTAGAGTATTAAAATCTTTGTAAATCTGTAAATACTTTGAAAATAGATTTCCCAAAAATAATCTTGAAACTTCATAACATCAATCCCTATCCCAACCGTACATTCAGCAGCTTGAACCACACCACGCTCAAAATTCCCGCAGCGAACACAATAAGCAGGTCTTCAAGATGCAGCGCTGAAAAATGGAACAGGTCTCTCAGGGCAGGCACGTAAAGCACCAGGACGAGAATCAGGAGCGCTCCACCTATTACCAGCCACAGCGCCTTGTTTTCCGAATAAGTTGTCTTGGTCATAGCCCCTGACCATGAGAGGTTCGCCACTATCAGCGTAAGATTTGCTATAACAAGTGTGGTGAACGTAAGGGTGCGGGCTTCCAGTTCTCCCTTGCCCTGATACAAAGCCAGGAGAAAAACGAGAATTACAACCGCAAGAACGCTAATTCCCTGAAACAGGCTGCCCATCAGGATTTTTTTCCCGAACAATTTTTCTTTCAAATTCCGCGGCGGTCTTTCCATGATGTTTTTCTCCTCGGGTTCAGCCTCAAATACAGTCGAACATGCCGGGTCTATTATCAGTTCCAGAAACGCGATATGGGCAGGCAAAAGAACCTGCGGCAATTGGAATAATATTGGAAAGAGCGCCATTCCGGCTATTGGTATATGAACTGAAAATATGTAGGAAACGGCTTTCTTAAGATTATCAAAAATCCTCCTGCCAAGCCTGACCCCTGAAACGATGGATGAAAAATTATCATCCAGGAGGACAATCGCCGACGACTCTCTTGCAACATCCGTCCCCCGTTCACCCATTGCGATACCTATGTTGGCTGATTTCAATGCCGGGGCGTCATTAACCCCGTCGCCCGTCATGGCGACAACTTCATCGTTTGATTTCAGGGCATTCACGATAGCCAGTTTTTGTTCGGGCACGACGCGGGCGAAAATATTTGTGGTCTTTATTTTCTCGGCAAGCTCTCTTTTGTCCATTCCTGCAAGTTCAGCGCCTGTTATATATTTATCCGGCTCTTTCAAACCAATCTCCCGCGCTATGTGCCTTGCAGTGCCCGGATAATCCCCCGTGACCATAATTACCCTTATCCCTGCAGAATAGCATTCTGCGACCGCCTCCCTTACACCGGGCCGGACCGGGTCCACAAAGCCAAGCAATCCGATAAATTCAAACTCAAACTCGTGCTGTATTTCGGGCAGGGGCTCCTTTTGGAAACTTGATTTCGCCACCCCGAGAACTCTCAATCCGCTGTCAGCCATTCTCTGTACATGGGACAGCAGCTCTTTCTTTTTCACCCCGTCCATGTGGCATAAATCCGCTATTGCCTCGGGAGCGCCTTTGGCTGCGATAACATGCTTCCGCCTGTCGTATGATTCCCAAACGTTTGAAAGTGCCAGCAGGTTTTTGGAAAGCGGGTACTCCCGGATAAGTTTCCAGTTCTGGTGAACGTGTTCAGTGTGTGAAAGAAATTGCTCTGTGCCTTTTTTTATTTCTTTTTCAACCGGGTCAAACGGGTCCTTCTGGCTTGCAAGATAGCCGAACTCAAGCAATTCATGGAATTTTTCTGGAAGCGGTTTCTTTCCATTTTTCAAAGTATCATAGTATTCATCCTGCGAGTACAGGGAGCTTAAAATCATCCTGTTCATTGTCAGGGTGCCGGTCTTATCCACGCATAAAACAGTTGCCGAGCCCAGCGTTTCGATAGCCGGCATGCGCCGCGTCAGAACCTGCTTTTTTGACATCCTCCATGCCCCGAGGCTCAGGAATATCAGTAAAACCACGGCAAACTCTTCCGGGATAAGCGCCATACCCAGACTGAGCCCGGCCAGCAGTCCTTTTAACCAATTGCCTCTCGTCAATCCGTAGATTATCACGACCAGAGTACAGAGTATAAGCCCACCAATCGCGAAATTGCGTACCACGAGCTTTGTTTCTTTCTTAAGTAAAGTCTCTTCCCGGTTAATTGCCTGCAAAGCCCTGCCGATTTTACCCATTTCGGTATGTATCCCCACTGCCGTGACTTCTGCTATCCCGTGCCCCTGTATTACCAGCGTTCCGGAATATACAAAGGGCAAATCTTCCCCGCCGGGCTGCGTGTACTGGGTTTTGCCGTCCCATTCGCATTTCCTGACCGCTATGGATTCGCCTGTAAGCATTGACTCATCGACCATGAAATTGGTGCAGAAATGCAATACAGCATCGGCAGGGACGCGGTCTCCCTCCCTCAGTACCAGAATGTCGCTCAAAACGACCTCCCGCCCGGAAATTCTCATTTGCTTTCCGTCTCTTATTACAAGCGCCCGCGGGCTTGACAGGTTCCTTAAAGCCTCTAAAGCCCTTTCTGCCTTTCTTTCCTGGTAAAATGTTATCCCGAAAACTACAAACACGAACAGGAGCAGCATTAAAGCATCTTTTACTCCCCCGAGTAATAAATATATAAACCCCGAGCCTACTAGCAAAAGCAGCATCGGTTCAAGTAAAACATTCAATAGTATGGAAAATATGCCCTGCTTTTTTTGGGACGGAAGCTCGTTGTAACCTTCTTCTTTGAGTTTCCTGGCAGCGTCTATTTCTGAAAGCCCGGTGATACTTTCCGGGTCGAATGCTTTTTCCATGATTTATCCAGATGATAATTTCCAGGATATATTCTGGTTGGCTCGGATATTACTTTATCTCTTTTTTTCTATATAGCTGAGAACCTGATTTCTAAACATATCTAGATGCGCCAGCTCATACAGTTCCTCCCAATCCCGCGCTCTCCCACGCCAGAATATTCACCATCATGCGACAGGTCAAAAACCACGGAGAGCACAGAGGACACAGAGAAAAGCAAAATCTCTCTGTGCTCTCTGTGTACTCTGTGGTTATATCTGACCGGAATTGTTCTCAACTATACTACAACAGCCTTTCCCGCTTCCACCCTGACCTTGATAGGCTTATTGATTCTCATCAAAAAAGCTGGAGCGCCCCTTGCCATCGCTTTCCCAAGCGGGTCATAGTATTCCAGTAACCATCCGCCATCGCTTGATGTGGCGTTGATTGCGACCGCATAAGCTCTCCACTCGAACATCTTTATCTGCGGAAGCTCTCCAGCCGCGGTAAGTGCGGAATCCAATCCTTCGCCCTGCGATAATACGTCAAGGGCAGGAATGGTTTCATTATAAACCGAAGTCCTGTTAAACCCGTTGTACTCGTAGATTTTTATTTCATTCCCTTGTTTCCCAAGTGCATACCAGTCAAAAATACTCATGGTGGGATAGGCTTGTATTCCCGTATCATGGAAAAACTGCTCGGCGCTGATTTTTTCTGTGAGCCTCGCGGTCCCAAGTCCTGCGAAAACTACAAGATAAATCACCAGAAATTTCGTTACAGTATTTTTTTGCATCGGCTTCCTGTACAACCAAATTACCATAAGCAGCGCCACTATCATGAGATATGTGTCCGTATAGAAAAATACCTCGGCAGAAAACCTTGATACCTCAAACGGATAAAGAAGCGGGACTCCACGTGTGGTTGTGAAGTCAAGAAGCAGGTGGAGCAAAACGCCTGCAAATGCAAATAGTATTGTACGGCGCGATAACACAGGCTCAAAATCGATATAACGTTTAACTATTGTTTTCACACGGCTTCGCGTTGCTAGATAAAGTATGAGAATACCAGTGAAAAACCCGAAAAAAATGGAATGTGTTATGCCGCGATGGGTTAAAAGGAAGAAATTGGGATAAATGAAGTTAATCCAGAGAAGGGAGACATCAAAATCCGGCGCTATTCCTCCTATGGTAAGCGCGGCAATCTCTTCCTTCCTTCGCTTGAATAAATTCCCGAGCAAAAAAGGGAGCAGGGCATGAGTGAATAAATCCATTAAAACCTTTTATGAGTATATTGCAGATAAAATATTCCTTGAAGACTTGCAAGAAACAGGATCTGGTGAAACCTGTTCTTATTGTTCAAACCTCAATGCGTCCACCGGGTTCATCTTTGCTGCCGATCTTGCAGGCGCGACACCTGATATCACTCCTACGAATATTGAGAATCCAAGCGCAAAGAGAAGAAGCTCAGGTGAAACAACAGGGCTCGCCGACCCGCCGGGACCAAGCAGCCGCAGACCTACCGCTGACACTATGACAGATACCAATATGCCAAAAATAATCCCGATCACTCCTCCGACAAAACCGAACAGTCCGGATTCCATCAGGAAAAGTTTCATCACTTCGCTATCTGTGGCGCCAAGAGCCTTGAGCAAGCCTATCTGCCTTGTGCGTTCCATGACCGACATGAACATTGTGTTCGCTATGCCTACAGCGCCCACTAGGAGCGAGACTGCAGCTATCGCGGCCAAGAATAGCGATATTGACTGGACGACACTGGTTATCTGTTGTTGTATAGTTGCAAATGCCGTGACTGTAAAATCCCTTGTTCTTGGATTAACGTGCCTCGACGGCATGAGTTTGTTTATAATATCCTGACTTATCCTGTCTGCCATCGTCGGGTCGGATATTTTTACCATGATTGAAGTAAACTGGTTCCTTGATACGTTCGTAGTTATTACCTGCCTGGCGTAATCTGCAGACATAACGACACCATTATCAGTCCCTCCGCCCCCAAAACCCCCCCCTGATGAAACAAGGATTCCCACTACCTTGAAGCTTTTGCCTCCTATTGTAATCGGCCTGTTGAGAGTCAGGTCCTGCAGGAAAGTACCGTGGGCTAAGGAATTCCCGATGACCACGGCATTAGAATCACCGGGCTGGAGATACCTGCCTGACTCAAGCTGAGTTGTAACAAAGGAGCGCCAGACCGTGGTGTCAACGCCAGTTACGGACACCGAAGTCTTCTCTGTACCCACCCTTATATCCGAACTGCCTGAAACCATGCCGTCTACATATAACACCCCAGCTACCTGCTTTATCACATTCAAGTCTCTATCCGTGAGGTTAATAGTGGCGCTGCCCCCTCCTCTCCCCCCTTCAAAACCGCCGCCGCCTGCCCGCGAAAAACCCGGAGTGACCGTAATCAAATCGGCCCCAAGACTGCCAAGACGGGACTGCACGCTCGCCTGCATGCCCTGACCTATGGAGATTATAGCTACGACCGCAGCTACCCCTATCACAATGCCGATAATGGTGAGCCAGCTTCGCATCTTGCTTTTCTTGACATGGCTCAGGGATAACCTGAAAATATCAAATACCTTCATTTGTTCCCCTTTGGTTTGCGGAGATAGGATGTAATTTTTCTTCGCTGCCATACCAGCAGTGCTATAATAGCGATCACGGGCAGCCATGTTGTATATAGTGTGTTTCCCCTGCCTGCGCCTGTCTGCGCGCCTGTTGATGATAGTTGTACAACGAGGTTCTTTTCAATTGCGTGCCTCATTCCACTGGTATCGGTATATTGTATCACTACATTAAGTCTGTTCCCTGCCCCCGGATTTTTTGTAACCTGGAATATTGCGGATGTGTAATCGCCCGGGTTTAAACTCCCGAGCACGGCTGAACTGCTCCCAACTGTTGTGAAGTTCTTCTGGTTCGGAAGGCTGACGGTCACCGCGCTGGCAGGATTTATCCCAACATTAGCTACGTTGATCGATAAGGAGCCCAGAGTCTCCTGGTAGCTTGTCTCGAAATCGGTTGTCCCTGCGACAACCAGGCCGGCAAAACTATCGGATGAGTAATTAGCCAGTCCCGTGATTTTTACAGGCAGGTTATATACTCCAGGAGTTGCGGTAATGTCTACAACCATGTCAAATACGATATCGGCTTCATCACCCGGCTTCAGGTCGCCGAGAGAAAATCGCGTTCCGGCGCCCAGAATTGAAAACGATGATTTCATACGCCCTGCAGTAAGGTCTATTTCAGCTACGGTGTTCTGCAACATGCCTGTGCCTGTATTTTTAAACCGCAGCGTCTCCCTGGTTATGCTCATCGGCTCTACAATGCCAAGCGTAGAATTGAGTAGTACGACAACGGGCTTCCCTTTAATGGTTAAAATCTGGTTCTTAAGCTCGTTCGTCACTACAGGCGCGGGAATATTGCTGTTTATCTGTTGCCCGGTGTAGGTAGTATATACATTGAAATAATAATCGCCTTCCGCTGCGTCAGGGTTTACATGGATTTTGAACTTTGCTGTTTGCTGGTCTCCCCAGTTATCTATTTTTCCCAGCGAATCGGTATTATAAAGTATGGTCACTGCGTTAGCCGAGGCATTGTCTGCAGGCTCAAGCCTGACTGATACATCATTCAGCGATGGACCGAATCCAGTGTTCATAATCGGCACATATACATAGATTGTATCCCCGGGATTTACAGGTGCATTTTCAGTCACAAGATTATTTGATTGGGCGGACGCAGCCTGTGTAAATAACACAGCAGTTACAACTATAAATATTATAGTTAATAGTTTCATGTTTCACCTACCACAAAAATATCATGAGGCATCATTTGTTTCCCCCCGGTTTGTGAAGATAGGTTGTAATTTTTCTTCGCTGCCAGTATGCAATCAGTAAAATTATAACGATCACAGGCAGCCATGTTGTATATAGTGCGTTTCCTCTGCCTGCACCTGTTTGCGCTCCTGTCGATGATAGTTGTACAGCGAGGTTCTTTTCAATTGAGTGCCTCATTCCACTGGTATCGGTATATTGTATTACTACATTTATTAGGTTCCCTGCTCCCGGATTTTTTGTAATCTGGAATATTGCGGATGTGTAATCGCCCGGGTTTAAACTCCCGAGTACGGCTGAACTGCTCCCAACGGTAGTGAAGTTCCCCTGGCTCGGCAGGCTGACGGTAACCGCACTCGCGGGATTTACCCCTACATTGGCGACGTTGATCGAAAAAGAGCCCAGAGTCTCCTGGTAACTCATCTCAAAATCAGTTGTTCCTGCGACAACCAGCCCTGCAAAATTTTCGGATGAGTAATTGTTCGTGCTTGTAATTGTTATAGGAAGATTGTAGACGCCCGGTGTTGCGGTAATATCTACAGCCAGATCAAATGCGATATCAGCTTCATCGCCCGGTTTCAGGTTGCCGAGAGAAAATTGCGTCCCCCCGCCCAGAACTGAAAATGATGATTTCATCGCCCCTCCGGTGAGGTCTATTTCAGCCACAGCGTTCTGTACAATGCCTGTGCCTGTATTTTTAAACCGCAGCGTCTCATGATTGACGCTCATCGGTGCTACAATGCCAAGCGTAGAATTGAAAAGCACTACCACAGGGTTTCCTTTTATAGTTAATATCTGGTCCTTAAGCTGGGTTGTCACCATAGGCGCCGGGGTATTGCTGCTTATTGGCCGCCCCCTGTAATAAATAAAAACATTGAAAAAATAATCGCCTTCAGCCGCATCCGGATTCACATGGATTTTGAACCTTGCAGTTCTCTGGGAATTCCAATCCGGTATAGTTCCCAGCGAATATACATCATTGAGTATAGTTACTGCATTAGCTGAGGCATTTTCCTTGGGCAGGAGTCTGACTGATACGTCATTCAGAAATTGACCAAATCCTGTATTATTTACAACGAAATATACATAGGTCGTATCTCCGGGATAAACAGGCGCGCTTTCGGTTACAAGATAATCGGCAGAGGCAACCTGTGCAAACAGCGATGCCGATATGATAATCAAAAATAAATTGTATTTATTCATGTTTCACCTACTATTTTTCCATCCAGCATTTTCACAACTCTTCCTGCATACCCTGCAATTCTCGGATCATGCGTTATCATCACTATAGTCAATCCCTCGCTGTTTAAACTTTTAAAAACATCCATTACTTCGCCTCCTGATTTTGTATCAAGATTTCCTGTAGGCTCATCTGCCAGGAGAATAGAGGGACCGGTGGATAGCGCCCTTGCGACTGCAACCCTCTGCTGCTGCCCGCCTGATAATTGCGCCGGGAAATGAGTTCCGCGTTCTGATAAACCAACCATATCAAGCAATTTTCTGGATACTGCATCCACCTCAGGTTCAGGAATTTCATGAATCCTCATCGGCAGCCGGATATTCTCAAGGGCCGTCAGGGTTGGATACAGATTAAAAGTCTGGAATATGAACCCGATTTTTTTCCCTCTTACACGGGCCAGGTCATTACTTTTGAATTCCGAGATATCCTTGCCTTCAAGTAAAACCTTTCCCCTGGTGGGCATGTCCAGGCAGCCTATCATATTTAACATAGTTGATTTGCCGCAACCGCTGGGTCCTGTTATAGCTACAAACTCGCGTTCTTTGATTGCCAGGTTTATTCCAGCAAGTGCAGGTACGTCAAACTCGCCCATGCGATAAATTTTCCAGACACCCTGCATTTCCATTACAGTTTCCATTATGTCGCCCTGAACAATCGTTTATGTTCCCGGCTTTCCCCGTATTGATATTCTGTCATCCAGCCGCTATGTTCCACCGTGCTCTTTTCCACAACACTGCCTGTATCCATATCAACGAGAGCGGTTATGATTGTATTGCTGTTAGTAAAAACAACACGAACGACCTTTTTATCCCCGTTTGCTGTTGATATTATCCTGCCGTGGTCCTGGACTGTAATGTTATAGTTGTTACTCCCTATCTCGTTTTTCAGCGCATCCCGGCTTGAGTTTATTGCGAATGTTTTTTGTGTCTCTGAAAGCTTGAATGTATGGCCTTCTATATAGACAAATCTGATTCCGATGGCGATAATCAGCAGGGCAATCATAACTATTGCCAGTGTTTTCCATGCGTTCATACGCAGTCACATGGATGAAAGACCATATAAGAATTCCCTGAAAGCAGTTTTAAGAAAATGAAATCACGCTTTCGCTAATGTTTTTCATCAATAGCTTTTCCTAACTTTTTCCATGCTTCCACTTTCCCGTCATCGGCAACTACAACGGCATACCTGTCCTGGTTGGACATGATAATATTCCAGGCACCTGCAATATGTCGTATTTCATCCACTTTAAGGTTCCCGGCTCTTTCCTCCATAAAATGCAGCGCAATTTGCTCGGCTTCTTCCAATGAAATCCCTCCTGTTTCTCCTTTTGGAACTTCAACCGGTTCAAGGATGTCTCCTCTCTTCAATGACAGGATTTTATCTTCAATTTGTTTTGCTTCCGGCGGGACAGTAAATTCAATAAAAATGCTGCGTTTCCTGTTTTCTTCAACATATTTTATATCTATACCTGTCCCGAACAAGAAGCTCTTGCTAAATTCCACATCATTGATATCTTTTATCTGGATTGATTTTTTTTTCTCCCCGAACACCCTGAACCCGCGTTCTATAAGAAGCCG
>JBGPUU010000072.1:0-13522 GCA_041491305.1 Candidatus Methanoperedens sp.
GCTATACTGGGATTTTACTTCTTCATTCCCTGTGACCAGCCCTTCGATAACCACCATTGACTCGTATATGCCTTTACCGTATTCGCCATTCCTGAAATTCGGCACGATAATCCTGTCCCCGATATTGACCTTCATGCTGTCAGTGATAGTGCCTTCAAGCCCGTAGCCTACTTCAAACTTGTACTCCCGTTCCTGTTTTGCTACCAGGATCAAAAGACCATTGTCTTTATCCTTTTTCCCGATTCCTGCCTGCTGAAAGAGATTTGCGGCATACATCTCTATCGATTCTCCATCAAGAGAATCTACGGTGACTACGGCAATCTCCACAGTGCTTTCTTTTTCAATATTCTGCGCAAGCTGTGTTATCTTATCCTTATATACCGGGTCTATAATATTGGCATTATCAGTAACAAAACCATTGAGTTTCGGGTAACTTGCACTCGCTACGGGCAGTAACAGCAATAAGATAATCAGTAATGTCCACTTCGCCATAATTTATCCTGAACGTATTGGGTTTGAACAGTATTTAAAGTATTCCGTTGTGGCTGAGAACCTATTTATCACGTTTTTCTGCAAGCGATTCCCGGTATCCCTCTTTAAATTTTTCCACTGACACGTAAAGAATGAGGATGAACCCTGCGGTTATCATCAGACTTGAAGCTACTCCGTATTCCTGACTCAATTGAAAAGTCTCGCCGATGATCAAATTCACAAAAAATTTCGGCAGGGCAGCAATAATCGGGGTTAAGGCTAAAGCTGTACCAACTATCCTTAGAGTGCGAAAACAACCATCTGATTTTTCCAAAAACATTTACTCCAATAATTTATAATAAAGTAACTGAAAGTCCTGCTTCGGAAGGTATTCTAAAATAAAAAAGAAAAAAAGAAAAAAATCGGTGTATTCTTACACCAATTTCTTTATCGGGTGTGATTCTGCAAGCACACTAAGACCAAGGTCTTTTGCGGTTTCACCCAGCATGATGTCCACCATTGCAACAGCAGGGAACACACGCTTTACGTTCTCTATGGGGCCATATAGAAGGAAATTCGCGCCCATTATCTGTGCAACAAGGTTTGTGCCTATGTCCACAGGCGGCCATGACTCTGTTTTTGCGTCAGGGTCTGTTTTCTTGTATTTCTTCATCCAGTCCCATGCAGAAGCCATGTTGTGGAAACCTCCGCCTGCAGGAAGTCCAAGCTTGCCTTTTACAGCAAGAACCGACCTGATTGTTGCGCCAGAACCTGCTCCGAGCGGTGTTGCAGCCACATCCACAAGAGGTCTTGTGATTCCAACTTCCTTCGCAACATCGAGCATTCCTTTTGCCTGCCCTGTTCCTCCCTTCTCAAGAATTTCAAGCTTGCCTTCAACGCTCGGGTTTGTGGCGTTAAATGCAAGTATGATTGCCGATGTAAGCTTGCTCTCTTTGAGCGCTTTTATCTCATCAGCGCCAATGCTTGCATTGATGGAGTTGTGAATGGCGCGTTTCTCGACACCGATTTCTTTAGCGTATCTTGCCGCTGCTGCCCTTGTATGACCGTCTGATGAATCAACAAGGAACGGGATGTCATCGCAGATATCCACGAACCAGTCGATATATTTCTTAATCGCTTCAGGTGTTTCACCCACAAGCTGGTTGAAATATGGATTTCCTGTTGTATCACCCATTACTTCCTGTGTATTCCACAGTTTCTCAGCAGCAGCTTTATCGAAAACACCATGGTCTTCATCGGTCACGATCTTATGTTTTAAGTAAAACATCGTACTGACCAGTACTGTTGGATATTCTCCCGGCTGTCCGCCGACTTTTATCTTGCCGAAATCAAATACTTCTTGTTTCTTATCAAATCTGAACATCTTAGCACCTCATTTAAATAATACGCTCTGGAGGAATGACTGCAATCTTGGAAGCACAGGCGAGAGCAGAAGTAATAAATATACTACTACTACCATCAGGGCAGTGCATATTCCATACAGGATTCCAATATCTCTTCCTATTTTTTTCCCATATCTCTGGTGAATCTCTGAATTTGTGAACTCAATCTTTTCGTCAATCTCGTTCAGTTTCAGGAGAATATTCTTGTAGTCCTCTGGATCTACGATTACTATAGGGACTTTATCTGCCATATTATCACCTCAATACCGGAACCAGTACCGCCGCCATAACTATCACGAAACCGATTACGAATCCTATCACGCCGGTGGCCCCGACTCCTGATTCAAGTTTCTGGTTCCTTGCTATGAGCTGGCCCCTGTACCTGATATCTTCAACCAGTTGTTCAATGGCCGCCATTGAAGGGGCTACTACCATAGGTACGCCTTTTCCGTATTCGTATTCTTTCTCTGCCATTTTAAGCGCCTCCGAATATTGTTATGCCAAGTATGGTCAATCCCACTACCAGGCCGATCATTATGCCTTCTATTTTCCCTGCATAGATACCGGACATGAGCTTGTTGAGATTGCCGATTCCTATGGTCTGCGCCTGGATTCCCTTAATCCGCGCCTGTACTGTTGCTATCTCGGCCGACATGGGTTTCACACCGCCAACCTCTGCAGCCTCTTCCTTTACGCCGACCGCAATTATCATCGGTTCGCCTGCAAATGCGCCCGGGTCTTTTGCAGCAAGTTCTTTTATCTTTGCAACAATCGCGCCCTCATCCTCGGTACCAATCATTTCGACTACCTGGATTTGCGCCTGGAATCTCTTGATGGCATCATCAGGAAGGTTTTCGATGTACGGGATAGCTCCTGTGGCCCCGACAATCCTGTTATCTTTGATACCATTCTGGTGTATCTTAATTATGGCTTCACCCGATATGTGCCCCTTGACTTCCGAACCCGTTACGAGCAGGAAGCGGATATTCGGGTTGGAGATGATATTTGCAACAATCTTCTCTATACCGAGGTTTTCTGTTTTATGCGGTCCTGTTATAGAAGCGCCTGCTGCAATCTGCGATGCGCCCTTAAGATGCGAACCGCACGTTGTAACAGCGACAGGGTTTTCGGGATTTCCGGATTCATATTCTCCTTTAACGACAGGCCATCCTGCCGCGGGTTTGACTTTAGTTGCCATTTATATCCCTCCTAACTTCACAAGGATGAGCAATAAAAAGGATACAATAAATCCTATTACTGCGCCATAGAATGCGTTGGTTACTATCCCGGCGTTATATGAAGCGTTTTCCCGCCCGGGGAACATGTTCAAGAGCGGCGCTTTGGGGTCGAGCTGGTTCATCATATCCGTTACTATTTTATCAAGCTCGTCCAGTTGTGTCTTTACGCCGTCCAGTGAATACTCCACAACATCATCCCGCTCTTCAGCTATTACGCCTGTTGCCGGATTCAATATCAAGTGCAGTTCCGGGACTACTCTTATATGACTCATGTTTATGCCTCCGTCTTTGGAATCAATCCGGTTCCGACTACCGACGCAGCATCGTTATAGACTTCATCCCAGAATTTCTTGTAGAAGATGAGCCACAGGATTACTCCGATAACCAGTGTGACTGCGCCCATTATTCCAAGAGTCATGATTGCGGCTATACCCATCAATGCCATGGTTATCGCCCCGGTTGAGCCTGCAAGGTATAGAAGCCTTTTCTGTTTCTCGTCTGGTCCAAGGCATGCGTTGAATGGATGAAGCATTGCCATCGCTCCGACCCAGAACACCGCAAGGATTACGCCGTTATCAAAGACCAGGGGAATAAAACTTCCAACGAAATCATAATTCCCGGCTACCGATGCGCTAAAACCGATAATGATTAAAGCGCCTGCCGCTGCGATTTCAGTCATGCACCGGATCATTACCGGGATTTTCATTTTTATAACGTTCTGGGCAAACCAGCCTATGATGAATCCGATAACCGATGCGGTTATCAGTGCCAATATGGGACCTGCGTATATTCCACGCGGGTCTTTGGTCAGAACCTTGACTATTGCCAGACCGAACATGGCTGCAATGATGCCCATACCCATAGCTATCTGTCCTATAGAAGGTACGCCTGTTCCCAGACCGTACTTGGCAACGCGTCTTACAGCTTCAGCACTCCATATAATCGCACATATCGCTCCAAGCGCTCCGAATATCGAAGTATATGGTGGAAAAAGAGGCGATGCGTATATTCCAACCAGACCTCCGATTATTCCCAATAACAGCAGATTAATAGGGGTTATTTCTTTAACATCGCTCATGCTGTCATCCCTCCGGCGATTAATATTGCTACAATGCCGCAAACCATGCTCACGATAGCGCTTGTGAAAACGTCTTTTGGAACTACCCTTTTGAACTTGGGGTCGTGTACTCCTTCGATTGTGCCGCCCACGCCGTAGGACGGGATAACTGAATTAACATAGAATACACCCATGGTAAATACGCCTGCCACTGCTGCTGCGTGAGTAGTAATTAATGGTGTATAGTACCCCATCAGGACATAATAGATAAGTCCCCCGCCTGCTCCGCCAAGCGCTGCGCCTACAACGCCGCTTACGAAACAGATGGTCGGAATGCCCTGTCCCTGCGTTCCTTTGGATACATAGGTGTCCTGCCGCTGGCCTGTAATCGGGTCTTTTTTAACCTGGGCAGAAGCAAAAGGCACAGCCACGCCGTATGCATAAATGAGACCGCCTGCAAGCATCGTGCTTGCAAGCATTATTGCAGCGCCCATTGCCCCGGCTGCCATCACTAAATATACATCAGCCGATGGTTCATAGGCATACATGTAACTTGAGGTTATCAGGCCTACAAGTCCTGAGCCTGCCGCAAGTTCCACAGTTCCCGTACCTATCCCCGTAGCCTGCGCCATTGCTGCAGGCGCGCCGCCTACAGGGATAAAGTGAACAGCAAGACAGATAAGTGTCCCACTTAATCCTATCAGAAGGATATCGATGATTGTTGTCGGATCAAGTAATACCATTATGCTGAGGCCTCCTTTTCATTCTTGTCTTCTTTGTATGGGCCGTATGCGTTCTTCACATTGATTTCTACCAACCTGTTCATAACTGCCATAACAGCTATGATTATAGCACCAACGCCCATTGCTGTCCATGTATATCCCCATATAGTCGTGGGCCAGCTTGAAAAGAACACCGTGAGACCAAGACCGATGCCTGTTGCCGGTCCTCCGAACTTTGCGCAGAACCAGACGTTGTCTATACTGTTCCTCAAGCCCGATTCGGCTCTCCTTACAATGCGCCCGGAAAGCGCCGTGTTAAGACCGCATCCGAATTCACGGTTCTGGAATTCGCGCTCTCCGCCATAGTGTACGTCGCCGACCGATGAACCGATAGCGCCGACGGATATTCCCCATATCAATGCGAGGAACGGAATTGTGAACGGATATCCGAGAATTGCATACTGGATATACGCAATCGCAACAAGGCAGAAACAAACAATGAAATTATGCCCTATAATCGATGGCGTGGTATATCTCATGATATCCATGTACAGGGGTTGCTTGAACCTTGTCTGGCTCGCCACCCTGCCCGCATACGAAGTAGTTGCGAAAATACCCAGTATTATTGCGCCTATTAAAGCGCCCAATGCTATAGCAGTCAATGGATAAAACTTGGCGTTTAAAAGTACTGTAGCCACAGTACCACCGATTACGGCAGACATACCGTTGCTAATCGGCTCGCCAGAAATCGCTTTGTTATATATCCTATGCAGAAGATTCATCTGAGGGGCTAATTGCACCTGGGAATTGGGATTGCTCTGGGAACCTACATCGGATTCCAAATCTTCGATGCATCCCGCAATAGTAGCAAGCGCTCCTAAAAGTGCCAATACAGCCATGCTCATGGTTAAGTCTAAGACCATTTATTTTTCCTCCTTTATTGAACTGAAATCACCATAAAAAACTATCGTGGACTAGTTTTCTAACGAGCTACCTTATTATACATTATAAATCTTTCCTTTTGGAATAACGATTTTTCCATGGCTAAGTATGATATTGTCCTTTTGTCTTAATCGTGATATGTTTTCATCACAAAAAGGATAATCAGTGTACAAATGTATGATTTTTAATCATGAAAAAAGATGCAGTTTTTTTATTTACCCCAGCGGTCTTGGCTGCTTATGTTCGGGCAGCACCGGCAATTCAGTGGTATTAACGAGAATGGAAGCATCAATGTCCTTTGCCCTTTCAATAAGCATCTCCTTGCCCTTTTGCGTTATGGCAAACATTGGCACGGAAGTGCCTGCCTGGAGAACAGGTTTTACCAGGTCGCGCACAGTCTTTGAGGCGCATCCTGTTATTATATCCATTTTCTCTATAAACTCGCGGGCATCCCCGTATTTTAACCCGGTAAGGTGCGCCCCGATAAGGATTAGATTAATATTATACTCTTTCTCTATTGCGCGAAGTTTACCCGCATCGTGAGGCGCGGCAACACTCACTGCAATATTCTTAAACCCAAGTTCACATGCCTTCCGCAGGCCCATAACCTGGTCTATTATGGCGGTTTCTTTATCAAGTACAACGCCGCCGCGCGATTCAATCCCATCGATAATCTCAGGTATCGGTTCAGTCTCGATAAGCCCTGACATCAATGCGCCCATACCCTGGACAAGCGACGGGTCGCCCGTTATCACAGTGCCTGCTCCATCGCATACCGTGACCGTGGAATCAATGAGTCCCCGCCGGAGCGCTGTCATCATTATTTCGCTTGCGCCGAAATTTACGAAAATACCGTAGTCAAACCTTCTTTTCGGGGTGAACATCCCGATTTCCCGTATCCTGTATTCCATATTCTTTTTTGCTTCTTCCCGTGTGAGCTTTGAAACCTGCGCAACTTTGCTGAACACAGGACACCAGTCCGCAACTGGTTCACCAACCTCCACCACTTTTCCATCTTTCACCACAACGCGCGTTCTTCCGAACAATTCCATTACATGCGGCATTTCAATCACCCACGAACTTATAAAGTTCAAGCAGTTCAGCGGCTATAACTTTGGAGATGCGGGCGCCAACCACTTCGATAAGGGCATCGGCATGCTCTTTCTTTACGCAGTGGAGGCTCTCCATTCCCTCAAAAATCAGGCTGGCAAGATAATTCAATTCATCATCTGAAAGCTTCATAAGACGTTCCCTGAAATCTCCCGGGGATGTGGAAATGTGCTGGCTCACGGGAGGAAGCACCGACCTGAATTCATGACCTGCATGCCCGCATGTGGTTTCAATAAGCTCAGGCGCAAGTTTCCTTAGAATGAGCATGTCCCTGGGATTCAGCTTTCGTGCCATCGATTATACATGTTTATTGCAACATATCAATATTTTGTTGTCATCGGTTTATCAATTTGGACAAATTATATTGTGACAAAATACTGCATGCCAGTATCCCGAGTACGATTATTTGTTCAATCAAATCGGTTAAATTATTATCAAGCAGTATTCCGTATATCTGATAAAATTTAATCGTTGCATAAACCAGGAAAAAGAAACATGCAAGCAACAGCAGAATCCAATGTTCCTTCATAAACGATTTGTTAAGAAAAACCTTAGCCCGGAGCATATCATCATCGATTCTCCTGCCTATGGTGCCTGCTATGAAATAGGCTCCTGCCAGTGCTAATATTATAGTGACAAATTCAACCAGGATTCTTAAAGTTAACATTATTTTCAACGGTTTTACAATGTAATGTATATAATCAGGGTTGTGAAATTCGTGTGAATCAGATGTAAACGCCAGATAGATATAACCATTTATCCATAAAGAATATATGAATCTGGCACTTATTGCGCCCACATCCCTTGAAACAAGAGAATTGGGACGAGAAATACGGCCGCAACCGGATGCTGAGATAAAAATAATTTCAGATGGAGAACTGCATGGGAAATCCATCATATTTACTCATTGCGGCGTTGGCAAAGTCAATGCGGCTCACTCCGCGACCTTGATGTTTGAAAATTACGATGTGGACTTAATGATACTTTTCGGCATCGGCGGTGGATTTAAAGGCACCCGGACAGGAGATATTGCGGTTGCGCAAAGTGAAAACTATGCCGAGGAAGGGATATTGACATGTGACGGCTGGAAATCCATGGAGTTCATAGGTTTTCCGCTTTTAAAAAATAAGAAAGAATATTTCAATACTTTTCCGATGGATAGCGATCTATCACAACTTGCTGTAAAAGTTTCAGGTGACCTCGGATTTAATGCGGCATACGGTAATTTTATTACAGTATCGCAATGCTCTGGAACCGGGGAAAGCGGAGAACTCCTGAAGAACCGTTTTAACGGGATATGCGAAAATATGGAAGGGGCAGCAGTGGCACATATTTGCGCCATGTACGGGATACCTGTGGTTGAAATACGTGGGATAAGCAATATCATTGAAAAAAGGGAGCCAAAAAAATGGAACATACCGCTTGCGGTTTCAAATTGCAATAAGGTCGTAAGCGAGCTTATTAAGAGGATATGATGGAAAAAATCTCTTTGGGATATTCCCCGTGCCCCAATGATACATTTATTTTCTATGCTTTAGCCCATAAAAAAATTGAAATGGATGTCGAATTTTCTGAAATACTAAGAGATGTTGAAACATTAAATAAGATGGCCTTTAATAAAGAACTGGATGTTACCAAGGCTTCCTTCCATGCTTTTGGTTTTTTAAGAGAGGATTATTGTCTTCTCCATACGGGAAGCGCACTGGGAAGGGGCTGCGGGCCTTTGATTGTTGCCAAGAAAAAGATACAATATGCAGAACTTTCGCGAAAAAGCATTGCAATCCCGGGAAAGATGACAACCGCATATCTGCTCCTTCAACTATTCAATCCCGAAATAAAGAATATTGTTGAGATGCCATTTGACCGGATTATGAACGCGGTCAGTCTGGGAACTGTTGACGCGGGTTTAATCATCCACGAAAGCAGGTTCACGTATCCTTCATATAATCTTGTAAAGCTCGCTGACCTCGGGGAATGGTGGGAGGAAGAAACAGGTTTGCCAATACCTCTTGGCGGTATTTTCGCAAAAAGAAAATTGGGCGCAGTAGCAATCCGCAAAATTGACAGCCTTATTAAAAAAAGCATAGAATATGCGTACCGGAATCCGGATGAAGCGCGTGAATATATCAAAAGCAATGCGCAGGAACTGGATGATGATGTGATAGACCAGCACATCGGGCTCTATGTGAATGATTATACGCTGGAAATCGGGGATGGTGCGGCCGCGGTTGAAAAACTGTTGAAAACTGCCAGGGAATTAAATTTAATCCCGCATTCTGATAACCCGGTTTTTATTGATTAAAGGAAGCTCTTTATCAAATCGTCTCTTGAATCTTTGTTATTGCCATCATTTATCTTTATTATCTTCTGCGCTTTTCTTTTCGCGGGAGGGCATCCCGAACATTCAAAAATAAAATGGATAAACCCGGTTTCAGGATTTTCCACTGTATTCTTATGTTCGTATTCTGTATTGCAGTCCTTGCATATCCCGACTTTCGGAACGACTTCATTGCAATGCTTGCATTTGCATACGATGACTTCTATGACTTCATTTTTTGTGTTAATAGCAGATAATTTGTATTCGTCATCATCGTATTTCAGTGGAGAAGGCATATTATCAATCAACTTAATACCAACAGGATATATTAAAATCTTATGGGTTTATTGCGGTATTGCCAAATATCTGCATAACAAAAAGGTTTATTCGTTTTTAGGTTGTTACATAAAATGAGGTGAAATGTTTGACCGAACATATTCCATCTAAAATCGATTATCTGCGTGCTCTTGAGAATGCCTGTTTACATTGCGGTGACAAACATAAACCGGATTGCCCTGTGGGGATGGCAAAATCGCAAATCAACTGCACAAATGATATAGTAACCGAATTTTATAAACACAAATAAACCAAAACCTATTATATTCCCGAAGGTATATGGGCGTCTCGTGACGAATATAGCAGTGCTTGTTTCGGGAAGAGGCTCAAACCTACAGGCAATCATAGACAGTATCGGGAACGGATATTTGAAAACGCGGATTTCCGTAGTGATAAGTGATGTGGGGGATGCCTACGCACTTCTGCGCGCAAAAAAACATGGAATCGATGCTGTTTTTGTCAATCCTGAAAATTTTGCATCAAAGGAATTATACGAGAAAGAGATTCTTACGGTTTTAAAAAAGCACGATGCAGAACTTGTACTGCTTGCGGGATACATGAGGATACTCGGAAAAACATTGCTTCATTCTTACAGGAACCGCATACTTAACATACATCCCGCGCTGTTGCCGGCTTTCACGGGTCTTCATGCGCAGAAACAGGCGTTTGACCATGGCGTGAAAGTTGCAGGATGCACTGTGCATTTTGTGGCTGAAACACTTGACGGCGGCCCTATTATCCTGCAAACATGCGTGGAAGTGAAAGAGGATGACACGCCGGAGACGCTTGCAGACAGGATACTTGAACAGGAGCACAAGATTTATCCCGAAGCCGTGAAATTGTTCATCGAAAACCGGCTGCGAATAGAAGGAAAGAAAGTGAAAATTTTACAATCATAAACCACTGGAAAAGGAATTATTATGCCATTAAAAACAATCGACCCTGAAATTTATGAAATAATGAGACATGAAGTTGAAAGACAGAGAAATAAACTAAACCTCATCGCATCAGAGAACTATGCAAGCCGCGCAGTCCTGCAGGCGCAGGGCTCGGTGATGACCAATAAATACGCTGAAGGGTACCCCGGAAAGCGGTATTACGGCGGATGCGAGTTTGTGGATGCAGCCGAGAACCTTGCGATAGAGCGGGCAAAGAAACTTTTCAAGGCCGAGCATGTCAATGTGCAGCCGCATTCGGGTTCACAGGCGAACATGGCAGTTTATCTCGCTATGCTCAAGTGCGGGGATACTATCATGAGCATGGATTTATCTCATGGCGGGCACCTTTCCCACGGAAGCCCGGTGAATTTTTCAGGAAAATTATTCAATATCGTGCCCTACGGTGTTTCAAAAGATACAAGGACAATAGATTACGATAATTTATCAGGGATCGCCAGAAAAAACAGACCAAAACTTATAGTCTGTGGAGCAAGCGCATACCCCCGCGAGATTGATTTCAAGAGGTTCAGGGAAATAGCGGATGAAGTTGATGCTCTTTTACTTGCCGATATTGCTCACATTGCAGGGCTGGTCGTTGCAGGCATTCATTCCGACCCGGTTCCGTACGCTGATTTTGTCACAACGACCACGCACAAGACTCTAAGAGGTCCCCGCGGTGGCATGATAATGTGCAGGTCAGAATATGCCAAAGAGATTGACAGGACGGTTTTTCCGGGGATACAGGGCGGGCCTCTCATGCACGTCATCGCCGCAAAAGCCGTTGCATTCAAGGAAGCGATGAATAAGGATTTCAATGAATACCAGAAGCAGATAGTTGCAAATGCAAAGAAAATAGCCTCTGAATTGTTATCAAGGGGGAACGAACTGGTTTCGGGAGGCACGGATAACCACCTCATGCTTGTTGACCTTACATCTTCGGGTATTACAGGCAAGGATGCAGAGGCAAGACTTGGCGAAGCCGGGATAATCCTGAACAAGAACACCATACCATTTGAGACAAAAAGTCCTTTCATCACAAGCGGCATAAGGATTGGCACGCCCGCAGTTACAACGCGGGGTATGAAGGAAAAAGAAATGGTGACTATTGCCTGGGCTATCAATGAAATCATCCAGAATATGAACGATGCTGAAAAATTAAAAGAAGTAAAGAGAACTATCCTTGACCTTTGCGGACAGTTCCCGATTCCTTATGAGTGAGGTTTATGGAACCGCTTCCCGAGGTCACAGATCCGCGTGTCATTGACGGGCGAAAAATCGCTCAGGATATCGAGGCAGAAGTCAAGAAAGGGGTTGAGGAATTCGTTAATGAACATGGCATCAAACCGGCTCTCGCAACCATACTCGTTGGGGAGCATCCCCCTTCAAAGCTGTATGTCAAACTCAAACACTGGGCATGCAAACGCGTGGGAATTGCATCCGAAGACCACAAGTTTCCAGCGCAAGTAGGGCAGGAGGAAATAATCGGGCTGATTGATACCCTGAATAAACGGCCTGAGATACACGGGATACTCGTGCAGCTTCCACTTCCGAAACACATCGATGAACGCACGGTAATGATGCGCATCGCCCCTGAAAAAGATGTGGACGGCTTTAATCCGCTCAACATGGGAAAAATGCTCATAGGGCGCGAAGGATTTGTGCCATGTACGCCCAAAGGGATTGTACGGGCGCTTGAGGAATTTAATATTGACCCGCAGGGTAAGGAAGTGGTAGTTGTCGGGCACAGCAATGTGGTAGGGAAACCAGCCGCGATAATGCTGCTTAACCGCAATGCTACTGTCAGGATATGCCATGTATATACAAAAGACCTTAAAAGCCATACAATAGAAGCGGACATCCTGATTGTGGCAACAGGCGTGCGCGGGCTTATAAAAGCCGATATGGTGAAAGAGGGAGCAATCGTATTCGATGTTGGCATAACGTGGCAGGACGAGCGGGTGTACGGGGATGTTGATTTTGATGACGTCCTGCCGAAGGTGAAATTAATATCGCCAGTGCCCGGAGGCGTGGGACCCATGACCATTGCGATATTGATGGAACATACGCTGATGGCAGCACAGATGCAGTTGTCATAATATCTGCACATCAAATATGAGGGGAACAGGATTCCCGCATGTTTATTCATGGGCATTAGTTTTATGAATGGATAGCGTGTATTCAGGATAGCAGCATCGAAGGGCTGCAAGGAGATTAGAATATGGCAGAAACCAAGAATTTTGTATTAATTGGTAAAAACGGAACAGAAACCAGTGTTTTCACGGGGAAACAGCCAAGGCAGGCAGCGCTCAAAGCAGCTAACCGCATCGGAGGAACGAAAAGCAAACCGGTCGAGATAAGACTGAGGGAACGGGGGACAAAAAAGGTTCATATATTCAAGGGATGGAAGGAGATTGTGAGCGCCCCGAAAAACAAGCCTGCATGGATGCCGGATAAGATTAATAAACCATTCGTCAAGAAAGCGGGAATTGAAAAACTGGATTGAATCCAGATATTTATAATATAAATTTTTTTTTATTCCAATTTTTATAATCAGGATTACCCACGGAATTCTATTAAATAAAAAAGTATAGAGCAATTCAATGCTCTATTATTTGAAAATTATCAAAATATTATCGGGTAATATTTTTAATATCTCTTTGGTTTGTGTTTCTGGTAGCATTCCCTGCAATATACAGGTCTGTCGCCAGAGGGTGCAAAAGGTACTTCAGTTTCCTGGCCGCAATCTGCGCATGTTGCTTTATGCATTTCTCTTGGTCCGCTTGGTCTGAAACCTCTGCCTCCTCCACGGAAGCCGCCGCCTCTTCTATCGTTGTCCATTTTAATTTCTTTCCTTTATTTTTAAACCAATTAACCTAATAAAAACAGCCCTAGACGGATTTAACCCTCTGAGTTGCCAAATAAGCCAACCGATTAGAGTGTAAATTGTAGCTTGCACCTTATATATTTTTCCTCGTTCGAATTAAATCA
>JBGPUU010000073.1:0-13325 GCA_041491305.1 Candidatus Methanoperedens sp.
GATATGGGAATGACCATTGCAGCAGGCATGGTCCAGGATATTAAACCACGCATTTAATCTCCTTTTTTAATTTATAAAACGGAGTTCAAAATGGTACAGAAAGCAAGAATACGTTTATCAGGAACGAGTCCTGTTACACTTGATGGGATATGTTCCCAGGTAAAAGACATCGCAGTAAAAACCGGAGTTAATATCTCCGGCCCGGTTCCCCTACCCACTAAAAAACTGGTGGTTCCGTGCAGGAAGAGCCCGGACGGCGAAGGGAGCGCGACTTGGGATCACTGGGAGATGAGAGTCCACAAGAGGCTCATCGACCTTGATGCTGATGAGCGGGCTTTGCGCCAGTTAATGCGCATACAAGTGCCAAAAGATATCAGTATCGAAATAGTCCTGACAACTTAAAAATGGTTATTTTTAACCATTTTCATATTTTTATTTTTTAACATTCATAAGATTTAATATTATTGAACGCTTAATTAAAGCTGTGAAAAATGAGAACAGCGATTCAGCTCAGGTAACCATAGACTATATCACAGGTATCGGGATATTTCTACTGGCGGTAATTTTTGTATTCCAGTTCGTTTATGGTTTATTCTTACCCTTCCAATCTGGCTCGGATAAGGCGACGCTTTCCGCAGACAGGGCAGGAACAGTACTTGTTGAACGTTTGCTTCATGCAGATAAGGCAAGCGAGTTAAATGTCATAGATGAAGGAAAACTATCGAATTTTTACGCGAAATTAAAAAATAATGAAACAGATGTTCTTAAACAAATTGGACTTTTTAGCAATCAAACAGTTTTCGACATGAATATATCTGTTGTAAATATAACCTCCAATAGCCTGATGAACCAGAGCGGACCTGCGCTCCCGGAAACCACCGATATTGGGCAGACTAAACGCCTTGTATTGATCGTAAATTCCACAAACGGTAATCAAACTTATGCCATCATGTCAGTGAGGGTCTGGTAATGTTCGATGATAAAGCCCAGATGCATACCCTGGAGGGCGTGGCTGCCGCTACAATAATGCTTCTTGTCATAGTATATGCGATAGACGCGACCTCGATGACGCCGCTTACTTCTTCAACCGCGAATGTGCATGTGGAAACCGAGCTTCAGGTGCTCGGGCAGGATATTCTGGGGGCTCTGGATTATACGGAGCCGGGATATAATTCAAAGCTTAAAAATGATGTGCTCACGTGGAATGGCAAAGAATATGTCTGGAATGGAACAAAGTATATGGAAAATGGAAATGCTTCGTACCTTCAAAACAATCTTACAAATAACCTGACGAACATACTGGGTGCCACTCTGATAACGCAGGGCATTGCCCATAATGTGGAACTGACTTTTCTTGCCGATAATGGGTCTACTTATGTCACCCGGAGAATGATATACAACGGGAACCCTTCTGAAAATGCTGTGATAGTTTCAAGGAAAATCGCATTGCACAGTGGCGACATCAATAAGACGAATTTGCCAAATAACCCGATAAATGATATCGATCCGTCAACCAGCCTGTACAATATCGTTGATGTTAAAATTATTTTATGGAGAATGTGATGGGAATAATAAAAAACGAGGATGCCCAGTTTATGCTGCTTGCAGGTTTCATTATTGCTATCGGACTTGTAATAACCACGGTGATGCTCAATAATATCATATTTGAAAGCAATATGGCAGGGGAAGCGGGAGGAGACCCAATAAAATATGATATAATGAACCTGATGCGTATCAGCGGGGATGAAATGAAAAGCGCTTACAGGAATGCAACTAATGCTAGCGGGGTCAGTAAAGGTAACATGATTGCCAATTTCACAAACCAGACGCAAAATTTCAGTGCCAATCTGCCAAAAATTTATGCCTTGCATGGGGAAGGTGTGAGCGTGAGCTGGGATGTGAGCAACTGGAATAACAGCCGCTACCCCAATTTCACAGACAACGGAACTCCAAGCGGGACAGCGAACTGGATTGTAATCCAGAACGTAAATAACAGCAACATTACGGCGAATTTAATACCTGGAGCCTTTTATATAAATATAACAAATGCAACTTCAAACTACACTTATACTTTGGCAACCGGTGTAAATAACATTAATAACACGAATATATCCTCTCATATTACACCCCCATATTCTATTATTTTTATAAACGGTGCAAATGCGTATGGCAACTACAGCATCAATGGCACAGCGTCCAGCAGAGCCTTCACTCGTGCCCGCGATTACATCCTTTATTCAACAGTAACCCTTTCAACCAGCATTATGCGTACCAATATCACGATTCCTGTTTCGGTGCCCTGGTGAAACTATGAATCCAAAAAATCTCCTGAAAAACGAGGATGCGGTATCCATTACGATAGGTTTTATTCTCATTTTATTCATTACAGTGCTGGTTTTCTCTGCAACCATTCTTTCTTTTTATACGCTTACTTTGAACTCCCAGCAAGCGGCAATGAGGGAAAGTTTTGATATCCTGGGAAGCGGATTTGCAGCAAGGGTAACTTCCATGGATACCCTTATAAATATAACAAAATCAAATGGAGGCGGAGTGAACAAGCTGGAATATGACTTTTCAATTCCCGTTACCATTGCAAACCAGGAATATGGCATCAATATAACCGGGGAAAGGATATTCCTGGATGCGGAAAATGGTGCAAAAGCCTGGATACCTTTCAATTCTTCGTATAATATAAATGAACAAATCTTTAGCAATGCTCAGGACTATACACTGAGCTATGATAACAATACAAATTCAATAATAATTGAACAACAATGAAATCCATTAAATTTCTTTCCTCCGATGATGCAGTCTCTGAAGTAGTTGACTTCGTCACAATCCTCGGGTTACTGGTGTTATCTATCGGGATTATAGGAGTGGCAGGTTACCCGATAATAAAGAATGCGCAGGAGGCAAACCACATAGAAAATACCAAGCAGAGTTTTATCGTGCTGGCAAATAACGTCAATAAAGTTGTAATTGGACAGGCGCCTTCACAGAGCGTTGAACTAAAGATGTACGGCGGGTCGCTGAGCGTTACCGGAAGCAGTTCGATCAATATTACGGCAAATTCAACCAACATAACAACAGGCAAAATTGAAAGAATAGTTCTGGCTGACAGGCAGATGCGTAGCATTGAAAGCACCGTGGGGGAAACTTATGTTGCTTATGAAGGCACAGGGGTATGGGCAAAGTATCCGAACGGCAATACAATACTTGTTTCAAAGCCGCTTATCACTAACCAGAGCAATGTGCTCGTGATTCCTATCGTAACCATAGGAGGGATTTCATCCACAGGTGGCAGCGGCATGAGCAGGTTTACTGCTAAAGGTGTGCCGAATGTGGTTTTCTATAAGAATGTAAGCAATATCATTGTAACAATCAACAGTACTTACTCAAAAGGATGGGAGAATTATTTCGGTAATGTAATGGCCTGGAGTTTCTGTATATCGCAGGATTGCACTGCAAAACTTGATACGAATAATATAGATGTATATATATTGAACATCCAATTAGACACGGAGGTCGTATGAAGCTCCTGAGCTCAGAAACTGCAGCTTCAGAGGTCATAGGTCATCTCATTATCCTGTTCATCACTATTCTTGGAGTTGGCATGATAACCTTGTACGGCGTGCCGGCGATTTACAGTCTTGAGGATATTGCAAATTCCAAGAATTCGGAGCAGGCATTTACAGTCCTTGACTCGCGGGCGAGCAGGGTAACGCTGGGAGAGTCGCCGCTTCAGGTAACAAATATCAATCTTGGAGGGGGTACGGTGACGGTTGAGCCGAACAGCACAACAAATCCAAGTTTCATGGTTGTAAATAGCAGTAATTTTAATGTAACTATACCTATGGGAAAGATAAAATATACTCTTGGCGACAGGGTTGTCTCTTACGAGGGCGGCGGGGTATGGGCGCAATATGCAGGCGGGGGAACGGTTATGCTTTCTCCACCTGAAATACATTATAACGGCTGGACATTAACACTTCCTGTAATTAATGTTAACGGCAGTGCGTCTGTTGGGGGAAAAGGGACTGCGGTAGTTTCTTTCAAGAAAGGGGCAACAATAATACAGTATCCCAATGCCAGTAAAACAGGGCGGACAAATCCTGTAAACGGCAGCGATATTGGAAAGGTTAATGTAAATATCACGAGTGATTATTATAAGGCATGGGCTGACTATGCGAGAACTCTCAGTTATACAAATGTCTCAGTTAATGATAAGAAAAAGACTGCTATTATTGAGCTTGAAGTGATTTCCCCTATGGGGACTTTTTCCCTGCCAGCCCAGATTGTTATCAGGGATATTAACACAAGCGACCCGACTCCTTTAAACAATTTTTCAGTTAATCTTTTCTCCACGAGTCCATCGGGTCTTGTTCCTCTAGAATGGGAAATTGAGGCCAGAAACGGAGACACAACATTGGAGATAAAAGTAGAGAAAGAAGATAGTAATTTTGAAGTCAAAATCGAATACGATTCACCAAGTGGAGATGAAGAATGGAAAGGCTGCCTGTTGTGCGGAGGTGTTAGTAGTTGGCCAAACTCCATAAATGTTGATTTCCTTAATAAAAGCATGAATCTAACGACAACCGATACTTTGAATTCTTGGTCGGGTTCAGGACAAAGTCGTAGTATATACGACATTATTCAGCATTACATCCTGCTTATGGGGTCTGATATCATTTTCAACACCGACCATGAAGACGATCATGAACACGATAAAGTAGATTATTCAAAATCACAGTTTACACTTAATTACGACCCCGGTCCCGGCGCACTCACCTACCTGCACATCACGGAGAACAGGGCTGATGTGGGGATAAGCTGATAAAAAAAATCTATCCGCAGCAACAAAAAAATTAAAGCGGCTCGGAAAACTCCGAGTCGAATTTACCGCTATTAATAGCTGCAATGGCTTCCTTGGGTTTTAAGCCTTCAAAAGTAATCCCAAGCGGAACGCATGAGCCGACAACCTCTTTAACAACATTCTTCAATGACTTTGCAAGGGTGTCGTTCTTCTTCATGTGCGCAATCTTTACTGCCTGTTTCACAGTAATATTACCCACAGTGTTCGTGTTCGGTGTCCCTGAGCCTGTCTCGACGCCTGCCTCTTTCTTTATGAGTGCTGAAGTCGGCGGGGTTCCAACCTGTATCGTGAATTGTTTTTTATCATCTACGATTACTTTAATCGGGACTTGCATTCCGCTGAATGCTTTTGTTTGTTCATTTATCTTATCTATAATCGCTTTTACATTTACGCCAAGCGGGCCGAGTGAAGGACCAAGTGGCGGACCCGGGGTAGCTGAACCGCCGGAGACTAATGCTTCTACAACGCTTACCATTTTTGATTTCTCCTATTAATATTATTTCTCTTCTTCCTCACGTTTAAGTATTCTCACATTATCCCCGCGAACTGTGACTGGAATGGGAACCATCGCCTCGAACAGTTCAACGGTAATCTCTTCATGAGTTTCATCAATCCTTTTTACCCGTGCCTTTTCTCCCTTAAAAGGACCGGATATAAGTTCCACGATACTTCCTTCGGTTATTCCGGTTACGGTAAGTTTAGGCACGAGAAAGTGCGCGATTTCGGTAAAACTTGACTGTCCTTTCACCAGAATCCTTGCATGCGGCACGTTCTGGATGACCTGGTCAACGACTTCAGGACCTTCTGCCTCGACAAGAACATATCCTTTTAACTCGTCCGGTGCAAGGATGGCATGAATTCCAAGATGTTCCTTTTTTGCCACTTTCTCCATAAGGTTGGCAACAGTTCTTTCCTGGTTTGCCGTTGTCTTTACAACATATATGGCTGTTGAAGCTTCTTCATTCATTTTAACCAGCCCGGCATTACGGTTATTAGTAAATATATGATAAACCCTATAAACCCGACCAGTAATATACCTGCCCCGGCTACTTTTGCAATTACGGTAAACTCCTCTCTCGTAGGTTTCCTTGTCAGCTTCAGCACCCGGAGATATTCACCCAGTCTTAAGGGAACATTGCCTGGTAATTCTTTATCTTCCACTATGTTTCACATCCGATTTAATTATTGTAATGATTTATATAAAAGCTACCCTAAAATAATAGCAGTCTATAATTAGACTCAACGTAAAAATAGTTTTCGCTTTAAAGCTTATTGTATTCTATGACTATGGTATGCTTTTTCTCTTTACCAAGAGTATTTCTTATAGGACATTTAATTTAATTACATGCAATCCAGCGGACTGCGGGGTAAACTAAGTGGGCCTGTATACCGGATATTCACCGATCACCTGATGATAGTGCTTGCGCTGTTACTGATTCCTGCTATTTTTTTGCCGTTCTTTTTTACCTTCTCGCAATTCATGCTGGAAATCTTCAGGGTGGTGAGATCCGCCATCCTTGTGCTATTCATTGTTGAGTACATTTTAAAGCTGTACGTAGCGGATTCCAGGAAGGCATATGCCATAGACCCATGGCACATTATTGACCTTATAATCGTTATACTTGCGGCTTCGGATTTCATCCCCTGGATTCCTCTGGGAATAATAGGAAGGTCTTCTCCTTTGCTCCGCTTGTTAAGAGTTACAAGGATTTTTGCCGTTGCTGGCAGGACTGTTAAAAGGGCAGTCCCGTTAAGACCTGTGGAGCAGGTCACGCCGCTGGTCTCACGGATGAAAATCAACATCCTCATGGATGGCAGCATCATTAAAGATGCAGCAAAGGAAGATATCGCCGGATATATTGCGGCTCCCGGTCATATCTGGATTGATTTCCAGGAAGTTTCGGAACTGGATATTGGTTTTATCAGCGATATTCTCAAAATCCCAAAGGTCGTACTGGAAAGCAAAATCATCAAGGAATCATACCCCAAGATCGATTTCTTCAAGAACTTAACCACAATCTTCATCCGGGATTCGAAACTGCAATCGGAAGTTGCGGACATTAAAGATGTCAGTATCCTGAGAAATAATATGCTTATCTCATGGGCCGGTAACTACATCGTTACCATTTCCAATGACAAAAGCGAGCTATTTGATCAGATATGCGATGGCCTGGCTGTGAAGGATGATGATTTCATTGTCAGGATTTTATACTCGATTTTCAGCCGGAAAATCAACGATTATGAAGAGATCGTGCGGTTGATGGAGCAAAATATAACCGCAATGGAAGAACTCCCTGTGGGCCAGATGCATCCGTTCCTTGAGAACTCATTCCATTTTAAGAAAGAAATTCAGAATTTCCACAGCAACCTCTTGCATTTTAAGCAGGTGCTGGGGATCATAAGGACAAGAAAAATATTGCCCGGTTTGAGGGATGAGTATCATTCTCTCTTTGGCATTCTCCATGATGAATCGGTTTACCTGTCCGAGACATCCGAGAATATCAGGGATAATCTTTTCTCCCTTATCGATCTTCGCATAAATACAGTATCGGTCCAGTTAAGCAGGGTAATGAGGATTCTCGCAGTTATCACGAGTCTCGGGCTTATTCCATCAATCATAAGCGGATTATTTGGGCAGAATTTGATAGACAGCCCGTATCCGGTCAGGCTTTCTGAGATATTTTTCCTTGAGCTGTTTATAATGTCCCTGACTGCATATGCTTTCTACAGGCGGGGCTGGCTAAGGTAATTATAGTACTGCCATTACAATTATTAATATTGCCTGCAATAATACGGTTTTATGAAAATTCCCGCGCTCCTCCTGTTAATGATGATTCTTGTTTCAGGCTGTATAACTGTAAAACATGAACCGGTTTCTAATAATGCCATCTTTCCTGAATCACCAGTGGTAGATATAGCAAGAGAAGACCTTGCGCAGCGATTGAATATCACTACCGGAGAAGTAAAATTGGTCAAGCAGGAGCTTGTGAACTGGCGTGATACCAGTCTGGGATATCCTGAGAAAGATAAAGTATATGTCCAGGAAATAACCCCGGGATTTCGTATAATACTTGAGGCGATGAATAAAACCTATGAATACCACAGCGATTATAAGCGGGTAGTCGGGCCAAAATAAGTCAAGGATATTCAATATCCGATATACTTTCCTGTCTTTTTGATATGGTTGCCAATGACCAGCCCCGCAACTACCCCGCTTAAATGTGCACTATGCGCAATCGCATCCCCGGAACTGAAAAAAAGGAGGTCAAAAAGGGCAAAAAAAATCAACGCATATGTAATTTTCATAGGTATAAAATAAACGTAAAGCTGTATATGCGGAGCGAGAACCGCAAGGCATGCAAATATCCCCATTAACGCCCCGCTTGCCCCGACTGCGGAGGCAAAAGGATCTTTGTTGACAAATAGAGTATATATCGAGTAGCCTATTCCCGCAACTATTCCTGAAAGAAAAAATACAGCCAGGAACCGTTTTCCACCAATCCTGCGCTCAAGCTCTGGTCCGATAAAGAATAAGAACATCATGTTAAATAAAAGGTGAATAGGGCCGGAATGAAGGAACATATGTGTGACAAGAGTCCACGGACGTGCGGGTATATCCGCGGGATAAAGAGCCAGGTATGATGTATATCCCGGGATAATGTACTGCAAAATGAACGATATGATAGCTAATGTTAAAATCGCCAGCGAATAGTTGCTTTTTATTACGGAAATCCCCCTGGAAAATGTATTAAAACCTTGCCCCTTTCGTCTCTTCTCAACTAATTGAGGTTCATATTCATACAATTTTCCACTGTCACGAACGCGCTCTTTGTAAGATGCAAGCCCGGGGCAATCATGCGATTCGGGCAGGCGGTGGTTATAACAAAATGTTCCGCCGCAAAACTTGCACGTAAACGGCAGCGGGTCACTGAAACCGCAATAATCGCATCCTTTTGTCATTGTGTATCCGCCTTAATTTGGTGTTCTTTTGTTTTACGGGTTAATAATGTGTTTGGAAATTATTTCTTTTTTAAAAGTTCCCCTGAAGAATACATAAACCTCAATGTCTTTGCCCTGTGCATATTCTCTCATTTTCCTGTCATACATCTGCCGGCTTTGTTTGAGATTATGCTTTTTGAAGTGTTTTTCTATCTCGTGTATGAACCCTGATTTTTGCCTCAGGAAATCCGACTCATATTTTTTTACGGATTTCAGTATTTCTTTGCATGTTTCCTCGTCTATATCGTTATGGTATAATCCGTGCCTGTTTAAACCGCCTACCTGCCTGAACTCAATGTTTCCCTTTTCATCCGGTTCCCTGTGAAGCATGTAAGGGAAAATCCTGCAAATATCAGGTCGGATCGCGTAATGTTCGCACCTTCCTCCTGTATAGAATATGCATTCGCCTCCTGGTTTATTTTTGAGGGCGTAACCCATTACATAAAACCTGCCAAGATTATCGCAAAGTTCAAAATAAGGCGCAGGCCGAAGAATGCTTGAGCCGCAAATCCTGATTAATCGTTCGGCATCACTATCCAGGAGAAATACATGGTCGTTGAACTCGCTGGTACAGCATTTTCCACAGCAATCACATTCGAATCCAACTTCGCGGATTATATCCATGAATTTCTTGTCAGGGAAGGATGCGATTGATTGTATCTCTTTTTCAATTTCGTCGGTTTTCATCATAAATGCGATTGATTCAGAATAGTTACCATATTTAATTAATTGATGTTCAACTTTCGGAAATGGCAGAATGAACACATAAAATAATGATAAAAAAAACGATAAATTATATAAAGTATCAGGTAAAAGAGTAATATAATCAAAAACGGGACAAAAACGGATATAATAGGATAGGAAACAAAACATATTCAGGCAAGGTAACTCAAATGTTGTCCCCAGTAAAAAATCTGTATTTATTATTGAATAATAAATTTGTATTGTTTTTAATACTTTTAATCTCATTCACCACTATTGGTTATGCGCAAGAGGATATTTCATGCTATCATTGCCATACCCAGGTTGTATCAGAATTCAGGAATAATATTCATTATGAAAAAGGTTTCACATGCGCGGATTGTCACGGGGGAAATGACCAGTCGAACTCTTCTTTGATATCCTACACCGTGATGTCAGGAAACTTTATCGGAAGGCCAAGCAGGAACAATATAACAAACATATGTTCTAAATGCCATCCAAAGGAAACAAACGATTACAAGACAAGCATCCACTGGGCACAGATCCAAAAAGGCCATCCTGATGCTGCAACATGCACCGATTGCCATGGAATTCATGAAATCCGGGCAATATCGGATCCAAATTCATCCACTAACCACCAGAACAGTCCAGCAACATGCGCAAAATGCCACTCAAACAAGGAAATGATGAGCGCATGGTATTATGGTATTAAAACCGACCGGTTTGATACCTATAAGGAATCATTCCACTGGCGGGCGCTGAGCAAAGGTTATTCGATGGTCGCCACATGCTCCGACTGCCATGGTAATCACAATACAAAAGCAACTACAGACCCGGAGTCCAGCACATACGGTGAAAACCTTCCCAAAACCTGCGGCAAGGCGAATTGTCATCCGGGGGTCAATTTTGATGCCAAGATAGCTTCTGGACTGGTTCACGACAAAGAATCACTCCATACAGGGGAACTCGTTTTCAACAAAACAGACATGGAACCGCAGTTGAAAGATTATTTCCTCGGCCCTTTCGACCTCGCTTACTGGATAGCATTATTTTTCAAAGTTTTAACGACCGGGGTCATCGGCATCTTTGCCGGGATGGTTATTTTGGATTTTCTCTCACGGCTTAAAATCCACAAGAGATGGTAAAAATGCCCGGACAAAAATTACTTGAGGTTTCTGATTCCGAACTAACAGGAGATAATAGTATGGGAGAAGTTTTTTTCAAAAGGTTCACTTTCAATCAACTTTTAGAACACTGGGTAATGATAGGGTCATTCATGCTACTTGTGATAAGTGGAATGCCTCTTAAATTCCCTGACGCATGGTGGTCTCCGGTAATCATAAATTTACTGGGGGGATTTGAAATGAGGACTCTAATACACCATACTGCTGGCATTGCAATGGTTGTTCTGGGTGTCTATCATGTAGTTTACCATGTATTTATTGATAAAGAATCGATGCTCGAGCGCAAAGTGTGGCCGACGTTAAAAGATGTTCAGGATTTCTGGCAGACGATACTATTCTACGTCGGAAAAGCAGAGCATCCGAAGTTCGGAAGGTATAGCTGGAAGGAAAAATTCGACTACTGGGGCGCCTTCTGGGGTATGGTGATGCTCTGTGTTACCGGCCTTATTATGATGTTTCCTTTTGTTGCTATGGAATATATTCCCTATGCATATGTGCACCTGTCAACCCTTGTTCATACAGACGAGGCATTATTGGCAACCCTGTTTATATTCATAGTCCACTGGTGGAATGTTCATTACAGTCCTGAGGTTTTCCCTATGTCAAAAGCATGGATAACTGGTAACCTCTCAGAGGAACAGATGAAACATGAACATCCGCTTGAGTATGAAGAGATAATGAGACAGATGAATGAGAAAAACGAGAAAATTACATTTAATAAATAATTTTTTTAGTTCGGATGGTAGATAGTATAACATTGGAGATACCGTTTCATTATTCGAGAATCCGTGTCATAAATGCGCTACCCCGATTCTTCAACAGCTTTGATTCGTCTGTCTGCTCCCTGCGCATGTCCATTACCCCCTTTAACTGTTCTGAAAATCAATCCAGGTTTGCTCTCAAACCAGTCAAATAAAAAAGAAAAACGTACCCCACAATTTGGGTACTGTTTTATCAATTACTTTCCTGTTTTACCACTGGCTACCCCGGTGGCATGGCAATCTGCGCAAAACCTGGGCTCATGGCAATCGCTGCATACTTTACCTATCAAGACCTGCGTCTTATGTGTTTTTAACCAGTCTGAAGGATGCTCATTGCTGTGGCAGGTAGCGCATAAATTCTCCTTTATTGTGGGATTATGCTTTACATCTGAATGGCAGTTATAACATGCGATTTTATTGTTCGTTACATGAGTCTTATGCACGAATGCGAAATCGTCGTATTTGTCTACCCTTTCCCTGACATTATGGCAGGAATAACATTTATCCTTCGGAACTATGTCATTAGCGCCTGTCGAAATGTTTGTATGGCAGTTCATGCAATCAAAACCCCTGTCCAGATGGCTGGTATGGTTAAAGTTTGTATAATTACTATGTCCCATTTCTTTTGGCGGGCCGTGGCAGGATGGACATCCCGATATTGAGGTATTACCGGGTACGTCCCTGAAATGACAGGTAAAACAGGTTGACGTGGTCACAATAATATGTCCTGCATCATTTTTGGCAATGCCGGGATGGCACTGGTTGCACGATGGATCAGTAACAGACTGATGTTCTTTCATACCAATTACAAGCATGGAATGACAGCTTGTGCATGTCAAACCAATACCCCTCTTGGATTGAAGCAGATGGTTCTTATGGCTGAAATTGACACCTGTATATGGTATATCTGAGGAAAATATGCGCTTTTCATGACAGATAAGACAGTTTTTATCCATGACCTTTGCGTACAAATTCCCAGAATATTCTTCAACTGTGGTTTCATAATTGTAAAATTGCATCAGTCCATTAATCTTTCCTGTTAAATGCCCAATCAGCCCAGGTTCATAATGGCATTCAACGCATCGGACATCGTTATGGGAAGAAGTTCGCCATGAGTCGTAATAAGGTCTCATTATATGGCAATTCTTACCACAAAATGCAGGATTTTCTGTTATTTCCAGCATCTTTTCTGTAACAACTAAGGTTGTGGCAACAAAGACAATCAATACAATTGTGATTAATAACTTATTTCTTGAAATCCAGTTTTTGACTGCAGCTGTAATCGAAATCTTATCCATTGGAGTCACTCACCGTTTTCTGATTAAGTATAATACTGCTAATATTCCTGTTGCCATTATAATCCCAAAACCCGGCGTGCGCGGCGGTACGGTAGGTTCTACGCCAGAAGTTTTATATTCAGCTCTTTTGGCAAAATCAATCCCGCTCTGTACCTGACTGTCAAAATCCTTTAGATTAAATGCATGCCATAAAAAGGGAATGTCGTTCATTACTGACGTTGCTTTATCCAGATCAAGCTGCGCAGACGAGACATCTGCCCCACTTGCTTTTGCTTCCTCGACCGCTTTTCTTGCTTTAATTACTTCAGCCTGGAATTCATTGGCTTTTTCAAGGGCAAGTTTTGCATCCTGCGGAACACTCGCTGTAGCTATATTGTCTTTCTGGTTATGGCAAACACTGCACAGCGGAATGAGTTCGGATGCTTTAAGCACTTTGAATGTATGGGGTTTGTGGCATGTTGAGCAGGAGGGAGCAAGGGATTCGGATCTCAACCTCTGGAAGTGCATA
>JBGPUU010000074.1:0-13163 GCA_041491305.1 Candidatus Methanoperedens sp.
TCTCTTATTAATGTATGGAAGGAGAAGAAGGAACCAAATATGGTGAAAATATTCTATGACAAGGATGCAGATTTAAACGTATTGAAGAATAAGACCATTGCAGTAATCGGTTATGGCAGCCAGGGAGCAGGACAGGCGCAGAATCTTCATGATTCAGGGCTCGATGTAATAGTGGGCGTCCGCAAGGGCGGCGAATCCTGGGAACAGGCAAAGGCTGACGGTCTCACCGTAGCGACAATGGCAGACGCGGCTAAAAAGGGAGACTTAATCCAGATACTTGTACCTGATGAAATACAGGGCACAATATATGCTTCAGAAATAGCGCAAGGCATGAGCAAGGGAAAGACTTTGTGTTTCTCCCACGGTTTTAATATTCATTATAACCAGATCGTGCCCCCGAAGGACATTGACGTAATAATGGTCGCGCCTAAGGGCCCCGGTTTCCTAGTAAGAAGAACATACACTGAAGGCAATGGCGTTCCTGCACTTATTGCAATTTACCAGGATGCAACAGGAAATGCACGGGATACGGGCATGGCATATGCAAAAGGAATCGGCGCAACACGGGCAGGAGTGCTTGAAACAACTTTCAAGGAAGAGACAGAGACAGATCTTTTCGGTGAGCAGGTGGACCTTTGCGGTGGATTAACATGCCTGATGAAAGCCTCATTTGAGACTCTCGTTGCGGCAGGATACCAGCCGGAGATCGCATATTTTGAAACATTCCATGAAATGAAACTTATCATTGACCTTATCCATGAAGGCGGATTGAGCAAGATGTGGTATTATGTGTCAAATACTGCAGAATACGGCGGGCTGACAGTCGGTCCAAAGGTCATCAATGAACAGTCCAAACAGGCAATGAAAGAAGCACTAAGGAGAATCCAGAGCGGTGAATTTGCAAAAGAGTTCGTTCTTGAAGGCAAGACGAACAGGCCGGTACTGAATGCCCTTGAAAGACAGGAGAACGAGCATCAGGTCGAGAAGGTTGGAAAAGAACTTCGCGCCATGATGCCGTGGCTTAAGAAGGATTAAAAACCTATCAAACGAAGGGGTATGCGAAGCATACCCCAACACTGCGCAAGCCGAAGTATCGGCTTACGATGGCAATTTGCCATCATTTTATTTTTGCATTACCTTATCTTCAAACTGATGATATTCAGGTCACAATTACTTTTCCATTCATGTTTGGGTGAATGTGACACTGATACTCAAATGTCCCTGTCTCGTTAAATGTAAAATTATACGTCTGCCCCTGGCTCAATATCGGGGAATCGAGATCATTTCCCTCTCCGGTCACTGTATGTTCCACGCTGTCCAGGTTAGTCCATGTCACCGTTGCCCCTTTTGCAATCGTTATGTTATCCGGGATAAATGCAAGACCCTTAATCTCCACAGTATTGGCAGGTTGGGTCTGTGTTTTAGACCCGGATGTGCAGCCGCTTGCCAGTACGGCGATTATTAAAAAGCATATTAGCCATATCTTTCCCATTTTAATATCCTTATAATATACATGCATATATGCACTACAAATAATTTTTTGCTTTGGAATTATGAGTTCGTTTGACATGGAAGTAAAAATGTGACATTATAAATCATGTTATTTGAAAAATGATGTTAGAAAACTATAAATATTGATGTTATAACATATATGTTGCAAATTAATGTGATATAATAATCACATTTATTTTAGGAGATTTACTTGAAAATTGCATCAAAGCCTTTGCTGTACGTGCCTGAATGGCTTGTTTCATTTGAAAAAGAAGTGGCTTCCGAAATTGTCCTGAATCAGGATACCGGTGAAGTGATTCGTGAATACAGGACGAGATATGGAATGTCTCAGGAACAACTTGGAGCTTTGATGAACCTGCGGCGTGAATCCATATCGCGTATTGAAAATGGAAGCGTGACGCCTACTTTGGGTTTCATTAAAAAATTCATTAACGCCGTATCTTTAATTGAGGCAATCCGTGTCGAAAGAGCGCAGCATAAGGAAATCGATGTTCATTTTCTTGAGAATCTGGCAAAAGAACTTGGTTTTTCCCGTGAAGAACTTACGGGAATCCTGAAAGTGGCAGTAGAAAGTTACGATAAAAAACTCATTAAAATTCAAAAATCGTTAAAGGAGAAAAAAATATGACCGAGGATTCAGTTATCTGGCTTGAAGAGGTTGGAAAAGAAGATATAGCGATCGTGGGAGGCAAAGGCGCAAGCCTCGGCGAGATGCTGCGCGCTGAACTTCCTGTTCCCCCTGGATTTGCCGTAACAGCGCAGGCTTTCCGGAGATTCATAGACGAAAATGGAATAAACGATGAACTTTTTAGCTCGCTTGAAGTGGATGTCGATAATGCCGATATTTTAAGGGATGCCGAGAAAAAGGCAAAAAAAATCATCATGGGAGCAAAAATCCCTGCTGATATGGAAAAGAGCATAAAATCAAAGTACAGGGAACTGTGCAAGCGGGAGAAAGATGAAGTTTTCGTGGCTGTGCGTTCAAGCGCCACAGCCGAAGATCTGCCTGATGCCAGTTTTGCAGGACAGCAGGACACCTTCCTTAATATCCGGGGAGAGCAGAACGTACTTGATGCGGTCAAGAAATGCTGGGCATCCCTCTATGGCGCGCGGGCTATCTATTACAGGGTAAAACAGGGATTTGACCATAGTAAGGTCAACCTCTGCGCTGTCGTGCAGATGATGGTGGATGCGGAAAAAGCTGGCGTGATGTTCTCATCCCATCCATCCACAGGTGAGCCCGTCACGATTATCGAAGGCGCATGGGGACTTGGTGAAACCGTTGTATCGGGATCGGTTTCGCCTGACTATTACGTGGTGGATAAAAAATCAAGGAATATAAAAGAGCGAAAAATCGCCACCAAAAACGTCATGCACACAAAAGACCCAAAAACCGGCAAAACCATTGATATGCCTGTGCCTGCTGACAAGAAAAACGCAAAGGTGCTTGACGATGATGAGATATTGAAACTCGTTGATTTCGCAGACGTTCTTGAAGAGCTTTACGGAATACCGCAGGATATTGAGTGGGCGATAAAGAATAAAGAGATATTCATTCTCCAGTCAAGACCCATTACGACAATAAAGAAGAAAAAAGATACAAAAGAAAAGGTTGCTACATCTGCTATTCTTGAAGGGCTTGGAGCGTCCCCGGGAATGGCATACGGCGAAGCAAAACTGATCAGCGATGCAAGCGAACTCGGAAAGGTAAAAAACGGCGATATTCTTGTGGCTGTGATGACTACACCTGACATGGTGCCGGCGATGAAACGCGCCGCCGCTATCGTGACAGACGAGGGCGGGCTGACCTGCCATGCCGCAATAGTATCGCGCGAGCTTGGCTGTCCTGCGGTCGTGGGAACGCGGAAGGCAACTCAGTTATTGACCGATGGCATGATGATAACAGTGGACGGGGAAAAGGGGCTTGTATTCGATGGGAAAAAAGATGTGCCAGCGCCTGCGGCAGCGCAGCCTGAAAAAGCGGCCGTATCTTTTGCCAGGCCCAAACCCGTCACTGCAACCGAAGTTAAAGTTAATGTATCCATTCCCGAAGCCACGGCGCGGGCTGTTGAGACACAGGCTGACGGCGTGGGATTGTTGCGTATCGAGCACATGATACTCGGTCTTCCAAAGCACCCCAAGCAGTACATAAAGGAAGGAAAAGCGGATGAGTATGTAAATGAACTTGTTTCGCGCATCCAGATTGTGGTGGATGCATTCTATCCCAAGCCTGTATGGGTGCGGACGCTTGATGCGCCCACTGATGAGTTCAGGGCGATGGAAGGCGGCGAAGGAGAGCCTATTGAGCCGAATCCTATGCTGGGATACCGCGGCATAAGGCGCGATCTTATAGATACTGAACATTTCGAGCTTGAGGTAAGGGCCTTCAAGGAATTAATCAAGCGCGGCTACAACAATATGGGCATAATGATACCTCTTGTGCAGCATCCTTCTGAGCTTCGCCGCGCAAAGGAGTTCATGCGAGAGAGGGGGATTGATTTTGGAAAGACCGAAATAGGGATAATGGTGGAAATCCCGGCTGCAGCGCTCATAATCGACCAGTTCATAGCCGAAGGGCTGGATTTTGTGAGCTTCGGCACCAACGACCTCACGCAGTACACGCTTGCGGTTGACAGGAACAATGAGCATGTGGCGCATCTTTACAACGAATTGCATCCCGCAATAATGAAACTTATCGAGCATGTGATTATCGAATGCAATAAGGCTGGTGTGAAGACAAGCATCTGCGGGCAGGCAGGGAGCAATCCTAAGGTTGCAAAGAGGCTTGTGGAGCTTGGGATTACGAGCATCAGCGCGAATATTGATGCTGTGGAGGCTGTCAGGGATATGGTGGCGAGAACGGAGTTGCAGTTGTTGTTGAAGGCGGCGAGGGAGAAAAAAAGTTCATGAATTATCTTTGCTCCGAAATTCTTACAGGTAAATTACTCTACTTTGCAAAGGATGGTGCTGCAGTTGGATAAAAATATCAAAAATCAAAAAAAAGAGGAGATTATCGAAGAGACAAAAGAAAAATTAGATATTAGAGAGCGGGACTTGAAAAATCTGGAAAGGATTAAAAAAGGGCTTTGGAAAAAATAAAAACTGAAGTTGTAAAACTGCTATGCCTGAAAAGAACAAAACCGAAGAATTCCTGAAAAAACTCGCGCCCTGTGTCGAGCGCGGCGAGCTTGAAGCTTGTGCGGAGGAGGCGGCGCAGGAGATAAGGGCGTGATTCTCCCCATCCTCGACAACCACATGCACCTCAACCCCGCAGGCAGATGCCTCGACGCAGTCAGCGAATTCGCGCGCGCAGGGGGCACGCATATCGTTCTTGTCTCGCTGCCACCGTGGTCGCTTGGCATCGAGATAAACTCGCCTGAAGATTACAGGCAGGTTTTTGACAAAGTCCTAAAAATCGCCAGGCGCGCCGAAGAAGCGGAGAAGGTTAAGGTATTCGTGGTGCTGGGCGTGCATCCGGCCGAACTGACAAAATATTACGGGCGCCTCGGACTTCCGCGCGCCGTGGAAATCATGAAAGGCGGGCTTGAAATAGCGCGCGAATATGTTGAAAAAGGGCTTGCTGTGGGATTGAAGTCCGGGCGCCCCCATTATGAAGTCGAACCGAGAATATGGGACGCTTCAAACGATATAATGCGCCACAGCTTCACGCTGGCAAAGGATGCGGGCTGCGCTGTGCAATTGCACACCGAAAGCGCAACCGAGGAAGGGCTGGCTGAAATAGCGGGTTTTGCCAGGGAAGCAGGTTTGCCGCCCGGGAAAGTCGTCAAACATTTTTCACCGCCGATGGTTAAAATATGCGAGAAACATGGAATCTTCCCGAGTGTCCTTGCGGGCGAGGATGCCATAGAAAAAGCCCTATCCGAAGGCACGCGTTTCATGATGGAAACCGATTACATCGATGACCTAAAAAGACCTGGTTCTGTGCTCGGGCCAAAGACCGTCCCGAAGAGGACAAAACAATTGATACCGGAATGGGGCGAGGATGTGTTCTGGAAGATTCATAAAGAGAATCCCGAGAAAGTGTACGGCGTGGAAATTAATATTTAAACCCCTCAATTAACCACAAACTGCCTGCGCTGGGGCAAGCCCCAGACCCCGCGGAGGCGCCGCCTGACGGCGGGTTTCACCGGGATAATTATGGTATTACAGTTATTTTCTGGTTCTCCAGGTCCTGATACTCCCTGATAGAAAACGTGTATGTTCCTGTCCTGTTAAACGTGTAATCAAAGCGCTCTGTCTGGTAGCGCATGAGTCCTGTCCTCCCGCTCCAGAGTCCTTCATTGCTTACCACAGTAAGAGGAAAATCGTAGCTGTCGTCATTTATCCATCTGACGCTGTCTCCTGCATGAATTGTAAAATTCAATATGTTGAAGCCAAGCGAAAGGTGATAAGAAGAATTCCCTCGAATCGCCCTTGCTCTGTAAAATCCATAATCGCTATCTACCCATACCCTGTACATTACGGGCTCAAGGGAAAGAGCAGGAGTTGCTGTCGGGGCGGAAGTTGGTGATTGGGTTGGAAAGACGGTAGGCTGCGCTGTTGCAGTCGGGGTTGCAGTAGGTGTTGGAGCCGGGGGATTAACACATCCGAGGAAAAAGAGCGAAATGATAACGATAACAACCGGGATTAATTTATTAATTTTCATACTCCACACCAATATTAAAGTTGGCATTATTCATAAATAACCTTATCGATTCCGGTGCCAAAAAAATCCTTCCGTTATTTATATAGCCATCTTCAGAGAATTAAACCACCTCTATATGATGCGTGATTACCTTACACTGGATGATATTAATACAAAAGGGAAAACCGTTTTATGCAGGCTTGACCTCAACTCGCCGATGGACCCTGACGGGACGATTCTTGACGACAGCAGGTTCAGGAGTCATCTTACAACCCTCAGGGAGCTTGAAGATTCAAAAGTCGTAATCCTGTCGCACCAGAGCCGCCCGGGCAAGAGCGATTTTACAACCAATGAGCCGCATTCAAAAATATTATCGAAAATGATGCACAGGAATGTGGATTATGTCGATGATATATTCGGCTCCCACGCAGTCAACTCTATAAAAAGTATGAACAAAGGCGATATCATATTGCTTGAAAATACGCGTTTTTATTCGGAAGAATCGCTTGAGCGCACGCCTAAAGAGCATACAAGGACACACATGGTAAAGCGGCTTTCGCCTATTTGCGATATTTTTATGAACGATGCCTTTTCCGTTTCCCACCGTTCTCATCTTTCAGTTACAGGTTTTACCGAAGTCTTGCCAAGCATAGCAGGAAGGGTAATGGAAAAGGAAATCGACTCCCTTAACAGGGGATTATCCTGCAACGACCGCCCCTGTATTTACGTGCTTGGCGGCACGAAAGTCGATGACTCAATCAAAGTCACGAAAAACGTACTTGAGCGGGGCTGCGCTGACAGGGTGCTTGTAACAGGGGTGGTGGCGAATGTATTTCTTGCAGCTTCCGGTGTGAAAATAGGAAGCTCGAATATGAATTTTATTGAAAAACAGGGTTATTTGCCGCAAATAGAGATTGCCCGCGGGCTCCTGTCACGTTTTAAGAAAAATATCGGGATGCCTGTGGATGTGGCGCTTAATAAAAATGATGAGCGCGTGGAAGAAAAAGTGCATAACCTGAACACGGAATTGCCCATACATGACATAGGCATCGAGACGATGGTCAAATTCTCAGAGGAAATTAGCTCCGCCAGGACGGTTGTAATGAACGGCCCGGCCGGGGTTTTCGAGAAGGATGCTTTCGCACTCGGAACCCAGGAACTTATAAAAGCCGGAGCAAAATCGGGATTCTCGGTAATAGGTGGCGGCCACATTGCCGCTGCGGCCGAACAGATGGGCATTTCCGGTAAATTCTCTCATGTGAGCACGGGCGGGGGTGCCTGCATTGATTTCTTAGCAGGTGAAAAACTGCCCGGGATTGAGGCATTAAAGGATGCTGCCAGGAAATCCAGAAAAAAATAGCACAGTGGGTTTTGATTTCACAGGCAATATGACCCTGCTTGTGAAAGACGTTGTTAACACCCATCCTTTTTTTTGCCACATAAAACCTGACAATGTTCTCGTTGCGATATCCCCATCCAACGGAAGAAGTAACGGCGTTGTCGCAAAATTAAGACCCATGAGGTTTGAAGATGGCTCTATTACCAGGATTTTCCGCGGAATAGAATATGTCGCTCCCGAGGTCAATATTAACGGAAACAACATCCTTTACATCGTATATTTCCATCTGCCGCGGTTCCTGAATCACTGTAACCTTGAGACAAAACTTTCCACGGTATTGCATGAATTACATCACATATCCCCCTTATTTAACGGGGATATAAGGCGATTTTCTGGTAAGAATTACGCACATGGCAGTTCAAGAAAAAAATATGATGAACTTATCAATATTTACACTGACGAATATATAAAATCGACATGCCATCCCGAATTGTGCGCATTTTTAAAATACAAATATTCCGAATTGAAGCGCAAATACGGCGCCATCTACGGCGATATGATCCGCATTCCCCGTTCCAGAACCGTGAATATACGAAACATTTAACCTTGAAGGATAATATTACGTCCCTAGAATGAAAAAGCTCCGGATATTCCTTCAAATAATAATTGGCATAGCTATTATTATTTTTATTTTAATGAAGCTGGATTTCAGCGAAGTAGTATCGGTTCTCGGGAAAACAAATCTTTTATTCTTTCTTTTTGCATGCTTTTTCTATCTCTGCCTGAACTTTGTACTTTCCTCGCGATTGTTTTACCTGCTTACAAAAATCGGATACAAGGTAAAATTTCCAAAAGTCTTTTTTTCGCATATGGGAGGAATGGTTGTGGGCGATATTACACCGGGGAGGAGCGGATATTTTTTAACACCGCCGATTTTAAAAAAAAATGCCGGCGTCAGGATTACTGACGGGATGGCGTGTATTTTTGCGCCCCAGGCAGTCGAATTTATCCTGAAGGTCGCGGGTGCCGTCGCTGCGTTGGTATTTATTTCCAGGATTTCCAATATCAACCGGAATTTCATTATTTCTGCTGTGGCCGGTGTAATTCTTCTAATGATTGTTGGGATTTTAATGTTGATTATTTCGTGGAAAAGCGAGAATATCACATCCGCTTTTTTAAGTAAAATCCCTTATTTGCGGAATTTTACTGAAAACCTCGTCTCATTTAAAGAAAGAAATATCGGCATCAAAGAAAGTTCGGGTGCAATCATACTTTTCACCATAATAGGGTGGTTTTTTGCAGCGATGCAATGGTTTTTTATCAGCAAGGCAATCGGGCTTAATCTTTCTTATTTTACTTTATTTTTGCTTCATCCTTTAATAACCATATTGATGTTCATTCCCGTATCGCCTGCAGGTCTCGGGTTGATGGAAGGGGGGATTATTGTTGTCTTTTCATTTTTCGGGATTCCATCGGCGCAGGGGTTGGCTTTTTCGGTATTGGTGAGAGTGAGCATATTGCTTGTTGACCTGCTGGGTTTAAAATCTGTATTGACAGCATCTAAATAAAAAATGTTAAAGCGCCATAATATTCAGATAGGTTAAAATATCTTCCATTCAAAATATAACATTGATGGCGCGGAAAAAAGTCACAAAAGTACTCCTGTTCCTTAAGAACATGGTTTACGAGAGCACAAGTCCCATGGAAATACTGCGTTTTGCAAAATACTACAGCAAGAAAGGCCTTGATGTTGAGGTGGTTCTGTGGGGCCCGATGGGTGTCATTCTTGCAAAAAAAGGAAAGCGCGGCTCGCCGCCGTATGATGAACGTGTCCGGGAATGTATTGATATGGGGGTTAAATTCAAATGCTGCGAACTGGCGTCTTCCATGATAGGTTTTGACTCCGATGAACTGATAGAAGGCGTGGAAATGATACATTCCTTTGAGGTTGCTGACCTGATGCTTGAATACTGCGAAGAAGGACAGCTTGTAATAACACTTTGAGCAAGCCTTTTTAATCCCAAAGTTCATTTACCGCTCCCTATGGACAGGGAACTCCTTCTTAAACTTAAAAACGGCGAGACAAGTTTTCACGAGATTGGAAAAACACTTGACAGCGGTCAGGCAATCGAACTCAGGCGGGCTGTAGTTTCCGAATTAACCGGAACAAAATTTAAGCATATTCACAATTTTTCATTTGATACGGAATCCGTCACAAAGCGCAATATCGAGAATATGATAGGCGCAATACAGGTTCCGCTTGGCGTAGCAGGACCGCTTCGCATTAATGGCGAGTATGCAAATGGCGATTATTATATCCCTCTTGCTACCACGGAAGGGGCGCTTGTGGCAAGCGCAGACAGGGGAAGTTCGGTCATTACTACCTGCGGCGGAGCGAATGTCCGGATTTTCCAGGACGAGATGACAAGAGCGCCGGTTTTCAGGGCGCATGACATAATAAGCGCAAAAAAGCTTGTGGATTGGGTAAGTGCGAATTTCAAACGCCTGAAAGATAGAGCTGAAGAAACAACGAAGTTCGGCGAACTTCTTTCTGTGAAACCATTTGTTGCAGGCAGGAATGTTTATCTCCGATTTTCCTATGACACCAAGGACGCCATGGGAATGAATATGGTCACGATTGCTACAGATGCCGCAGTTGACCTTGTCCTTCAGGCAAACGATGTGGACCTCATAGCATTATCGGGCAATATGTGCACCGACAAAAAACCGGCCGCAATAAATGTTATTGAGGGCAGGGGAAAAACCGTTTCTGCTGATGTTGTGCTTGGAAAAGAGGTCATAACCGGCAAACTTAAAACCACTCCTGAAAGAATGGCAGAGGTAAATTACAGGAAAAACCTTATCGGCTCTGCCCGCGCAGGGTCGCTCGGGTTCAATGCGCATGCGGCAAACATCGCGGCAGCGCTCTTCATCGCCTGCGGGCAGGATGCGGGGCATGTCGTGGAGGCAAGTAATGCCATGACCACGATGGAAATCACGGAATCCGGTCTTTACTGCTCGGTTACACTGCCCTCGCTCCCTGTTGGTACAGTTGGCGGCGGAACTCGTATCGGTACGCAGCAGGAGTGCCTGAATATGCTCGGGGTGGCTGGAGCGGGAGAACCGCCTGGCGCGAACGCAAAAAAATTCGCCGAGATTGTTGCTGCGTCTGTACTTGCAGGTGAGATTTCACTCATCGCCGCCCTTGCCGCGCGGCATCTGGCAAAAGCCCATGCTGAACTGGGGAGATAGAAAATCAAGTCACGGGATTAGCATCAGTTTTTCATCTTCAAAACAACCTTACCCCTGGGGTGCCCGGTTTGCAGGAACTCAAGCGCCTCTCTTGCCTTATCAAGAGGAAATATTTTATCAACATGCACTTTGATAACACGTTTCTCTGCGAGTTCAGCCACCCTGGACAACCGTTCACTGCTCACCTGCGTGAATTGTCCTATGGCATTCACGCCATACTGTTTCATGAGTTCCTGGTTGGGCTGCTCTAACATGGAAACGATTATGCCTCCTTTCTTCAATACTTTGAACGATTTTTCATATGTGTCGCCGCCCACGGTGTCAAAAACCGCATCGAAGTTTTTTAACATATCCTGGAAGGATTGGTTTTTATAGTCTATAACTTCATCCGCACCCAATTCCCGGACATACTGCATATCTTTCGCACTCGCCGTTGTCGCCACATATGCTCCCAGGTGTTTGGCGAGCTGGATTGCCATTGTCCCGATACCGCCAGCGCCGCCGTGGATGAGAATCTTCTTTCCCTTGGAAAGTCCTATATGATCCACAAGTGCCTGCCAGGCGCTTACCCCCGTAAGAGGCAAAGCGGCGGCTTCAACATAACCGATGTTCTTTGGTTTTCGCGCCGTGACTTTTATGTCTGCCAGAACAAATTCTGCGAACGACCCTGAATCGCCACCTAGAACGATTGCATACCCGTAAACCTCATCGCCTTTTTTGAAACCTGAAACACCTTCTCCAACTTCCGTTACAACACCTGAAAAATCTCCCCCTAAAGTTACCGGGAACTGCAATGGGAACATTTTCTGCCTATATCCTTCCCTGATTTTCCAATCCACAGGATTTACGCCGGCTGCGTATACTTCGATGAGAAGGTGTCCTTCAGACACGGCTGGTTTCGGGGCATTATTATTTATCTCTACAACCTCGCTGCCACCGTATTTTTTAATTTGTGCTGCTTTCATGTTCTAAACCCCTTATGACGTTTTGGCAAATGCTGCCTTTGCACCTTTGTCTATCTCTTCTCTGGAAAGATCCTTTATGTGCGTAGCCAGCGACCACCTGTGACCGAATGGGTCCACGATACCGCCTGCTCGGTCGCCCCAGAATGCGTCCATTAATGGCATGATTACGGTGGCGCCATTGGAAACGGCTTTTTTAAAGACAGCATCGACATCCGGAACATACATGAAAATGCCGGCGCTGGCGCCTCCGCCCGGCGATTGCGGCGAGACCACTTTCATGTCCGGGAACTCGTCCATAAGCATCAGTATCGAATCGCCGATTTCAAGTTCGGCATGAAATATGGTTTTACCATCCGGGCCGTAAAAAATCCCGCGGACTCTTGCACCAAACGCCTTTTTGTAAAATTCAATTGCCGACACCGCATCGCGAACAACAAGAGTTGTTGTAAGCGTATGGAAACCTTCAGGAATGGCTTTAACTTTCATTTTGACCTCCAAAATTTATGCTCCCTGAATTAAGGTTGATTCTCATCCTATAAAATAGTTTAGGTGTTATCTGCTTTGCACCACGCACCGCTTCAATATTACCATTTTTATCCTCCAAGGGCGATGACAACGCCTGTAATCGCTATACCAACACTCAACATAGTAACACCGGTCCAGAACCTGCTTCTTCCCACATAGCCCCCCCACCTGTAGCCGATGCCAAAGAGCATCACAAAACCGATGATGCGGGAGAGCCTCAATGCCCAGATGCCATTAAGGAAAAGGAACGGTAAAAGCAAAGGTATCCCGGATATGAATACGAGGGTCCCGGCAGCAATTCCGCCCAGGATATCATCCTTTGTCGCGCGGGTATGATTTTCAACCGGCTTAAGGCGCACCAGAATGTGCTGGGCTACCTCGTGTTTTTCGCGCTCGCCAAGGGTATCCACGATGGTATCCTTGAGTTCTTCTTTTATCGTCCTGATGTCGCACCCTTCACCCATACATGTCGTAGCCTCCCGTGCAGCAAGCGCGATCCTCCCTCTCTCAAGAAGGTTGCTGTAAACGTATATTATACCATCGACTATTCCCCAAGCAATGCACGCGCCTATTCCGGCGCTTATGATGGCTTTACTTGAGCCGGTCTCGAGCCAGACAGTACCCGTAATAGTGAGCACCATGATCAGCCCGAAAAGTACCTCAGAATGGCGGTCAGAAGGCGAAAGAAGAGCGCGAAATTTTATCATATTAGATTCACTATAGCATCCGGAATAATAATGACTGCGTTTTTCATATCTCGATTTTCGAAAACAGATAGCTTCCGATCACAAGGAACAGAGCTGTAACACCTGCAAGCACCCCAAGATCAATACCGAAACCAAAATGAAGCTGACCTCCAAGAGCGCCTCTTAAGCCATCAACTCCATAGGTGAGCGGGTTTGCGCTTGCCGCAATGAAAATCGAA
>JBGPUU010000075.1:0-13106 GCA_041491305.1 Candidatus Methanoperedens sp.
AACTGAGATTAACCTGCAGGAATTGACCAGCTACCTGAAATCTAAATTCGCATGCGGTGGTACGATAAAAGATAATACTATCGAACTTCAGGGGAACCATAAAAGCCGTATGAAAGATGTCCTTATTAAAAAAGGTTTTTCGCCTGAACAAATCAAAATTTAAGTTCCTTAGGGGAAGGGGATTTTACAAATATTGAGGGTAATTCGTGATGCAATAGTCGTATTTTTAATATAAAATTATTACATCAGAAAACAAAAAAGTTATCAGGAAGTAAAGAACTTCCTGAGATGGTTTTTACTGTGGTTTTTCAAGTAGTTTTGTCTTGGTTAACAGCCTGCCGTCCTTTGCATGAGCCTTCCGCAGGACTGAATCGTTTGCCTTCTCCATTTCGCGAGCTTCATCCGCGAGTTTTGCAGCTGCACGCATGGTTTCATGGCCTGCTGCCGCCGTTGTGGCAATCTGGTCAACCTCTTTCAACACGAAGCATGCCGGGAAATCGATTTCTGCGACCTTGGTGGCAATATGCAGTGCTGCCAGGGCCTTTGCCTTCGCATAAGGATTATTGAATGCCGCGGTCTCCACGCATTTCTCAGGTTTTGCAAGAATCTTCGGGAGGGCAAGTGGTTTTGTGCCTGCTGCGACCTGGTCGATGACCTTATCGATTTCTGTCTGGACAAGCCTGATAGCGCCGCATACGGACAATACCTTTAATGCATCGCTATTGAAGGACGCCATCTCAACACAGTCAAGGAATTCTCTCTTTGCACCGATCAGGGGGTCAACCGGCAGGATGATATAGCCAAAGCCTGCCTGCTCCAGTTTTTCCCTGTCTTCTTTCTTGGTGGGACCGTCTGAGACCACTATTGTGGGAACGACTTTATAAATGTCGCGCGCTGCTGTTGGACCGGGCGCGCTTGAGTTGGGGCTTATCATAACTACAAAATCGGGCTTCCAGTCCAGGAAGTATTTAGTATCCTCAGCCTCATCCTTTCCCATCTTTGCGCCAGTTCCAAATACGCGCACCGCAATTCCCTCTCTCGCCGCAATCTCATCAAGTAATAAATCAATTACCTGTGAGGTTCCAAGATTTCCAAGTTTAATAAATCCTACTTTAACGACCATATTTGATCACAGGACGAGATTCGTCTGTTTTATTTATAAGGTTTTTGAAATTGTTCTGCAATTCTGGAAAATATATAAAAATTAATAAACTCAAGGGGTGATTATAGTTCAAACCAACAAATAAGATAAAAAATCTTTGCGACCTTTGCGTCTCCGCGGTGAATAAAATTACACACCGCAAAGGCGCAGAGAGCGCAAAGCTAGTAAATCACTATAAGATAACATGATAAAACCAAACTCAATCCTGGAAATCAGCTGCGGTGGACACTCAAGGCTCTACGAGACAAAAGGTAAGGAATGGGCATTGTTTGTTGGTATAGACATCAACATGGACCTTTGCAAACAGGCAAAGAAACAGGGATTTGAAATGGTGTGCTGCGATGCCTTCAACCTGCCATTCAAACCGAAATCATTCCAGGACGTGTATATCCAGTGCTTCACGGCGCTTCTTGAAAAAGACGCCCTCAGTGACGCATTCCAGAAAAGTAATTATGATGAGTTCTGCGAGTTCATGGGGCGCGAGATAGATTATGCATGGCAGGTGATAGACCCGTTCTATGAACTGCTGCTTGAATGCAAACAAGTGAGCGAGCATATAATATGCCTGCCCTCGTGCAATATTGAGATGAATAAGTCTCTGGTGAATGCGGTCAAGAATTTGCCAAGCGTTACGATTGATGTGGATTTTTCTAAGAATTGGGGGGGAAAGACGAAAGCTTGTGTGATGTATCTGGACATCGATTGTACTATTTACGTTTGATTACAAACATTTTTAGCTAACCAAAAATAATCTAGAGGTTGATGGTTCGAGTCCTTGCAACGGGTACGTTCGATATACTTCACCCAGGGCACCTGCTGTATCTTTCCGAAGCCAGGGCGCTGGGCGACGAACTGTATGTAATTGTGGCGCGGGATTCGATGATAAAACACAAACCAAAACCCATCGTGGCGGAAGGGCAGAGGCTCGCTATGGTTTCAGCGCTTCGTATGGTGGATAAGGCGATGCTCGGAAGCGAGACCGATATGTTCGAGCCGCTTCGCGAGATAAGACCCGATATCATAGCTCTTGGTAAAAACCAGTTTTTCAAAGATTTGGAACTTGAAAAACAATTAAAAAGCCACGGCATAAATGCAAAGGTCGTAAGGATACAGTCGTTTGAGGAGTGCGAGCTTTGCAGCAGCGGGGCGATTATCCGAAGGATACTTGAGCGAAACGGCAGGTAATTATTCCAGCACAGTTTCCATTCTCCGCAGAGCCTCTTTTATGCGCTCCTGCGACGTGGCATACGATATCCTGATAAAATCATTGCCCAAAGAGCCGAAGGCCGAGCCAGGTGTGGTTGCGATGAACGCCTTGTTAAGAAGAAGTTCAGCTATCGCCTCGCCGCTTCCATACTCGCTTACATCTGCAAAAGCGTAAAAAGCACCGTCGGGTTTTGCACATTTAATGCCGAGTTTATTCAATCCCCGAACAAGCAGATCTCTTCTTGCCCTGAATTCCCTGACCATGGCTGTAACAGGGGTCTGGTCGCCCTGAAGTGCAGCCAGGCCTGCATACTGCACAAAGGAAGTCGCCTGGCTCACCGAGTGCGAGTGAAGTTTTAGCATCTGTTCGTAAACTTCTTTGGGCGCGCTGACATAACCGAGGCGCCATCCGGTCATCGCGTATGCTTTTGAGAAACCATTAACGGTTATAGTCAAATCCTGCATCCCGTCCATTGAGCCGATACTTATGTGCTCTCTGTCATAGATTATTTTCTCATAAATCTCATCTGATAATACAAGGATATTCTTATCAATCGCAATATCGGCTATCTCTTTTAGCGTTCCCATGCCATAGACGCCGCCTGTTGGATTGCACGGGCTGTTGATAACGATGAGTTTTGTCTTTTCAGTTATGTATTCCCCGACATCAACAGGTGTGAAAGCCTTATCGCGTTGTGTGGGCGCCCAGATTGTCCCTGCGCCTGCAAGTTTCACGCACGGGTCGTAAGATACCCAGGCAGGGTCAAATAAAACTGCCTCATCGCCTTCCTGCAATACTGATAGCATAACTTCAAAGATAGCCTGCTTTGCACCCGGGGTAACTATGATATTGCCGGGCTTTATCTCGATTTTGTTATCATTTTTTAATTTTTCTGCAATAGCCCGCCGCAGTTCCGGTATCCCCGGTGAAGGGGTATAATGCGTTTCGCCGCGTTCAAGAGAAGCTTTGGCAGCTTCGATGATATGCGAAGGTGTTGTAAAATCCGGTTCTCCAAGGCTGAAGCTTATTATGTCTTTACCCTGGCTTTTTAATTCACTTGCAAGATTTGATATCCGAAGTGTTGCAGATTCCGTGATATTCTGCAGTCGTTTTGCTGTCATAAAGTGTAGCTCACTGACTAATTTCTTAATATTTAAGCCATTCTAAAGAAGACCGATTCAAAGATTTATTTCATTCACAAAATCATTCTCAAGCTTTAGGGAATAGAAAAATATCGCATCGCCTTCGGGTACTTCCTTCCAGAGGTTTTTATCTACGCAGTCCTCGCCAAGCTCTTTGACAAGCCCTTCATAGGTGACGGCGGCTATTTTATCGATATTTACAGCGATGCTCTCAAGCCGACCGCTGTTTGCATTTCGTACCCTGTAAACACCCTTATTGAAGAATTTTGGAGAAATCAATGTGCTCTTGCCGTGTTCTTTTGCTTCATTTATTTTGAACTCATCCATGTCAATAATATGCCCGATTCTTTCAATGTCCAGTTTAAATGAAGTTGTAGAATTCAACGCCATCACTCAATGATTATGTACATGCGTGTATTTAATGTTTAGTCCCCGTATTTAAATAATGGTCTGATTCGGGTCTTAATCTGATAGCGGTATCTCTATTTCCATCAATTCTTCTGCGATTTTGACCGTTTCAAGCACTTTTTTAGCATCATCCATTAAAGGTTCCGTACTCTCCGAATACCTTGAACTGACATGGGTCAATATCAATTGTTTCACTTTAGCCTTTTTCGCAAGCCGGGCGGCTTCCCCTGCTGTTGAGTGTTTTGTTTTAATTGCCCAGTCCTTAAGCTCATCTGCAAGTGTTCCATCGTGGATAAGTAAATCAGCTTTCGCGCTTGCTTTTTCGATGGAATCGCACGGCCGGGTATCCCCGGTATAAACTATTTTCCTGCCGGGCCGGCCTTTTCCGATAACCATAGACGGTAAAATCGTTTTGCCACCTATGATGACCGGTTCCCCTTTCTGGAGTTTTGAAAACAGTGGACCAACCGGGACTCCAAGTTTGATAGCTTTTTCCCTGTTAAACCTCCCGACGCGGCCTTTCTCTTCAATAACATAACCGAGACTTGGAATTCCGTGGTCTGTGCCAACCGCTTTGATGAAATAATCGCCTTTATCAATTATTTCGCCGTCCTCAAGCTCATGTGCATTTATTACAAATCCCAGCTTGAAATAACCAAGCTGGATGAGAAGGTTTACAAATTGTTTTGTCCATTCCGGCCCGTATATTTCAAGAGGCTCGGTTCTTCCGTTAAATGACATTGTCTGGATGAGCCCGGGGATTCCAAGGAAATGGTCTGCATGGAAATGAGTGATGAAAATGGAATTTATTTTCATTCCTGTCTTTGCGCGCATCATCTGCTGCTGGGTGCCCTCGCCGCAGTCAAAGAGCAAAAGCTCTCCTTCCCTGTTGATTAATATCGCGGAGGGGTTGCGGTTTGGTGTGGGCAGGGTTCCGCCTGTGCCAAGAAATGTTACCCGAAGCATAAGGGGCTAATTTGCGCTTTGGATTTAAATAATCCACTTATACAAAAATATAAAAAATATCCCGCCTCCCAGACTCGAACCGGGGACTTCGCGGTGCCTGCGCGTTAATGTGTGCAATAAAGCACATGAACCAAACTACAGCCGCGCACTCTAGCCACTGAGTTAAGGCGGGATTGCCTTTGAATAAGCACAAATATACTTAACCCTTTCTTTCTTTTAAACGATATATTAAAGTCCACACACTGATATTTAGGAACAACCCTGAGGGCGCGTGGCCTAGTCTGGATATAGCGGCAGCCTCCTAAGCTGTATATCGGGGGTTCGAATCCCTCCGCGCCCGTAATAAAATCAGTATTAATAGGAAGCCAGATGAGCCGCAATCTCGTTTACCGCATCAGCCATGTTTTTCCTGTTGTCGAATTCATCGACTAATTTAAGGAGCGCATTTTTTTTAGAGTTTTTCAATTCTTCTGCGAATTTGGATATGTTCGGTACAGCGCGGGTAATATTATCCACGATTGTTAAAGTCGCACACTGCGCCGTCCTTGAGAGCGGATTCAGGTCGATGGCAATTACGGTTTTACCCATATCCACAAGGGCTTTGCACCGATCTCCGTCTTCAAGCGGGACAAGCACAACATCTGCGCTGAAGATTCCGTCGCTATCCACTTTCCCCCTATCATGTTCCAGACCGGGTATCAGGGCATCGCTTTTTATGCATATATTCTTTGCGCCGAGTAAGCGAAGATGCTGTATTATCTTGTTCATTCTTTCTTCAGTCCTGTGAAACAAATTGACCTCAAGCGGTGCATCGACAAGTTCGCTTAACTTTATGATTTCACCGGGCACAAGGGCTGCAACATTCCCATTGACCGAGATGATCGGTTTTTTTGCAAGAAGCAGCGCTGCCACCGCCGCTTTTTCAGCCATCAATGCGCTTTTCGTGGTCTTTTCCCCGATTAAGTAATCAAATGCCTCGCCGCGCCCCTGGGCAATCAGCCCGTGGATGCTCGTTATGCCTTTTTCAACGCCCTCGACTATCAGTTCCCTTGTCATCAGGGATTCGTACCTTGGGTGGTTTTTCGGAATCATAGAAGATATGCACCTTGGTTTGTTATCCTGCTTTCATGAACATCCCCGAATTCCAAAAGCGCGCCATCATCGTTTATGGCAAAAACCGTATTGCCAAGCATTGCCTGGCTTGCAAGACCGCCGGCAGCTTCGACAGCCTCTATTGCATCTTTTACCTGCGGGCTCATTAGTTCTATTTCTTTTGTGAATGCGCATGATTGCTTGAAAAGGTTATGAAGCGTGGGTTTTTTCAGGAGTTCCTTGAGTCTTATGCGCCCTGCTTTATTGATGCTCCTTTTTTTCAGGTCGTCGGATAGAACCGATTTTGTGGAAATCCCGCCAAGGCTCACCCAGGAAATTTTTTCATTCCTGCACGGGAGCTTGTCGATAGCTACGGTAAAAGGAGCGCCAGCCTTTTTCCTGAGTACGATGCCGCCGAATGTCTGCCCTGTGACATCGCCAAGCCCCGTCCTGTTCGTGACTTCTGCGGCATGAGCAGCCCCTGCTATTTCCCTGAAGGTCAAATTAAGAGACAGCGCTTCGTTCACCGCAAGCGCCGCGCTCAATGCACCGGCGCCGCTTGCCCCGAACCCGGCGCCGACTGGCACACGGAGCGTGGTTTCTACAAGGACAGGCTGCGGGGTCAGGAGCTTGATGGCTGTGAGCGTTGTTGGGGCGTCTATAACGGCGCCGTTTATTTTCACGGTTGTTTCTTTTGCGGCGCTTACTTTTGTTACGGCGCCGTCTTCAAGGCAGATTCCGGCGCCCATCGAGCCAGAAAGTGCGGGGTCTTTCTTCATGTCGATTATGAAAATGCCTGAGATGTGGGCGGGGGCGAATGCCTGGGCGGTTTTCTTTTGCATTGGATTAGACTTTATGTTCTTGTTTGGCTAAATTGTTTACTCAGATTTTTTGCACTAAATTTCCTTGCTTGGTCCCCGCAACATAACATAACTATTATAAATAGGTACTAACATAGCAAATTCCATGGATAGATTGTTAGGAAGCATTATTGACGATTATACATTATTTAAGTTTATCCAGGCACTTATAATAATCCTCTCCTTGTTCACGGTTTATCTTGGTATCCAGATAGCTCTTACATGGAAATTCCTGCAAAAAGAAGCGTTGAATGCGGATGAAATAATTTCGCAAAAAGGAAGTTTCATTAGAAGCAGTATATTCATAATCGTTACAGGGTTTTTCATGCTTTCTCATGAATTGTTTGAAGGTTTAGATGACTTTGCGCCGGATTCTACTACTTATGAATTGTTTGAACTCATAGCATTTTCAGGATTAGTACTGTTTCTCTTCGAGTGGTATAAGATATTGACTCAACTCAAAAAGAAGTACCACGGTGAATTTAATCATTTTGGAATCAACAAACCCCCGATTTAGTGCGACTATCAAGTAAAAAAGTCAATAGTTAATTTCACGGATTAAACAACCCGATAGTCTTCCCCAGCACATCAATGAACTTCTGCGCTTCTTCCTCAGTGTTATACAAATAAAGCGAAGCCCTCACCGCAGCCTCACACTTTCGGTAATTGAACCAAGAATGTACACAGAATGCTCCCGAGCGCACCTCGATATTCTCGGTCTCGTCAAGCACAAGCGCTATATCATGGGCATCCCCGCCCTTTGGAAGTTCTACTGTAAAAGCGATGATGCCGCCCCTGAGTTCGGGCTTCTGCGGGCCTATGATTTTCAGTCCTGGCATGTTTTTTATCCCGTTTGTAATAATCGTATTCAGCCGCTTTTCATGCTCCTCGATATTTGATAGCCCGATATTGTTCAGGTAATCAACGGCTGCGCCCGAGCCTATGATGCCTGCATAGTTCTGCAAGCCAGCCTCGAATTTTTCAGGCGGGGGCAGGAATTTTGCCCCATCGTACGTTGTGTCGCTAACCGTATCGCCGCCAACGATGAAAGGCGCCAACTCTTCGAGCAAGTCGTGTTTCCCGTAGAGCACGCCCATACCAGTTGGCCCTGCCATCTTGTGCACGGAAAGCGCGAAGAAATCAACATCAAGCGCCTTCATATCCACAGGTTTGTGCGGCGCGCTCTGGGCGCCGTCCAGCATTACAAGCGCGCCGTGGTCGTGGGCGATTTTGATAATCACCTTTGCGGGTATGGTATAGCCGTCAAGGTTTGCTGTGTGGACCATGCTTACGAGCCGCACGTTCCTGTTTTTGCTCATTATTTCCTCAAACTGGGGAAGGTTAAAAGTATTGTCGGGATTTGAGTAAACGACCATGTGCTTTATCCCGCGTTTGTGAGCCTGTATCTGCCAGGGGATGAGATTTGAGTTATGTTCCCTATCGGTTGTGAGGACGATATCGCCTTTTTTGAGTTCAAGCGAATTTGCTACGAGATTCAAACCCTCAGTAGTGTTCCGCGTAAAAATTATTTCCTCGGGACATGATGCGCCAAGGAACTTCTGGAATTTCTCCCGCGCCTCTGTCACTTTCTCGTCCACTTTCTTTGCCATCTTGTGAATGGAACGACCGCCGCATACCGGATACTCGTTGTAGTATTCGTTCATGGCATCCATGACCTGCTTTGGTTTCAGGGTCATGCAGGCGTTGTCAAAATAAATGGGGTACTTGTTATTCCATTTTTTCCATAGCGCCGGGAAATCAGAGCGGATTTTTTGGATGTCCATTATGATTACAAAAGTAGTTGAGATGTGATATAAATTTTGGTTAATGGGAACTGGTGTTGAACAAATCCTTTGCGTACTTTGCGCCTTTGCAGTGAAAAACCTGCACCGCAAAGAACGCTAAGAGCGCAAAGTTATAAGTAAATTTAACACCGAAGATTTTGCAACCAAGGTTATTAGGAACCTTTCGCCAATTTCATATAATTTCATATATCTAGAGACTAATTATAACAGGGATTATTATGGCAAACGTAGCAATCATAGGCAGCGAAAAATCTGGCAGGTCAAGTCTTGCAGCAAACCTGGGGAAGAAGGGTACAGAGTCGGACATCACTCTTTATAATTTAGTAAAAGGCGACAGGATATATTCATTCGTGGATGCGAATGGGTATCCGGCATCATTAAAATCGCTAATCCAGGCGATAAACCTCTCGGATATCGCCCTTGTCTGCGTCCCCTCAAGCGGTCTTAATGCCCAGGTCGGTGAATGTATCATTGCGCTTGATTTGCTCGGGAATAAACGCGGGCTTTTTGTCATCACAATGTCGGATAAATCAAATCCCACGGCTATTGCTGAACTATCCGAAAAAATAAAAGCCATCGCCAAAGGTACGAATCTTGAGAAATGGGAATCGATAGCGGTATCAACCACTACCTTTGAAGGACTGGAAACCCTCAAGGAAAAGCTCTTTGCACTCGGCGAGGAGGCAAGGGCTGCAAACGCCCTGAAGAACGACCTGCCCCAGCGCGTCATGGTGGACCATTTCTTTAATGTCACTGGCATGGGATGCGTGGTGCTTGGGGTTGTGACGCAGGGAACTCTCAAAGTACATGATAGCCTGACCACTTTCCCGATTAACATTCCCACTGAGATACGCTCAATCCAGAGTAATGACGTGGACATGAAAACCGCGCCCGCAGGTACAAGAGTGGGACTTGCGCTAAAAGGAATACAGTCAAAAGACTTCGATAGGGGATACATAATTTCATATAAAGAAGAGGTATCATCAAAATTCAACCTCAAATGCCGCCTCACCAAATTCACACCTGGACTGGGAGTGGGCGATGCGGTTCACCTATTCGCAGGACTTCAGGATATGCCCGCAACCATCAACAGTATGGCAATCGGCGGAAAGGACGTGACACAGGCACCTCCGGGTTCTGAGTGTAATGTCACCATGACAACACAGAAAGATATCGCATACAGCAGAAGTGACAGGTTTTTGATTGTCCAGCTCAATAATCCAAAGCAAAGGCTTGTCGCGGGTTGCGAGGTTGTTTAGATCAATGTCTTATTACGAACTTTGCAGCAATGTCGCAGAGGCGATACAGCAGGCGGTTTCAGGACTGATTGGAAAACCAGAAGCTGGCGTAACGCTTCGTATAGGCGCCGATGGGACGCCCACTGAAAAAATAGACGAAGCGGCTGAAAATGCAGCCCTGTCCGTGCTTGAGAAAGATGGCAGATCGATGCGGTTTGTGAGCGAAGAACTGGGTGAGAAGATAATCGGCAAAAAACCTGGGTTTACGTTCGTGCTTGACCCGATAGACGGCACGTTCAATGCGGTGAATAACATTCCATTCTTCTGCGTGCCAATCGCAATCGGTGGCTCTGACCTTTCAGACATCAGGTACGGGTATGTGAAGAACCTCGTCAGCGGGGATATCTATACGGCGGAGAAGGGAAAAGGCGCGTTCCTGAACAAAAGGAAAATAGACGTTTCCAAAGTTTCGGAACTATCGGGTTTGAGTGTAATATCATACAGCCAACGCCCTCATGCCGTGCCCATTAATAACCATAAAGTGAGGAGAGTAAGGGTATTCGGGTGTGCCGCGCTTGAATTGTGTTATGTCGCATCCGGCATATTCGATGCTTTTATCGACATGCGAAGCATGCTTCGTGTTACTGATATAGCGGCTTCGAAATTGATTGTGGAGGAAGCGGGCGGATTTGTCACGGATGGAAACGGTAAAGCGCTCTCTACTGAGCTTGACGTAACAAAAAGGGTGAATATGGTAGCCAGTAACGGTATGGTACATGATAAACTACTTGAACTTGTGTAGACGAGTTATGTAACAAAGAGATATGGAGGCGCGACTCGGAATGAAGAAAATCGGGATAATTTCAAGATGCGACAGGGACGATGTGCTCGCCATGGTTAAAGATATCGTGCATCATCTCAAATCAAAAGCTGTTGTACTGATAGACCCAAGAACAGCCGAAACGCTCCATCAAAAAGGCACGCCGATGAACGAGATGAGAAAAGAAGGCGCGGAATTTATAGTTTCCATAGGCGGCGACGGAACAGTACTTCGCGGTATCCAGAAAATGGATGATCCGCTGCCTGTGCTTGGTATCAATATGGGTACCATTGGTTTTCTTGTTAATGTGAATCCTGAAAATGCGCTTGAAGTTATTGATAAAGTGTTATCCGGGTTTGAGGTCGAGGAACGCTCGCGCCTCTCTATCGCAGTAAATGATGAAAACCTGCCTCCTGCTACCAATGAAATGGTGATTCTCACTGCAAGTCCGGCCAAGATGCTGGCGTACCGGATTTTCGTGGATAAAAGCCCGCTTGAGGAATTGCGGGCTGACGGCGTTGTTTTTGCCACATCAACAGGTTCAACCGCATACGCAATGAGCGCAGGGGGTCCCATTGTTGACCCGAGGGTGGACGGGACTGTAATCGTGCCTCTCGCGCCTTTTAAATTATCATCAAGACCATGGGTAGTCCCGGCACAAAGCGAAATAAGGGTGGAATTAACGCTACCGAAAAAAGAGGCAGTGCTTGTGATAGACGGGCAGTATACAAGGAAGATAAAAGAGGATGATACCATTCTTATCAAAAAGGCAGATAAACCCGCGAGGTTTGTGAAAACGAGAGAGGGCGGGTTTTATGAGAAGGTCAGGAGCAAGCTTGCTTGATTTCGTGATTGGAAAAAATATAAAAAATTTTTAAGACACTTTCTCGGCAAAAGCCAGGGTACCTGTAATCTTCTTGATTTTTATTTTTACGGTATCCCCTTTTACTGTATTGGGCACATAAATCGTATATTTATCCTTTTTAGCGATGCCGTCGCCTTTACTTCCCACTGCATCGATCTTGACATCGTAGGTTTCGCCTTCGGTCAGCGCTTCTTCTTTTGCTATGGTCGTTGCCCGCCGTTTCGTTACAGGCCTGTGCGCTCCGCATGCATCGCAACGCAGGGTCAGGATTCTCTCGCTTTTCATCAGGTGCGTATCCGGGCGTCCGCATTCCGAGCATGTCACGTATTCCTTGACGTATGCATTAATAAGTTCGGTAACGATTCCCGAAGTAAGTTTCCTCTGGAATATCGCCCTTGAACCATCGATTTTACCTGCCGTTCCGAGTTCCCGCAAAAGGAATTTGAATAAATGCTCCTGTTCACGGTTCAGTTTGTCGGCTATGGCTGCAAAATTTTCAAGTACTGTTGTCTTTCCCTCGGTGAGCAGCTTGGGCTCAGGGACGACAAACCGCTCCCCCGAACCTTTGATTTCAGGCAGTTGTTTTAATGCCCTGTCAAGGTTTGCAAGATAATCATTCAAAAAGTGATACCTCGCTACCTGTCTTTTGATGATTCATAGTTAAGTTGTAATTAATTCCTGGCCTTTTTCTACGACCAGGCTGATGGGAGTTGGCAATTTATATCCTGCTGAAACGAGTGATTTTTTTGCCTGTTTGAAACCTGCCGGGCTTATATATACTGTCATTATTTTCTGGCCTGCCCTTACCCTGGCAGCCGTACCGACAGGCTTCCCGAATGCTAAGCGCATTCCCTGTGAAACACGGTCGGCGCCTGCGCCCGTTGCCTGTTTGTTCTCCCTTAAGACTTCATGCGGGTGGACCCTGATTTTTAAATGGTAATTGGGCTGCCCGAGAACCTCAAGTAAAATCCTGTTCGCTGCGATACGGGCAGATTCAAGAGCGCTGTGCCGTATATTGCATGCTTCTTTTGCTACGAGGGACATGTGCACCGGGAAATCATCTTTCAGGTTTCCCATGTCATAAGTTACTATTTTGCTTCCCGGAACGCCGCCCATGTATTCGCGCCTTGTAAATGAGCGCTGGGTGATTTTAGTGTACATTCTTCCTGGTTTTCTTGCCATTTGAGTAATCCTCCGATAATTGGAATGTGAGTATTAAAAATATATCACACGATTGGGTTCCAGATGACTTTGAGGTTTATAAACTTTATTGAAATGGCCACCTGTCAAAAATTCCGGCGAAACATTTTCAGGATACTACATGCTGCAAGCCTTATAACAATTCTTTTATAGATTGCAGGATATCAAAGAAGCCGATGAGTCACGACTACAGGGCGCTTGGGTTAAAAGCCGGGCTTGAAATCCACCAGCAGCTTGACACAAAAGAAAAACTCTTCTGCGGCTGTCCCACCCTTCTTCGTGATACCAAAGAATCCAATTTTGAATTCATGAGATACCTTCGCCCCACACAGAGCGAGATG
>JBGPUU010000076.1:0-12346 GCA_041491305.1 Candidatus Methanoperedens sp.
AACTGCTCCATATCCAGTTCTTTCGCCTTCGCCGCAATGACATTATTCATTATTACGCGGATAGCTTTGACCTGGTTTGCGCGTGCCCTTTTAATTGTGAAACAGGACGGTTTTACTCTCAGTGTATAGCCGTCTTTGGTGGTTACAGAGATGTTTGTCTCTATAGCCGACGTCTGTCTTTTAACAAGTGAGCGCAGGTAATCCTGTGTCAACTGGTGCCCCATATATTTTGTATAAGCCGAATCCCCGCCAACGCGGTCGATTTTCAGAATCAGTTTGGTATTCTGCTTTGAAAGGTCGTTTGTCAATTCCCCCAAGGTTATTTCAACAATCCTTCCGATTAATTTTTCGGGCACATCTGCCACGGTTTCTCCGATATTTGTTTTTCCGAACATATCAGGTGCAACCAAGTTGTACCATGATTTTGCTTTCCAGCCTTCTGCTTTTGTTACTGCCAAATAATTTCCTCCAGGTTAATATGATAAAATTGTGAATAAGTTCACAAAATCGTGCGTTAAATAGAGCAATGGATACTTAATACTTTTGGACATCTTGCTTTAATTAACGACATCCTTATGTTCAATAAGGATAATTCAGCACGTCCCCATGCGGGGGTAACCAAGCGGCCAAAGGTGATAGACTCAAGATCTATTCTCGCAGGAGTTCGAGGGTTCAAATCCCTTCCCCCGCATCAATCTATCAATATATATTACTCTGGTCACTTATGCTTAATCGGATGAGGGGTAGTGACTTCAAAAATCTTATTACTATCATCCATAAGACCCCTTTGTTTCCCCTGGAACATAATGATAAATCATTAAAATTATCTAGGACTACATATCGTTAAGTATATTCAAAAGACAGGACATACCGTAAACTATGACAGGACAAGTTTATATGGACCACAGCGCTACGACGCCCGTTGACCATGCCGTCGTAGAAGCCATGCTTCCTTATTTTTCTGAAAAGTTTGGCAATCCTTCAAGTCTTTACACAATCGGAAGACAGGCAAGAAGGGCAATTGAGGAATCGCGGCAGAAAGTCGCAGACCTTATCGGGGCAAAAAAAGAAGAGATAATATTCACGGGCAGCGGCACGGAATCAGACAACCTTGCAATAAAAGGGATAGCATACAGGAACAGGAAAAAGGGCGACCACATCATTACAAGCTCGATAGAACATCATGCCGTTCTGCATACCTGCAAATACCTTGAAAACCAGGGATTCAAAGTTACATATATGCCTGTAGATAAAGATGGGCTTGTGAACCCGAAGGACGTTGAAAAAGCCATCACACCGCAGACGATATTGATAACCATCATGCATGCCAATAACGAAATCGGGACAATCCAGCCCATAGAAGAGATTGGCAAAATCGCAAAAGAAAAGAATGTTCCTCTCCATACAGATGCAGTCCAGACTACAGGAAAAATCCCGGTAAACGTGGACGCTCTTGGCGTTTCCCTGTTATCCATAAGCGCTCATAAAATATACGGGCCAAAAGGCGTGGGAGCCCTGTATCTCAGGAAAGGCACATTCGTGGAACCCCAGTTGCACGGCGGCGGTCATGAAAGGAATCTGCGCTCAAGTACTGAAAATGTACCGGGGATTGTAGGTTTTGGGAAAGCTTGCGAGCTTGCAAAGGAACATCTTCCAGAGGAGGCAAGACTGGCAGACCTGAGAGACAGGCTCATTAAAGGGCTCCTCGAAATCAAGGACTCATATCTTAACGGGCATCCTGTAAAACGTCTTCCCAATAATGCGAATGTCAGGTTCAGCTACATTGAAGGCGAGTCCATGATATTGAACCTTGATATGAAAGGCGTGGCAGCGTCAACCGGTTCGGCATGTTCATCCACGTCCCTTGAGCCATCCCATGTCCTTATGGCTATAGGTTTGAAACCTGAAGAGGCGCACGGCTCTCTCAGGTTGACTCTCGGGCGCGGGAACACGCAGGAAGATGTGGATTATGTGGTTTCGGTGCTGCCCGAAATCGTGAATAAACTGCGGATGATATCACCATTGGGGAGGTAAAATATGACAGACGGATACAGCGAAAAAGTGATGGAACATTTTGCCAACCCGCGAAATGTGGGCGAGATAAAGGATGCCGACGGGATCGGGAAAGTCGGAAACCCGGTTTGCGGCGACCTTATGTGGATTTATATCAAGGTTAAGGATGACAGGCTCGTGGACGTCAAGTTCAAGACCTTTGGCTGCGGCGCGGCGATTGCCACAAGCAGTATGATTACAGAGCTTGCAAAAGGGAAGACGCTGGAAGAGGCTCTTAAAATCACGCGCGGCGATGTGGCTGAGGCGCTTGACGGGCTGCCTCCAATAAAGATGCACTGCTCAAATCTTGCTGCTGACGGGTTGCATGCGGCCATAAAGGATTATCTTGAAAAAACTGGCAAAAAGATGGAGCTTCCGAAAATAGAACATGAAGATGAACATGGATTGGGTGAGTGAACGATATCATTCGATTACTTCGACGTACGAAATAAAAACCGCAGATAAACGCAGATGAACGCAGATTTGTTTATAGGGAATCTTATCGAGCCATGAATCTATATTTTGAGTTCATTCTAATAACCTTGTATATGGTTATCACCTACCACATAATAGCTCTCAAATACAGGAAGTCAACAGGTTTTTCCGGCTTCACTTCAGGCTCAAAAGTTTTCTGGGTCTCTCTTCACGTTTTCATCGTTTCAACCAACATATTTCTTTATTTCTGGTTTATTTCAAAAGACTTCAATCCTGTTCATGTACTGTTAAGAGCCTCAGGAATTTTGCTATTCGCTGCGGGTCTTTTATTCATATTTTGGGGCGCATATACGCTTCGGAAAGCGGTTTTTGTTCCCAATGGTAATTTGATAATCACCGGTCCTTTTAAATATGCCCGCCATCCCATGTATTCAGGAGGGATTATCGGCGCTTTCGGGCTTGCGTTGTTTGCGGGTTCGGTTCTCGGCGCCGTTTATTCGTTCGTGCTCGTGCTTGTGCTTTCGCACATTGCGGATGCGGAAGAGGAGGAGCTTAGGGTAAGGTTTGGAAAAGATTACCTCGATTACAGGAGGAGTGTGCCGAAGCTTTTTCCGAAGGTAAGGATTAAATGAGTTAATATATATCTATTGCTTAATAAGTGACATATAGCAGGTGAAAAATTGTCAGGTGTAACTGTTAAAATTCCCCATGATATAATAAATATCATAGGCGGGCGTAAAAATCTTGAAAAGGAAAGCAGGTTGTTGATTGCCACCGAGTTATACAGGGAAGGGGAAATATCTGCGGGAAAAGCGTCAGAAATAGCAAGCCTGCCATTTGAAGATTTTATTGAGGAACTAAAGCGCAGGAAGATGAAGATATATTCACTGCTCGGTATTTCGGAAGCAAAAGATGAAGAAATCATGGCTGAGAAATATCTTAAATGATCATACTGGATAATACAGTTCTTACCTCTTTTGCCCATATCGACAGACTCGATTTACCGTATAAATTATTTGGAGATGTACGAATACCAGAGAGCGTTTATTACGAAGGTGTGTTAAAGGCAAAAAAATCAAAAAGAGTGGAACGAATTAAAAAAAGCATTGAGGAAGGTATAATCACGGTAATTAAGCCTGAAACCATTGAGGTTGCAGAAAAATTTCAAAGAACTTTGGGGCTTGGAGAGCGATACGCAATTGCAATAGGTATGTCTAAAAAATGTTTGATAGCTACGGACGACCTGAAGCCAAGAAGAATGGCTAAAGAACTTGGGTTAGATGTGATTGGAACTCTGGGAATATTGAGGCTGGCTTATAAAAGGAATTTAATTGATAAAAGCGAGCTGCGAAAGTTGGTTGAAATGCTTCATGAAATATTGTATTTTACAGATGAGCTTGAAAAATGGGTTTTGTCTGGTGAAAAAAATCTGATTTGATTTCAATATAAATCTCTCGAACACCAAAGGAATTTAGAGGAATTATCGGCGCATTCGGGCTTGCCATATTTGCGGGTTCGGTGCTTGGGTTGGTATATTCGTTCATCCTTGCAGTTGTGCTGTCTCATATTTCGGATGCTGAGGAAGATGACTTAATAACAAGGTTTGGCAACGAGTACACTGAGTATGCAAAGAGAGTTCCTAAGCTTTTTCCGCATGTGTAATTCCATGTCACAAGGCAACGATTTGTGGGTCATGCACCTCTTAAGTTAACATCACCTTACATAGACCGGAAATGTCCGCAGCACTCCAGTCTCAGCCCCAAGTTCACCCTGCCATTTCTTTGCCGCTCCTTCGGAGAGTATAGCAGGCGCCCAGTCAATAAAAACCCATACCATTTTTTTTACCTCAATGTTATATGGCTTCAGTATTTGCTGGGCTTCTTCCATAGATGCTTCGCCTTCAAGGGAAATGATGTAAGTGTTATCCTTTTTCTTTATATTTCCATCACTGTAGTAGAGTGTTCTGTTTAATTCTTTAAATCCATCATTGTAGAGAAATTGTACTTTGTTCAAATCATGTTCTGGGATGATAATATAATATCCTTTACCCAGATAGTCGGGATGATTCCACGTATAGTTAATATTAAAATTAATTTTCTCAAAAGTAGAGTTTATTTCATTATCCTGTATACCTTGCTTAAAAGCAACATATAGTCCACCGACCTGTGGTTCCTTATTGATACATCCGCTAGTAAATGTAATCCCTGCGGTTATTGCTATAAAAATAAGTCCTATTAGATATTTCTTGCTGTTATGTGCCTTTGGTTCCATTTAAATGCCCCATGATACTATCTTAGGGCTTGACGAAAAATAAAGTGGCAAATTTTGAAGAACAAACCGCAGATAAACGCAGATGAACGCAGATATTTTATTGTTTTGGAAACGCAAATTAGCTTTGTTATTTTTCCGTAACCCCTTAGACTAATCAAATCTTTTATTCAAATTTATCTGCTGAGCACTCACTACAGGAACAATAGCTATGCTCAATGGCAGCATTGCCGCAAGCATCGCGCCTAATTGCATTCCTTTAATTTGTTTCATGTTTATTTCTCCTTTATATTTTATTTTCTTTGCTGCCCTCAGGCGCGGCGCTGGCTTTAAATAACTTCAAAGCAAACATTACCATGCCTTCGGGCATCTGGGGTTCTTTGCCGAATAGGCTGAACCCAATGCATCATCTTTCCAATGTTGCATTTTTATCCCACTATAAAATTTAAGTTATAATTGTTTAAACTACTTTTTAATTACCAGGAGGAGTTGGTATGATAGCCGGGTATTCCCAGCCAATTACTGTTACCTGTCCATCATATGTTATAAAAACATTTATAGTTCCAAAAAGTTTACTATTATAAAGATTCACTTTAACAAGGTAAACTTCTTTATTATCCAATATAGCTGAACTAACGTCATTTTCGGACACATTAAATGTATGATTATCTATCTTTGCAGTAACTCTTGAATCGTTTAAAGCGATTTTCACAGCATCTTCTTTAGAAATCTTAGGAACATTTTCTTGAAGACATCCGCTCACTAAAATAAAAAAAAGAAAAAGGGTTATTATTAACCCATACAGATTTCTTCTTAATTTCATGGTATCCAAGAATCTATCTTATACGAATTTGACCCTGAGGGTATATATCTGTTAACCCGTACAGGCAAATCACCCCAAGAATGAGTAGTCTCCGGTAAGTAGCCATTCCACCACAGAGCCGTATTTCCTCGATAGAGGTAGGATTCCTTGAAATACGATAATGAGACTGGTGTAAAACTACTTGCGGATGCTGCGAAATACTCATGATCTTCACTCGGATTGCCTGTGGCAAAAGGAACATGTCCCGTACGTATTACGATGCCATTCCATGCAATGTAATATGGATATCCCTGACCGTCATTGAAATCATGGACATAAGTTTCAAAATTGTTGTCTATGTTAGGATTTGCAATGCCCCATGTTATCCATTGTTGGTTTGATGGTTGTGTACTATCGACTGTATATACAACGTATTCATTCGGGTTCCAATAGAACCTGGCGACACCAACCTCAATCCAAGTTCCTGCTGCCCCCAGATGGCTTGTGACATACTGAATTTGTGTACCGCTACTTGAAACTTCCATTGAACTTGGACGTACATAGCCATTTACGCCGCGGTAATTCGTCTCGTCTATTACCATCGCACCGTTTTTTTGAACGTATGACTGTGTAACAGTACTTTGAAGTAGCGTATTGTTATTCAGGCCTTCTTGAACCTTCTTGAAATAGCCTACGACTCTTTTATTATCTTCATCAGTCCAACCTTCTTGATACTTAGTTGATAGATTAAGAATTGCCTTACCTATCTCAGCCTCCGAAAATCCTTTATTTCTCAGTTCTTTTATGAATGATGGAGTCCTTTCATCTACAGTGGCTTGATCGACAGTGTTGGATGATATTCGTCCATTTGACTCTTGTGCGCTCACCGCCGGCACAAACACCATGCTCACGATTAACATTGCCGCAAGCACCGCGCCTAATTGCATTCCTTTAATTTGTTTCATATTTTATTTCTCCTTTATATTTTCTTTTCTTTGCTACCCTCATCAGGCGCAGCGCTGGCTTTAAGTAAACATAAAGCAAATACTACCATGCCTTCGGGCACCTGGGGTTCAGTTGCTCTTGCGGAACTGCTGAACCCCATGTTTTTTGTGGGCTGTAAAATCCAATTGTTAGAGTTTTTATCTCCCCAACCTGCCAACTTTACCACCCATTTTTATGTACAGGATTTATTCATCTGTACTTATATCTCAACCTGCTATTTTCTCCTTATTCTTTTATCTCTACTTTTCCAAGTCTATTGCCTTCAGTATCTACAAAGATAAATGTAGAATTGTCCATAGGCATCAGCTCTCTTTTAACTATAACGATGTGATATGGTGCACTGACAACAGCAGCCCCTCTTTTCGGATCATATATATAAACTGTGACATTTATTACATCATTTATTCTACTGATGTTTTTTATTTCAATTTCAGGTCCCTCAGCAAAACTTTTCCAGCCCATCATAGCTGCGATAATAAAATTCTCATTAAAATCAGCAGATGTTATTGTTTTTGGCATTGCATTCAATCCAGGAAATAATTGTCCTTCCAACCTCATGCCTACTTCTCCTTTTTTCCATGCGAAATAGCCCTGATTATCCAAGAATGCAACCCATTCGCTATAATTTGTGATCAGTCTAAAATAAGGCTTACCATAAGATAAATTGGACCAGTAACCCCTTGACCATGTCTCGAATGTATCGTTGATTATTAATGGTTTTGTCGCATTAGGAGCAGGTAATTTTTGTTCAGTTACAGAAGGTTTGGCGATTTCTGTTTTATTAGGGGTAGGTGATTTTTGGGATTCTATGCATCCAAGAGATGCCACTGTTATCAAAACAAACAACGAAAAAATTAGAAATTTTAGTTTCATGTTAATCTCAAATTAAAAAATAAAAAGGGTTATACGTATGTGTACGCAAACCCAACATATTCAGTTGTTCCATCAAATCTGGATGCTGTTGCCCTTGCCTTATAGTTTCCTGTCGCTGGCGCTGTAAACTCGACAATTTCATAGTTGTTATCAAAACTAGTCGACGCAGTTACTAGATTCCCTGAGGGATCGTAGACGTAAAGGTCTAAATCCGACTGTAAGGGATCGCTGGTTGGCGGATGGTTGTTGTCTGGATGAGAATCCCATGTGATTACCACCCTGACCTTTTGCCCTGCTGTTGCTGTAAATGGATAGTCTCTGGGGAAACTACTGGCAGATAGCACATTGCCAAGCATACGCTGGTTTAATGCAATGTTATATGCGTTCGAGATGTCTATTCCACCCGCTCCGTCTTTATCGCTCAACCTGCTACTTCCTTCTATGTTAAGGTCCGCCGAAGCCATGATAACAGCTTTGACGGTTTCAGGCCAGCTTGTCAGCCAGCTTCTAGCCTGCATCAACAATGCGGCTTCTGCAGCAACTGCTGGCGCTGCATAGCTAGTTCCAGCACCTACTACAGCGTGTACCCAGGGATCGGCAATATATGTACTTGTAATATACCTGCTTCCATGTGTAGCTACAGCAACAACCTCTGGTTTTATTCTGTCCCCATGCGGTGATATCGGGTCTTTATAGCTTGAGCCTGCCCACATAGTGTCGTCTGACCACGCCGAAGTATCTTTATCATCGAATCCACCAGCAGTGATGACATTATAGGCTAATCCAGGTGAAACGACATTACCTGTAGTTAATCCCTCATTCCCGGCTACTGCCGTCACTGTTTTGTAATTACTCCAAACAACATGGTCAAAGTACCTATCCATTCCTCCCATGACCAAACTTGTATCGTTACCCCAACTGTTACTCAGTATGTTTGCCCCATTGGTAATTGCCCATTCTGAAGCTGCAATTATATCGGCTTCCTGCCAACTTCCTGCATTTGCACTCAATAATCCAGGTACACCGTATGATATTCCCTTGTACGTAGAATGAGTGCTTGCAACTATTCCGGCTACCTCAGTGGTATGCGAACTGATTACACCATTTGGATTGTAATACGACCCTACTGTCAGGTATGGATTTAGAGTAGTATAGCGTCCTTGCTCTACTATTGCTACCTTGATTCCGCTTCCAGTAATTCCTGCACTCCACACTGGTTGTACTCTTTCGGTTGAAACTACCATGTTTAGCATGGGTTTAAACTCTCTTGCCAGATATATCCCATCAACATCTGTTAAATTTTCGATATCAGCCATTAATTTTACGGGTACTTCCGCATAGACAAGGGGTGCGTACTGAGAAGCGTATTTTACGTTTATATTCTTTGCTTTGAGCATGTCTAAAGTAGGTTTTTCTTTTTGTGCATAAGCCTTTCTCTTTACATCAAGCGTTGCATTGTATTCCTTTTCGCTAATTTCGCCTTCAGGTTTTGTTGTATCTGCCATTGGGGTTAACCAGATTCCAACTTCTACTGTATCATCTGGATTCATTTTTTGCAATTTTTCATACAGTGCTATTTCCTTCTTGCCATATTTCTCTTTATACTTGGCAACCTCCAATGCTTCTACTGCTTTTATATCTGCTATGTTACCTGCATCGTCGATGTCTACGCTGTATGCTTCCTTAGTTTTTGGATCCAGAATTTTTACGCTCCAGATTTTTTGATTAGACGAAAGAAAGCTTGCTTCCTTTTCATTCAATATCATTAGCTGTTCTTTTAATATTCCATGCTTCTGCGATATGTACTCCAATGCTTTTTCTGATTTAGTTTGGTTCACATTCGGACTCGCACCCATAGATGGTGTAAATATTACTGCTGCCAGCAACACCCCAGCCAACAGTGCGCCAAATGCGATTCTTTTACTTATTTTCATGTTCTTCCTCCTTTTGATTTTTTCTTCTTCTCTTTGCTGCCCTGAGGCGCGGCGCTGGCTTTAAATAAGTTCAAAGCAATACTGCCTTGCCTTCGGGCACTTGGGGTTCAGTTGCTCTTGTGGAACTGCTGAACCCCACGGTTTTTCATGGGGCTGTAAAATCAGTTGTTAGAGTTTATCTCCCCAACCTGCCAACTTTACCGACCCTTTTTTTGTACAGGATTGTTCATCTGGATCCGTATATCTCAACCTGCCTGCACCAATCCAAACCCGTATCTTCTATCCTTGCCAGCGTCACCCAAATCAATTGCATTATGAGCCAATGCATCACGTATTTCCTGTGGAGTCATAGACAAATTCTTGCTTTTTACTAAAGCTGCAACACCGCTGACAAACGGCGCCGCCATTGATGTACCACTTGCATTCGCATAACCGCCATTGAACCATGCAGAATAAATATCCACACCCGGCGCTGCCAGTTCTACTTCTGTGCCATCCGCACTCCATACCAGCGCAATGTTATTATAATCAACCGCCGAGACCGCAATCACAGAATCGAATTTTGCAGGATAAAGAACATCATCTGTACTCAGATTTCCGTCTCCGTTATTACCTGCGCTGCCACAAGAAGGATGTCAGCTCTATATGCATTAGCAGTAGAATTTGTTACTCCGAAGGAATAAGCGATCTTATTTTTACCAGTCTTTTAACTTCTTCTACAGGAAGAAGAATTCCATATACCTCATCCACTTTTGGATTTGCAGGGTCCACGCCGTATTTTTCAATATATCGTTTCCTTGCTTCTTCTTCGATAGCGTGCGATTCATTTGCGCTTATTACAACTATGTTGGTATTTCCATGCAAGATCGTCCCTTCTAAAAAATGCGGTAACTCGCCTCTTGCAAATTTTATATCATTTTCTGTTATATTGTACCTTAAGTAAAGGTCTTTTAGTTCCTCTTGTGTGTATTTTAATTTATTTGGTATCACGCTTGTCGAAAATACAACTGCTTCCCCCACAAGTATAATTATAATAGACAATATAATTATTTTTAATACTTTTTTCATCTTTTCACCTATATTCTTACTTTGGTTTTTTATCAGGCTATCGCTTGCACTATATAGATAGGGTCTTTACTTCCCGAAACTTTTTCATCATATAACCATATGGAAACTCCTGATCTGCCAATATCTGTTTTCGCATTATATATTTTCTCAATATTACCGTCTAAATTAACTTTAAAATTATATTCTCCTTTTTTCTTCGTAATTTCAGGAGAAAATATAGGCTCTCTTGGATTTACTATATATGTTTCTTTGAACAATGATTTGTTATAAGAATCAAATATTTCTACTGTAACTGTATGTTTATTAATATCGCTATTATGTATAGAGAAACGCAGGGGTTCTATAGGCTCTAGTAAGAATCCTAAAATATAGTAATATTTTGCTACTAGTATAATTAACGCAACAATTCCTATGCCGATAAGTACTTTATTTATCGTTCTCATTTTTTCATCTTCTAAAAATAAAAATTGAGGTAGATTTTAACTACCCCATACATTTGCAATTACAATAGTTTAACTACCATGTATATTTGCATTTACGGTTGTAAGATCATCTGGGCACCAGATATTTGTTCCCCAGTAAGCCCATTCGTAATTCATTATGCATTCTTGATGCTCCCATGACCAGGTTCCTCTTTCAGGTGCATCAAACAGATGGGAGACTTCATGCTGGACAATGCTGTCGTGAGGCCAATCCACATTCCCTACTCGAGTATCTGAGGCCAAGGCAAAGAAACCATCTCCATCTGCCAAGCCGTTATGATCTAAGTCATGCGCCCATCCCAACACGATATCATTAGCTTGTGTTCGCAGCCAGCCGGTGTCATCCTTAAGATCTTGATGTACTGCATAGGCATCTGTTGCTGGTGAAACATCGCTTGCATCCCAATAGTTCCAGATCCACGATTCACTCATGGTAACGCCAAAGTTTGTATTAAATCGAGATAAAGCAGCGGTGGTATCTGCAGTTATTGGTTCTGTTGGTGCATGTGCGCTGTCCTTTGCTACAGGAATAATCACATCTATTCTCCCATTTATAGCGTGGGGGCCTGTGGTGGTACTACCGAGAATCCCTATAGAAGGTTCAGCACTTTTTGCATCCTTTAAATCTATCTTTTTACTTTCAACAAGTTTCTTTACTTCTTCTTTTGGAAGAGGCTGGCCATTTATGACTTCCACTTTTGGATTTGCGGGGTCTACATTATATTTCTTTATATATCCCTGTCTTGCATTTTCTTCGATAGCAATTGCCTCCTTAATGCTAATTACTTTACCGTAATCCACTCCTTCTTTGAATCCCTCTGGTGGTTTACCGGTCTCAGTTGCTACAACTATAGTATTTCCGTGCAATATTGTTCCCTCCAAAAAGTTAGGCAGTTTATTCTCTGCAAACTTTATGTCATTTGCTGTTATGTTATATTTAGAGTGCAGATCTTTCAACTCTGCTGGGGTAAATATTCCTTGCGCACTTACCGCCGGAATAAACGCCATACTCACCAGCAGCATTGCCGCAAGCAGCGCGCCTAATTGCATTCCTTTATGTTTCATATTTTATTTCTCCTTTATATTTTCTTTTCTTTACTACCCTCATCAGGCGCGGCGCTGGCTTTAAATAAGTTTAAAGCAAATACTGCCTTGCCTTCGGGCACTTGGGGTTCAGTTGCTCTTACGGAACGGCTGAACCCCATGCAACATCTTTTTGATGTTAGCTTGTTACGCTATGAAGCATCTTTTATTAATCATTTCTCGCCAAATCATCGAACTATCCACGAGTTATTCTGTCTCAGTTCGATGATTTGGACATAAAAATTAAATAACTCCCAATATATGCCTGTGTTGGTGATTTAAATGCTCAAAAAGATTGGAATCGCAACAATTTTGCTGCTGCTTTCAGCCTCACTGGCTATGTC
>JBGPUU010000077.1:0-11770 GCA_041491305.1 Candidatus Methanoperedens sp.
TAAATTCAAGAGGCACATCCACTAAAACAAGGATTGAAACTTCGATATTGTAAATCTACCGTGACCAATATTTCTAAATTCAAGAGGCACATCCACTAAAACAAGGATTGAAACTCATGATAGTATGAGTAATCCAACCAACTAAAAACAGTTCGAGAGCCACATCCACTAAAACAAGGATTGAAACTAGATGATATGTGCCTTGTTGATGTCGATTTCATCGTTCGAGAGCCACATCCACTAAAACAAGGATTGAAACTCCTATCTGATTCATTAGTAAACCGCCTTGATAGTTGTTCGAGAGCCACATCCACTAAAACAAGGATTGAAACATGCTGTTGTCCTGGGTGTGGGTTCTTCCGGGTGAATGTTCGAGAGCCACATCCACTAAAACAAGGATTGAAACATATATAAAAATACGATGGCAATAAAAGTTCGGTACACCTATAGTTTAAGTCCTACAAAATTTTTATTTAATTTAATGGGGGGCAAAGTTTAACATACTTTAATTTTAATTAATGGTTCCCATGAAGGATATTTTTGAAATAGCGCACAGGGCACTTTTACTTACACAAAAGGCAGGAGCCGATGAAGCCGAGATTTATTGCGTAAAGGGCAGGTCTGTCTCAATCGACATACACCGGGATGTTATCGACCTCGCCAAGGAGAGCGTGGTTTCAGGCATCGGTATAAGGGCTATAGTCAAAGGTGCGGTGGGTTTTTCAAGCACCAATGATGAGAGGCGCATTGAAGAGGCATGCAATCTCGCTGTAAAATCAGCTAAAGTCAGGGGCAGCGACCCGCAATGGTCAGGACTTCCGCAAAAAAATAAACCCGCAAAAGTTGCAGGCATTTTTGATAAGAAGCTCGTCGCTCTTGAAATTGAAACATGTATGGATTATACTTCCATGATGATAGAAGGCGTGAAATCCGTTCCAGCAATTTCGCCCACTTCGGGGCATTTCTCATGCGGGAATTCGACTAAACTTATTTTGAACTCAAACGGCATTGAAGTCCAGGAAGAGGATACGGCCATCCAGGCGACCGTGGATACTGCAACGCAGGATACACCGCTTTCAACGGCTTCTGAATTCGACATGTCCCGGAAACTTGACATTGATTTTTATAAAATAGGTGAAAAAGCCTCCACCCTTGCATCGCGGTCAAGAAATGGAATAAGCACGGAAACGCGTGATACTAGCGTGCTTCTTGAGCCACTCGCTTTTTCGGATATTCTTGAAAATACACTTATTACTTCTTTGAACGCGGATAATGTCCAGAAAGGACGTTCATCGCTTGTCGGGAAAATAAACAGCAGCATTGCGGCTGAGGATCTGTCTATTATCGATGACGGTACGCTCGCCGGTGGGCTGGGAACATCCTCGTGTGATGACGAGGGCACAGCGTCGCAGAAAATCGCTGTTGTGAATAAAGGCGTTTTGTCGTCTTTCCTTTACGATTGCTATACAGCAGGAAAAGAAAAAAGAGAAAGCACTGGCAATGCGGTTCGCGGCTCATACACCTCGACGCCCTCGATAGGAATACGCAACCTCATAATCAAACATCCTTCCTTTGATGTTGTTGGTGAAACAAAAGACGGGGTGATTGTCAATACCGTAATAGGAGCGCATACAGCCAATCCAATATCGGGTGATTTCTCAGTGGAGGCAAGAAATTCGTTTTTGGTAAAAAATGGCGAGATTGCTTCTCCAATCAAGTCCCTGATGATTTCCGGGAATATCTTCGAGCTTTTAAGGCATATCGACGGCGTGGGAAAGGATGTTCGTAATGCGGGGAATGTGATTACGCCGACGGTAAGGGTGGCTAAGATGAAGGTTGTTGGATAAGCTGTTGAGGTTGAGATATCGAAAAATAACACAGTCAGAGTATGTACAGCCGAGGATTTGATTATCCATAAATGGTATGCTTTTATATAAAGTCGAACTTGAATACCTTGAAAAATTCCACTCCATACTTGTTTCAATGACCGGATAAAGAAAAATAGATTGCTGAATTAAAGCAATTTTGTATATAGTTACTGATAAATATTCCTAATTCTATCATTGGATTGAGTCGTAAAAGTGGGATGGTGGAAAGATAAAAATCTTAAACATTTGATTTTACGACCATAAAAAACGTGGGGTTCAGCCATTCGGCAAGAGCAACTGAACCCCAGCATTGCCCGAAGGCATGGTAATGTTAGCTTTGAACTTATTTAAGAACAGCGCCGCGCCTGAGGGGCAACAAAGAAAGGAAATATAAATGGAGGAATAAAAATATGAGTAGAAGTAAAGGAATGCAATTAGGTGCGATGCTTGCGGCAATGCTTATATTGAGCATGGCGTTTGTGGCTGTGGTAAGCGCGCAAGGAGCAAATGAGCAAACCAAAGTCGAGAAGCCTGAAAAAATTATATCCGTCGACGGTCGTTACATAATGAATGAATCAGACTTGGATAAAGCCGTAATCGAAAGCGGGACTGTTAAGATACCAAAAACAAGTTCTATTGCAGAGCGCATAAACGCAACAAAAAATGCTATGGATCAGTTATCGGTAAAAATTAAAGACCCATATAATGAAGCACTGGACACATCGTGTGATTATGCCGCAGAGGAATGCACCTACAGAATCGTTAAACTCGTCAAAGCATCTACCGACAACGCGGTACCAGCGAGTTTTAGTGGCTGGACAGAATGGACAAATTATTCCAATAGCGGTGGCGGCAGTACCACACTTTTCGAAGGAATTTGGAATGTTCCATCAGCTCCACTCAATCAGGGGAATCCACTTCAGACCATATTTTACTTTACAGCATTGGGGAACGGAGTTGATATTCTCCAGCCCCTATTGGAGTGGGGACAGTATGCAAACTCCTGGGATATTTCGATGCAATATAACGTAGGCAATGGTCAATACTTTGGCTCACACCAAAGTGTTAATGTGGGCGATTCCATATATGGATATATACAGCTCCAGACAGGATCACCAACGCGTTGGTTAATATATATATATGACATTACCACTGGTGCCCCTGCACAAAGCACTTATGCGTATACGTCACATACATTTAATTGGAATTATGTTGCGTTAGAAACGTATAAAATAAACAATTGCAGTCAGTTATCAGGAGGAAATGACTTTACAAATTTGCATTTAGCCGGTAGAACACCGTCTTGGATCGGGGGGGTAAACCAAACGGCAAAAGCAATATGTGGAACACTGGGTGTTAATATAAAATCGCCTTCTGAAGTCATCCTTCAGACAGGTCGTATGCCCTAAATCCCAAAAAATGAAAAAAATGAATCGCATCATGACTACGACTGCGATTTATGCTATTGCTATCGATGACAATATGCGATTCATTCATTTTTTGAACCCCAACGAAATTAATACGAGAACATGAACACCATTGGATATATTCCTAATAAAAGTCGAACCGTTATCGTCATCTATGAATGAATTGTAATGTCGAATTAAGCTTACGGGAGAATATCAAAAAAATGAAATACCACATCATTGCAATTTTTGTAATATGCCTCATATTAGGTACAGGGCTTGCTGCTGCTGGAACATTGACTGTCAGTCTGGCACCCAGCCTCGACAGCAAAGGAGATATCATCATGGCAACGTCCATCACGAAGGCTGAATTGCTCCGAATGGATTATAACTCAACTGTAACAAAAGTAACAGGGACTGTAGCAGGTTTCACAGCTCTTTTTAATTTGAGTGGCATTGCGCCAGGTGATTATTTCATCAGAGTGAATGGCCTTACAGATAACCTCATTCCAACACGCATTGATGACCCGACGAAGGATACTAACCAGTTCGTGGGAGAGAATCTGCAGGTATCGATTATTGGCAACCTTTCAGATCCAACCTACCAGATTAAGATGCTTACCAAAACCCATGACGTGCCACCAAGAGTCTGGTGCTCCGATGGTACTAGCGTGGTAGGGGAAGGTACTTCTGTTTATATTATACAGTCTCTTAAGACCAAACCGCAGAAACTCGAAATTAAATATGTAGTTTTAGTATCTTCAGAACCTACACTAACGAATATAACTGACTATACGCCAGCCGCACCCATTCATCCGAGCACAATGACCTCATTAAATCCGCCGTTTTCGCAATGGGTGTTTAGGCACGGCATTGATTACGGAGGGGACGATAGCAAGTGCAATTCAAATTCATGTCATGGTAATCTGAACACGATACCGGCAAATCTGAATACGAAAAACCCCAGTCCTTTTAATGGTAACTTCATTGAAATACCCGTCAACAAAGGCTTCTGCTACAGGTGCCACTACGGTAAAAGCGGCACTGAGGCAGGGTGGGTGGGAGAACCAGGCTGCGAGCATTCGTACCCAACAACCACACCGACAGCAATACCAACGACTCCAACTCCAAAAACTCCTGCCTTCGAAGCACTTTTCGCAATTTCAGCATTGCTGATGGCTATACTGGTTAAAAGAAGGTAAAATTAATGCTTTCTTATCCTATTTTATTTGGTTGCCATTATCCGATAGGATTTGCTCTGAAATGTGACAAAGTCAAGGTAAATATATAGGAGACTTTACGAACTCATGCCGTTGGAGTTCGTACGAGTTCGTTGTTAATGCTCTTTCTTTTGTTCTTGTTCATTGATCTATGAGCACAATTAATAGCTCTGGTATGAAAGACTTTTCATCGCCATCTATGAACAGCAGTTCATGGCTGACTTTGCGGTGCTAATTAATGCACTATACAAACTGCGGAAATTTATAGCAACGCTAAAAACCTCTATCCCTTTATGAACTTCTCAAGCTGCTCCCGTGCCTCGCTGTCACGCATCTGCTCTGGCGGGTGCTTCATGAAATAAGCCGACGCAGGCAGTACCGGTCCTCCGATGCCCCTGTCAAGAGCTATTTTCGCCACGCGGATGGCATCTACGACCACGCCTGCGCTGTTCGGGCTGTCCTCAACCGAGAGTTTCAAATCAATATAAGCCGGGACATCACCGAAGAGCTTGAAATCTATTTTCAGATGGCAAATCTTGTTATCATTCAGGCAGTCGATACACCCGTTCGGGCCTGCATAAACATACGCGTCGTACGGAATTTGTGATGCAACCGATTCGGTTTTTGAGATTTTCTTGGACTTTAATCTTGACTGGTCGGTCATGTTCCTGAAATCCGTATTGCCTCCGATGTTCAACTGGTACGTGCTGTCGATTTTTGCACCCCTGTCCACTATCATCTGGGTAAGGGCGCGGTGAACTATCGTGGCGCCAACAAGGCTTTTTATATCGTCCCCGATTATCGGGAGTTTTGCTTTTTTGAATTTGTCAGCCCACTGCTTATCTGATGCAATAAATACCGGGATGCAGTTTATGAACGCGCATCCGGCTTCAAGAGCCTGGGAGGCATACCATTTCACAGCCTCTTCAGAACCCACAGGCAAATAATTAATCAGTATGTCAGCTTTTGTCTTTTTAAGAACCGAGGCGACATCAACAGGTTTCTGTTTTTTGTCAACCCTGAAGTAATCCTTCATGTGAGGCGCAACCCCGTCGAGAACCTCGCCTTTCATCACTTCAACGCCAAGATCAGGTACTTCGGAGAATTTTTTAGTGCAATTAGGTTCTGAAAAAATGGCTTCGGATAAGTCCGTTCCCACCTTACGCATGTCAATATCAAAAGCAGCAACCGGTTTTATGTCCGAGATGAGATATCCGCCCAGGGAATTATGCATCAAACCCGGGACAAGTTTATCGGATTTCTTAACAGGGTCGTAATATTCAAGACCCTGGATAAGGGATGAAGCGCAATTACCAACACCTGCGATTGCTATTTTTATGCCTGCCATTTTAATACCCTCTCAGTGATAACTGTTATCTGACTTAAAAGTTGTTATTTCAGTACCGCCCTGACATGTGCGATTCTCTGGAATATTGTGATGAAGGAAAGGATTGCCACTAAAAGAATCGACCAGTTGACAATATCAAGAAAAGCGCCGACTATCAGGATTATCATTCGTACAGGACGTTCCCCGATGCCAACGGATGCGCTTGCGCCTGCAGCTTCTGCCCGCGCCCTTGTATAGCTCACCATCAGCGACCCAAATATCGCAAGTACGCCGATAAACCAGTATGGAAAAGGGGAAATAGAAGCAAGGCCTCCGTAAATCGCCCCTATGATCACGGCTGCATCGCCAAACCTGTCGCACACAGAATCAAGAAAACCGCCAAACCGGGTAATTCTTTTGTTCTCGCGGGCCACGAGGCCGTCGAGAGCATCAAAAAATCCACTGGCAAGAAGAAAGGCTCCTGCCAGAAAAACCTCGCGCTTTGCAAAAAAGGATCCCGCAACGATGCTCAGGAAAAGCCCGAAAAGTGTTAATGTGTTCGGGTTTATTTCAGTTATCTTTTTTGCAAGAGGGCTTAGCGCATTCCTTACGAATTCTTTTATTTCTTCAAACATTGTTTTTTTATTGTTGGGGGATATGATTAAGATTACTTTTGATCAAGCTTCTGTCATTTATTCCCGCGCCGCCCTTATCCCTTCCTTCAACTCCCTCGCCAGCGCCTCAAGCCTCCCAGGAACATCTTTTCCACTTGCAATAATATCCACAAACGCGGACCCAACGATTACCCCGTCCGCTCCCGTGCGTATGATTTCTGAAGCCTGTTTGCCATTCGATATCCCGAATCCGACAGCTTTCGGAGTTTTGGTCTTCACTCTTTCAACCAGTTCGCGCGTTGAAGCTGCGACATCCTTCCGCGCCCCTGTAACACCCATGCGCGCCACAAGATAGATAAAACCCGTCCCCTCTGCAAGTATTCTTTTCATCCTCGACTCCGTGGTTGTTGGAGCCACAAGGAAAATTAGGTCGACATCGTATTGTTTGCAGATGGCTGCAAGTTCGCCTGATTCTTCAGCCGCAAGGTCGGGAACGATTATACCTGAAATCCCGGATGCAATGCAGTCTTTCACGAATTTTTCAAGGCCCCTTTTGAAAATAAGGTTATAGTAAGTCATTACCACAAGCGGGATATGGACTTTAAGGGAGCCGACAAGCTTAAAATAAATATCAGGTGTCATACCGCCGTTGAGCGCACGTTCAATCCCGGCCTGGATGGTGGGTCCGTCCGCGGTTGGGTCTGAGAAGGGAAGCCCGAGTTCAATAATATCGGCGCCGCCCCTTACAAGCGCGGTTACGTATTCTTTCGTACCTTCAGGCGTGGGGTCTCCGGCGCAGATGTAAGCGATTAATGCGCCCTCTTTTTTCTTCTTTAGCTCATTGAATTTATCGCTTATCTTCATTTTTTCATCCCCATAACAGTTTCAAGGTCTTTGTCGCCCCTTCCTGAAATATTGATTACAACCACATCGCCAAGTTCCCCGGATGATGCAGCTTTTTTGACATATGCCAGGGCATGCGAAGATTCAAGCGCAGGAATGATGCCTTCAAGCCTGCAAAGGTCATGGAACGCATCCAGCGCTTCGTTGTCCATGGAGTTGCGCGGCTTGATTCGTCCGATATCAGCAAGATATGCAAGCTCAGGACCGACACCGGCATAATCAAGACCCGCCGCTATCGAGCTTGATTCGAGTATCTGCCCGTATTTATTCTGGAGAACCTTCGTGTGCATCCCGTGAAGAATGCCCTCTTCACCTGTGCATAAGGTCGCCGAGTGGAGCGCCTCCTTGTCTGTAACTTTCATACCGCTTCCGCCCGCTTCAACGGCGAACAGGTCAACATCATCCTCGATAAAAGGATAAAAAATCCCCATTGCATTGCTGCCTCCTCCTGTGCATGCGACGATGGAATCAGGGAATCTTCCCTCTTTTTCCATTATCTGGGTGCGGACTTCTTTTCCTATGACGCTCTGGAAATCGCGCACCATCGTCGGATAAGGGTGCGGGCCGACCACGGAACCGATCATGTAATGGGTAGTCTCGACATTGGCAGCCCAGTCACGCATTGCCTCATTGATGGCATCTTTCAGGGTCTGCGAGCCGCTTTTAACCGGTATGACCTTTGCCCCCATCAATTCCATCCTGTAAACATTCATGCGCTGGCGCACCGTATCCCTGGCGCCCATGTAAACCTCGGTCTTGATGCCAAAAGCCGCACCAGCCATTGCACAGGCTGTGCCGTGCTGGCCAGCTCCCGTTTCTGCGATTATCCTTTTCTTCCCCATATATCTGGTCAGGAGTGCCTGCCCGAGAGTATTATTCAGTTTATGCGCGCCACCGTGGACAAGGTCTTCGCGTTTTAAGTAAATCTTAGCATCGTATTCTTTGCTGAGATGCTTTGCGAAATATAATGGAGACGGGCGTCCTGCAAAATCCCGCAGGTAATAGTCCAGTTCCTCATTAAAAACAGGGTCGTCTTTGTATTTCTCATACTGCTCTGTCAATTCCTCGATAGCAGGCATCAATACCTCAGGTACGAACTGCCCGCCATATTTACCGAATTTGGTAAGTTTTAATTCCTGTTTCATATTGTTTCCCTGTTTTTACCTGTCCAATGCATGAACTAATTCGTATGTTTTATCGTAAATATTTCCCTGCATAATAGATGTTCCTACAAGAATAGCATCAACGCCTGAGTCTATCATACGGACGGCATCCTCGCGGCTCGATATCCCGCTTTCGCTGATAATTGTCCTGCCGCTGATAAGGGGCGCCAGCTTTTCAGTCGTTGTTATATCAACTTTCATCGTGGTGAGGTCCCTGTTGTTTATACCGATTATATTAGTTCCAGTGGAAAGGGCATATTCAAGTTCTTTTTCATTATGCACTTCGACAAGTGGTTCGCGCCCTGATGACAGGGTCTCATCCACGAAATCGCCCAGTTTATCGCCGAGAATCCCCGCAATCAACAGGAGCAAATCGCTCTCTACTTCATGAATCTGGGCTTTATCAATGATAAAATCCTTCCTCAGCACAGGGATTTTTACGGCACTCCTGACGGTTTTTAAGTTCTCAAGGCTTCCTTTAAAAAATTGCGGCTCTGTCAGTACGGATATCGCAGCCGCGCCGCCTGCTTCCATTTGCGTTGCAATCCCGGCTGCATCTTCCGGGGTTACATTCCTGATAAATCTTGTCGGGGATGAAGGTTTCACTTCTGCGATTACCGGAATCCGGTTTTCCTGCTTTATACTTGCAATGCTTTCCCGGAAATCCCGCGCTGTAATATTCTTTTTTTGATAATCCATGATAAGCGGAATTCTTTTTTTTGTTGATTCCAGTATTTCATTGATTAACGGGTGCATAGATATCTTATCAAATTGTACATATTAGTACATTGATGTACAATTATGTCCATTATATATAAGCTTTTTGGGAATTATCAAAATTCTTAACGACAAATTCATTTCGCTGTCTTCACAATCGTATTGAAATGATTGAACCTTTTAGTCCATTTATCATCGCTTTTGATTTCATTATGGCACTTAAGGCAAGAGGCAGTTGAATCCAGATGGCATTTTATACAATCCACATTTCTTTCGCGGTGTATCACAATAAGATTACCATTGCTGGGCTTTAGCGGGTCAGGATAATCATGGCAATTTGCGCATGTTATTGTGCCGTTTCGAAAAGTTGGCACCTGCGGGGAAGCTCCCCCATGACAGCTTTCACATGTCACGTTTTTATTATTCGGGCTCATGGGATGGACATTATGGTCAATAGTATGGCATTCGAGACAATATTTTCCCCCCTCCAAATGCTTTTTTACCTGGTATGCCTGCGGATAGATTTTCTTTCCCGAAAGATGGCACCCTTCGCAAATGTTTTTTCCATTTGAAACCAGCATTGTTAAGTTCGAAAGCTGGGTGTAACCATCGGCCTGATTGTCGCCATTAATTTGCGTGTTATTGGAGTCTGGCGTTTTACCAGATTTATTGTTGAGTTGCCTGTCATGTGAATAAACAGAGAATAGTATGCCTGCAATAAGTCCGAATACTACCAGAACCGCTAAAATAATAATTGTCTCCGCTTTCATGATTACCTGTTGATAACGTGCAGCATAAGCATTAAAATAATAGCTATAATTAACATGATTATCGGGATAGCGCCTTCAAGCCACGGAACTTTCTCATCTATGATTTCAAGCAAACTCCTAGGGATAGGTGTTGGAGTGGGAGCCGGGGTGATATCGGACTGGTCTTGAGCGTTGGCAGCCAGAGAGACCTGAGACGGGTCTACGACCGTGATTTTATTGCCGGGTAATACACCAAATGACCCTTCATAATCTTTTTTCCAGAAAGTTATAACAGGTGAGGGAAATTCCAAATCCCCGGGTTTATCGGCAATTATTTTATAATTAAATGAAACAGGTACAGACTTGGGGTACAAATAGCCGCTGTAGTTAGTGGTTCCTGATATGAATGTGGTATTTTTCGGAAGGATGCCAGTCACATTTAAACCCGCAGGAAAGTCACCTATATTCTCCAATGTCGTTGTTACATTCAGGCTTTCGTTCAAATATGGACTGGTTTTGTCAGTTTTCGTAGTCACTACCACATAAACACCATACACCCGGGTTTCAGGCTTGTTTGAAGAAATTTTCTTGATGGAGCCCCATTCATTCCACTGCGCCACAGCGCCAGGCGCTGTAAAACTCCCGATTTTACGGGCGGTTAAATGATATTCAAATTCCCTGGATTCACTTGAGTTAAGGTCAAAAACCCACTGTAATGTATTATTTTTAATTAATTTAAAATTTTTTGTCAGGGTTATGGAATCGTTTATTAAAGTAAAATTATTCATTACCGTATCCGTGAGTTCCACCTGTTTTAATGCATAGCTTTGGGTATTTTCTATATATATATTTACAACAGTCTCTCTTCCAAGAGCGAAGAATTTATCGATATCCCCAAATGATACATCTCCAAGAATCGAATGCGAGGTTATCGATTTCGTCAGGCTTATTGCAGGTGTGAGCGAGACGGTTTCAGACCTGGTTGCTGAATATAGCTTACCGCTTGAATCCTTAAAATAACTCTGTACTGAAATCGTAAAGGATGATTTATTCGGCGGGACCGGCGACTTTACCGATAGATTAAAAGAAACCGAATTATTCCTTAAAAGGGAGGTGCTCCATCCACGGGTAACTACACCTTTCTTGGAATTATACGTTAATACATTATCTGATAATTGCCTGTCATCAGCAGGTATTAAGCCATCTAAATTTACGGTAACATTGCCCCCTTCAAAATCTGCATCGCCTGTGTTATCGATTTTGATCTTCATATCTGATATTTTACCAAGACTTCCATCCCAGTCATGGTTAAGCGAAATCTCCAATACAGGTTTTTTTTTGGAAAGATCACTTGAGACTGCAATACTGATGGAGGCCTGGGGACAGCATGGGAATGTGCCAATGTTAATCGGGGGAGTTCCGTTTAAATCATAATTTGAAATATCTCCCATGGTAATCTTGACCCCTTTGAAGGTGGTACTGTTTCCGGTAAAATCAAAAATCATGCTTTCACCGCCATTGGATATTATCCCGTTCTGGGTCTCACCTTTCCTGGTAACGGATACTACAGCATTTCCTTTCCAGTCAAAATCAAAAACGCGAATGACGTAATCGCCTGCAGTGACAGTGGGATTCGTCCAGCTAAGGGTATATGACGTCCCGGATCCCCACTCAACATCCAGACCATTTATTTTTTCAGCAGCGGAAACAGCCGGCCACAATAATAAAAAAAAGATTAAGATAATGAGTCTCTTCAATACTGGCTCCTCCGGAATTTCATCAAAATACTGAAACCCAGCCCGA
>JBGPUU010000078.1:0-11680 GCA_041491305.1 Candidatus Methanoperedens sp.
GTTCTTCCGATAATAGCCGAGGTCACACCCACGCAATCCATATCAGAAGGCCACATTATTGCCACAGGCATGCTTAAGAACATTGCAAAGGAAGCAGTCCAGAACGTATCAGCGCTGATTAAAAAGACAACAGGCAAGGATATTTCGAAGATGGATGTCCATATCCAGTTCGTGGGAACGTATGAAGGCGTTGAAGGCGATTCTGCCAGCATATCCATAGCCACTGCGGTTCTCTCTGCAATACAGGGAATCCCGGTCGACCAGAGCGTTGCCATGACAGGTTCGCTCTCGGTACGGGGCGATGTGCTGCCAGTTGGCGGCGTAACATACAAAATAGAAGCAGCGGCACTTGCAGGGATAAAGACAGTAATAATTCCGAAATCAAACATGGGAGACGTTCTCATTGAGGACGAATACAAGGACGTTATCAAAATAATCCCGGTGTCAAATATCGAAGAGGTGCTTGAATACAGTCTTGTCGGAGGAGAGAAAGAAGGTCTTATCGCAACGCTTAAAAAAATTGCTGCAAGGACTAAATTCAGCATTCCCCTGCCTGAACCAAAACCTGTTACTGTAGTGTGATATTAAATGGATTTTTATGATACCCGTGTCATAAAGAGCGCAAGCACAGCTATAGTCCTGGATAACGGCGAGATACGGGAAATTTCTAATAATTTTTCAAGCGGCGCTGCTGTAAGAGTTCTGGATTCGGGCTCCTGGGGATTCGTGTCGCAGGACGGCACATCCGAAAACCTGGATGCTGCGCTGGGTTCTGCGAGGAGGCTTGCCCGGGCTGCCAAAATCAAAAGTCCAAGGAGCCCGGTCAGTCTTGCCCCGATAGAAAAACCGAATTTGCAGAATCTTCCGGAAGTCAAAGAGAACCCTGAGGATATCCCGATCGAGGATAAAGTAAAATTACTTTCGGAGATTGAAAAAAGCGCCCGGATTGAAGGCATTAAAAGTACAAATGCCGTTTATTCAGAGTCTATAGTCACTATCAAATATTCAAGTTCTGAAGGTCTTGATTGCGAATATTCGTTAAACCGCGTGGGTTTTGCAGTAAGCGCCATTGCCCAGTCTGAAGGAATTTACCAGATCGGAAGGGAAAGCAGGTTTGGCGTCATGGGTTTTGAGTTTTTCAAGAAACACAATGCGTTTGAACTGGCGCGGAAAGCCGCAGATACCGCAGTTGAATTATTGTCAGCAAAAACGCCAAAAGCTGGAACATACCCGGTGATTCTTGACCAGGAGCTGGCAGGCGTGTTCATTCATGAAGCAGTGGGTCATGCAGTTGAGGCTGACCATGTTCTTGAGGGAAATTCCATACTTGCGGGAAAGATTGGCGAACAAATCGCGTCACCTCTTATTACAGTGTATGATGACCCTTCCATGCACGAATACGGTTACTATCCGTTCGATGACGAAGGCGCGGAATCAAAGAGAACAACGCTGATAGAAGACGGTGTCCTGAAATCGTTCCTCCATTCAAGGGAGAGCGCAGGGCAGCTGGGAGGAGTGAGCAGGAATTCCCGCGCACAGGGATATGCCCGCCCGGTTATCAGGATGAGCAATACGTTCATAGCTCCTGATGGGATGAAGTTCGAGGAGATGCTTGCTGAATTAAAGGACGGCATCTATTTGGAAGGCTCGCGCGGCGGCCAGGTGAATCCTGGCGAGGGAGTGTTCCAGTTCAATGCCGAGCGCGGGTTTATGGTAAAGAACGGGGAACTCAAGATGCCTCTGCGGGATGTCTCGCTGTCGGGGCATACTCTTGAGATTTTAAATAGCGTTGCTGCTGTGGGGAATGATCGCGAGATGAATTCGGGAAGGTGCGGGAAGGCTGGGCAGCTTGTGCCTGTGAGCGATGGGGCGCCGCATGTGCTGGTGAGGAAGGCGATGGTGGGGGGAAGCGGGTGAGGTTCATGCTGTTAGCACCGGCGCGGGCGCATGAGCCACCGCAGAGAACGCAAAGTTCGCGAGAACAATTTTATAAAACTCAAGAAAAACAAACCACAGATAAACGCGGATGAACGCAGATTTAATGCGTCGGCTTAAAGCAAGTAGATTTTATAAATCAATGGAGATTAATTTGCGGCGCTTCCGCAGAATCCCAAAACGGGAAAGCTGACGAAGACTACTTTACCCATCGTAATGGAATGGTCTTCCATCCTTAGATGTGTATATGTCTTCTTCAGGTTCCTTCAGGAAATCAAAAACATGATTGGCATTTGCTATACACAGCCATTCATTCTCGTCAATTTCTTCCTTGGTGAGTTGCTTGGTTTTTTCCATATACGACCTTTTAATTACCAAATTCATAGCATCCAAACAACTTATAATTTTCCTGTGAACAGGCAGCTTGTGCCTGTGAGCGACCGGGCGCCCGCATGTGATGGTGAGGAAAGCGATGATGGGAGGAAGCGGGTGAAATTCCATCTTAAGTTATAAATAGATAACAAACCTATAATGATTGATAAAATGGCTAGTGCAGCAACAACTGGAAAACATCAAGCAGGCTGGATTACAATATCAACTGATGAATACGAATCAATGAAAGACACTATAGATGTTCTATCTGATGTTGATATAATGGAACAGCTTGAAGAAGGCAAGAAAACAGGTACTAAAGTTAGGGACTTTGAAGAGTTAGCCAAAGAACTTGGTATTTAGAACTCATCTTTATGTTTTATTGCTTCAATCGTGACTGTTTGTTCTGCATAATCAATTGTATATAATATTCTAAATTTATTCTCGAAATATAACTCCCAGATTCCATGAAGAATTCCCCTTAATGGTTTACCATGCAGGTCAGGACGCTCCTGTAATTTTCTAATTTTAGTGGCGAAACGTCTCTGGATCTCTTTGTCGTATTTTCGGAGCCATTTTTCTGCGGGTTCTCTGATTTTGATTGCAAAGGTCATATATTTTTAAGTACATCCTGTATGTCTTATGACATTATAATATTTAACACAAGATTGTATTATTTTAATTTTATATGCCCTATGGTTTTAAAAATTATGAATATCGTTAATATATAGATAATCCATTTTATAGATTATGCCGCACAGAAAAAGAGGGGAACATTACCCTCCCAATGAAATCAAAAAGGGGATAATTAAGTATTTGCTAACACAACCAAGTGGCATAGAAGAACCTAAAATAAGGGATCATCTAAAAGTGCAATATGGCATTAGCGAACCTAAAAACATAAAAATGCATTTTAAAGAATTACAAAAATCAAATTGCATAAAAAAAATTGAAGCTGTCGGTCTCGCTAATCGTTGGGTAATCGAAAATTTTATTCAAGTAAAAAACATAGCGAAAAAGTACCCAGAACTCGTGTCTGATTTACAAAAAAATGACATGGTTCTCTTAATTTTAGTTGAGAACCACGATTGGATATTCTCAATCCCAAAACCCAAAATTCTAGAAGCTATAAGAGACTCTGAATGGTATCTACATTTATGTGAATTTGGTCAAGAATTACCTATGGCGCATTTGCAACAATATGGGAGATCTTATGAAAAAGATGTTGAAGAAGCTTCGGAAAAATTTAGAGAAGAATTAAAGGCAAAGTTGAGGCTTTCAACTACATTTTTTGAGTTATTTCTTAAAAATGAACCTGAGTATCTTAAAAATATATTTAGAGATTTCTTTTGGCTAACTGATATAGGTCAAGCTTTCGAATATGTCTCAAAGAAGTTTGGCGTAGAAGATTTTTACGGCTTAAACGAATTTTTACGGTATACAACTGCTTCGGAGGAAATTTTTAAGATCTGTATTTCCACTGATGTATTGAATGGGAATAAAAATTCTGAGGCAATTGAGCTTGTTAAAGAACTCAATAAGTACAGTCCCGTTTTCAATGAAATTATCGGTGCTTTGCATGATATGAAAAAAAGATTTAACTTCAGTTCTCCCAGTTTTAGGCAGCGGATAGTTAGTCAAGTAATTTTATCGGGAGGGTACCCTAAAATAGAAAGAAAAATAGATTAGAGCAAAAGCTAGATACAACTAATAAAATGATATAGAATCTGCAATGAAGAGAAATTATCTGATTACTTTAATTGAACCATGCATTGGGATTTCCCCCGCTCTTCCAAAACCCCCTCTTCATCCTCATTGACACCCACCGCTTCGGCTCCCTCACAAGCTCGTACCTCTTTTTAACTTCCTCAAACTTATTTCTGGCAACTTCCCAGAAGCCGTTATCCACAATGTGACCTCCCCTCCATAAAATCATCCACCATAACCTTATATAACCCTATTAAAAGAGTATTAATTACAAAACCGACCCCGGGCAAAAGCAATATGGGAGGAATTGTCATTAATTCAAGCGCCGACCGTTACAAGTACATGTCCATAAGGCAACTGGAAGATATAACATCTGAACTGAAAGAAGAAGCAAAACGCGACCCTGTGCGGGATAAAGAGTATCATGTGGCTTATAAGGCACTCCAGGACAAAATCAGGGAAAGGGACAGGAACAGACCCAAATGTATGCCGTGGCGATTCGAACATGAGCTGGATGTCGCGGAAGAGTTTTAAAATATGCAGGGCTTAAATTATATTCAAAAACTAAACAATTTCAACTATCTTTGCGACCTTTGCGTCTTTGCGGTGAATAAAACGCACACCGCAAAGGCGCTAAGAACGCGGAGGCTCATATGATATGTTAACAAAATTAGGTTCTTAACTATAATATAATGCCATCAATCGACCCTGAAATTATCAGGCTTTTTCCGTCAGTAAAGAGCGGCGCAGTCGAGCATGGGTTGTGGAGGATTCCACTGTTCTTTGATAAAAGTTTCGGGAAAAACAGGGGATGCATCCGTTTGCGCCGCTATATAGTACATATGGCTGAAATGGGTGAAACAAAAGAAGCGATGATAGATAAGACAAACGAAATATACGAGGAATTCTCGGAACTCATTAAGAAATATCCTGCTGATAGCGATACACAGGAACGGCGGGAGAAGCAGCTTGAAAAGTACATGCTGGAGTTCATAGACGAAGTGACCGAACTCATAGCAGAAGGGGATGCCACGCAAATATATTAGGTTAAAAAATTTGAAAGATTTCACCAAACACTTGGATTATATTCAAATTTAAATTCATCCACCTTCTCCGGAGGCAATCCAAGATTAACAAACATTTCTTTGAAAATACCGAGATACTCTTCTTCCGGGATTTTCTCTCCGGCACTGAGCTTAATCCCAAGACTCACGCCTCCCAGCCTGTCTATTTTAATTGTGTACTCGCTCCCCTTGTTCTGAAAGATTATCACTGTATTCGGAACAATTAAATCTAAGAACCCTGTCTTTTTGCCTTCAATATAGAATGTTTCTTTAAACCAGCCGTCTCCACCTGTTGGAGAAATGCTTGAATTGGAGCTTGTCTCTTTTAAATTGGAATACACAGCAGCAACGTTGATGTCCTTACTTATACTAATTTTTGTTTCCTGACCTTTACCTATGGAGTCTTTAAGCTGCATTAAATAATTTCTTGATTCCTGCTCATTGATGTCAAATATCAACCTGAATTTTTCAATTATCCATTCATCTGGCGGAAGATCCTCAGGCTGAAATGGTGCATAGGTTCCATCTTCCTTATAGAATGATATTTCTGTTTCTGTGATTTTTGTTTCTGTGCTGCCCTGGTATTTCACGGTTGAAAAATACACATTTTGATTGTAGAAATATCCGGCAGACCAAAACCTATAGTATTCACCGAACTGGTTGTCCAGTTCTGTTATATTGGATGGGTGCAGACCGATTTCTTGTATTGAATTGACGCCAGTTGGATTATCGACCTTGTATCCGGCTTTTTGTGCATTGGAAATAACCTCATCGAAATTAATTTTGCCAAGATTGCTTCCCTGTGTTAAATAATTGGCTTGATCTCCGGAAACCAGCGTAAAAGCTAATAATCCAATAAATGCAATAAATACGCCTGCTGCAAATAATATGGTTATAGCGGCTTTTTTCAATATAGACCAGTTTCTTTTTTTCCATATCCAGATAAGTCCGCCTATAATTCCAATCCCTATTAATATCTCTATTAATAGAATTAAAATTGTGGAAATGTCAATCATATTAGCCCTGCAAATACTTTTTCATTTTTGTTCAATGTTACCACCCTTTTTTCGAACTTAGATTCTATCATTCTATTAAGCTGTTATGTTACACTGCTCCTATGCTCATTAAAACTACCATGAAATTCACGTTCTGGATTTAAGGTTTAGGTGTACTAACAGCGGTACTGACAGCGTCCCAGGCTATTTGTCCTCGTAATAGGTTCACTACCTGCCATCCTTTCCTCAGATGAACCCACCACCCTTCAGGATTTATATCTATTGCTGTTCCTGCATTGCCCATTTCTGATTCATATAGAGTAGTTTGGGGGTCGATATAAAAAGAAAAACTAACTTTTTCAACTTCACTATCCGAATATACCCATGCATTAATATTAGGGTCAGAAGGCATACTAATGAAATGTTCAGGAGCTTTATCGTTACTCATACTGATTGTGAATCGACTAAAAAACTCATCAGATGTTTGTTCAGGTGTTTGTCCATCTACTTTGAGTTTTACATTCTGGTCTTGAAAATATATTTCCTTAAATATTTTCAACTGCCCCGATTTGCTTATCTTGATAGCTTTTCCATATTCAGTATCTACAATAGCAGTTGTTACGTTGCCAATATTTTCAGGCGAATCATACATTTTCAATACAGTCTTATTTTCATCAAGCAAAACTGGAATATAAATTGTCACATTTTCAGGGCTGGATTCCAGGTAAATTGATGCCCCAACCGTCCCGACATGGGTTGGAATAACTGTCGGAGTAACTGTCGGAGTAACTGTCGGAATAACTGTCGGAATAACTGTCGGAGTAACTGTTGGAACCGAAGTTTCGGAAGGAGCTGGCTGCTTGATAAAAAAGTAATATTCGATTATAAGAGGCAGTTTTTTAGTTGGAACCGATGTTTCAGAAGGAACAGGCTGGCTGATGCATCCGGAAAAAACCGATACTAAAATAATAACTATCAGGACATGCCTAAGATTAATCATACGACCACCTTACCATTAAACGGCGAGGGGGATAAATAACGTTATCCGTTCCTTCAAGAACCTGGAAAGAACCTCAAAAACTCCAAAAACAAATACCGTGCGGACGCAATAACAATAAAAAATCTCATCGCCCTTCAAAAAACAGCACTTCATCAGCGTCCACGACCGTGGCTTCCCCGAGCGCGCAGCACTCAGCGCGGCGCACCCGTGCATGTCCTTTTATTTCAAGCTGGAGGCGGGCAAGCTGGACCTCGGCTTCTTCATAAAATACTTCAGTCCTTTGAACCACCCTTTGCATTGAGATCTGTTTCTCGCGGATTTTTGCTATAACCCCGTTAGTTCCGGGTCTCACGTCTTCCAGGCTTGTCGGCGTAAGGAATATCACATCTCCGACATCGGCTTCAAGTACCGAGAGAAAATTATGCGGACTTCGTATCTCGATAGTTTTGACCTTGTCGTGCTCAAGCTCCTTTAAGATGTGCTGCGAAATCCCGCTCAATACGATATGCCGCATAAAATCACCCGTACATCGGAAACTCTTTCTTGGGAATCGATGGCGTTTCAGTGGTTTTGACCTGTTCCGCAAGTTTTGAAAGCTCAAGCTCTATTTGCTCTGCCTGGCTCAATAATTTTTCAGTATCAATATCCAGCTCAAATATATTATTGATAACCTTTAGCACTTCGACAGCAGCTCTCGGGTCCGGATTTGGTCCCGGTGTCTCACCCAGCAGGCTCACACCCGGCAGGCCGCGCAAATAAGCCTCGGTCATTATACTTCCTGAAATACCTGAAATGGTCCCTACCTGGAATATTTCGGTTTTATTTTTTATCTTTTCAAGCAACTCGGGATTTGTCGCGCCCCCGAAAACGCGCCGCTCTCCCGTGGTGGTCGCGATACCTGCAATCGAAACAATATTCTTGCAATGAACCGATTGCATCCAATCCGTCAATATTTTGCTTATATCGTATGACGCAGTCGGATGTATCGGTATGTCGGATATTACGACAACAACCTCTTTTTCTTTGGATTCATAGATGCGCACAGGCATATAGACAAGACCGTTAAAAAGAACTGCAAGCGGCGGAAAATACCTTGAATCAATAGAGCCCATGTATTTCATTTTGAGTTCTTCGATAATGTGCTGACAGGATATATTCCCTACAAGCCCTATGCCCGGGAATCCGACAATAATCAATGGGTTCTTCGATTTTATCGGTTCATTGATGACTTTTACATATTGTTCTGCTTGTTCTAATGCCATGTTCCACCGATTATTAATTAGGGTGAAGGTAAATAAAAGCATCGAAGGAAAAATCTTATCTGAAGATAGGGACATAAGTTCAGGACATGGAGACTGGCGAGATTGTTCAAATGTTTGCTGAATCAGATTTCGGGATTGACCCCCTGGCGCTTGATTTGTTAAAAACAAGTTCTCCTGAGTTAATACATGATGTTTTAAAATCAATAGACAGTTCTGTGATGGTCGTGGGGATAGAACACATAAAGCATCTGGTTAAGAAAACAAGCGCTAAAACCGCCGTCCCGCCTGGAACGATTAAAACCATACCTCAAAAGCCGGTTGTAATTCCATCTAAAGTCAAACTCGACGGAAACCCGGTTACCATTTTGAAAGACATAACAAACCAGTCAACCTGCATAGGGGAATATACTGAGTTCGTACATTATTTCAGGGACCGCTATGATTCAATCGCTGAAATGCTTCGCAGAATAGGCGCAATACCTATTGAAAGAATCAAAAAAAGGAACATGGATACAAGCGAGGAGCTTTCTATTATCGGGATGGTACTGGATATCAGGACAAGCGCCAAAGGGCATAAATTAATAGAGGTTGAGGATAAAACCGGAACCATACCTGTTTTAATCCATAAAGAAAAAGATAAAGAGCTGTTTGAACTTGCGAAGAGAATAATACTGGATGAAGTAATCGGGATCACAGGTAAGCTTTCTTCTGACGGCGGCCTGATGTTTGCAAACAGGATAATGTTCCCCGACATTCCCAATAATCAGGAAAAAACATTGAACCGGAAAAAACCCGAAGGCAAAGCGGTATTCATTTCGGATATCCATGTGGGAAGCAAGACTTTTCTTGAAGATTCTTGGCTCAAGTTTGTAAAATGGCTCGGAGATGATATTAATTATCTTGTGATAGCCGGTGATGTTGTTGACGGCATCGGCGTGTTCCCTAACCAGGATAAGGAGCTTGCGATTTCTGATATTTATGAACAGTATGAAAAAGCTGCGGAATACCTGAACGCCGTGCCGGGGCACATCAGGATTATTGTCTCACCTGGAAACCACGATGCAGTCAGGCAGGCTGAACCGCAGCCGCGCTTTCCCGAAAAAATCACTAAATTGTTTCGCGATGATATTATATTCGTAGGGAATCCTGCGATGGTGGATATCGGTGTCAAGGTCTTGATTTATCACGGAAGGTCGATGGACGATATAATAGCAAGCATTCCCGGATTTTCTTATGGCGACCCTTCAAAACCCATGAGCGAGATGTTAAAACTTCGTCATCTTTCTCCGATATACGGCGGCAGGGTATCAATTGCGCCCGAACTGAAGGACCATTTCGTGATAGACACGATACCCGATATTTTACATTGCGGGCATGTCCACACGGTTGGGGTTTCAAGCTACAAAGGGGTGCTGACCATTAACAGCGGCACATGGCAGAGCCAGACCGAATTCCAGAAAAAGATGAACCTCCAGCCCATGCCTGCTAAAGCCACTGTTGTTGACCTTGCGAGCATGGAATACTCAATAATGGATTTTAATTAGATATTATGCTGAAAAACACTTATATTCATATACCTGGCATTGGTTCTTCAACAGAGCGCAAGATTTGGGAATGCGGAATAAAAAATTGGGAAGATTTCCTTCAAAACCACAGCGCGATAAGAGCGCTGAAAACCAGGCAGAGGGTATTATTTTCAGGCGTTGAGGAATCAATTGAGCAGTTATCCACCGGGAATCATGTTTTTTTTGCTCACCGGCTTTTGCCATGCCACCAGTGGAGGGCATTTAGGTTTTTCAGTGAAAAAACGGCTTTCGTGGATATTGAGACCACAGGTCTTTCATCAAACGATGACAGCATAACAATGATCGGTATCTATAACGGGAATGAAACGAAAACGTACATACGGGGCATAAATCTTAAAGAAGCAGAGACGGAACTTGCAAAATATAAACAGCTCGTTACTTTCAATGGTGCAAGGTTTGACCTTCCTTTTATTAATCATGAGTTCCCGGGATTTTTCAATCACCTTCACACAGACCTTCTTTACCCATTGAAGAAATTGGGCTTTAGCGGGGGTCTAAAAAAAATTGAGTGCTCACTCGGAATAAAAAGAAGCGAGGAAACAGATGGGATATCGGGTTTTGACGCTGTTAGATTATGGAACATGTACGAACGCGGGGATGATGAAGCGCTGGAGCTCCTCATAAGGTATAACAGGGAAGATGTGGAAAATCTCAAGACAATAATCGAGATGACCTACCCGAAAATGATAGAGAAAGAGATGATTTCCGGGAAATGCCGTATACCATCGGTTAAAACTTTTGAAAAATTCACAACAGGCCGTAAATGAGTTTTCCGACAACGAACAGCAGTATAATCGCAAACACACGGTTAATCGCGTTTGAAGATATATGCCTGAATATTATTTTCGAGCCTACCTGTGCTCCCACAAACGCCGCTGCGCCCGCATAGGCCAACAGGTGAATATCAAGTTCTGAGCTAAAACCCAGATATCCAAGAAAACCCGATAAAGACATGAACGTGATAATGAACGCCGAGGTTGCAATGGCGTTCCGTGTTTCAAGTCCGAGGACAAGAAGAAGCGGCACCATAAAAGTACCCCCGCCTATCCCCACAAGTGAAGAAACAGCCCCTATAATAAACGCTGCAGTTGCACCTATCAATATTTTTTTCTTCTCGCTTACGCCGACCGAGATGCCTATACTGCTGAAAAAAAGTATCCTCATGCCTGCTATAAAAAGAATAATCGAAAGCAATACGATAATCAATTTCGTATCTATTTTGTGAGCGAGGAAGGAACCTGTGAACGCGCCAAAAACGGAAGTGAATATCATGGGCATGGCAAGGCTTTTGTTCACAAGCTGTTGTTTTAAAAAAGTCATCGAGGCAGATGCGGTTGTAATCACATTCAACAAAAGCGCCATGGGGATTGCGGTAAGTATAGGCACCCCAAGCCAGAAAAAAAACGGAGTATATATTATCGCCCCGCCAAGACCGAGCATGGAGAAAAGAACTGCAATAATGAATGCGATAAAAATAATCAATAATAATTCCATGCTATCTCTTTAATACATTGAGGATTAATAATGCTGCGGCAAACATTTAAGTTCAGGCAAGCCAATTTAGTTCGTAAGGATACAAATGAATAAAAAAAATCGGTTAATACTCGGAGTTTCCATTATTGTTGTATTATTAGGATCCCTGTTTTATTATACAAATACCTCGAAGATATATGAGGTGAGCGAAGCGGTTGCCGCAAAGGGGAACCTGACAGAAAAGGTTATCACCATCAATGGAAGCATGGTTCCGGGTACAGACAAC
>JBGPUU010000079.1:0-11660 GCA_041491305.1 Candidatus Methanoperedens sp.
GTCGGGAATCGAACCCGAGTTTAAGCGTTGGCAACGCCTAGTGATAACCGCTACACTACCGGCGCAAACCGAAGTGTAAAAACCTTGCGGGCATTCTCTTAATACTTTAATCTATATTAATAGTTTTCACTATTCTTCAAACCGGCCAGGAGGGTATGCTGCTCATACCCAAACACTGCGCAAGCCGAAGTATCGGCTTCCAATAACAATCTTTATCATATTTTAGCCTGAAATCAGCGTATAATGTTAATCAAACCTATTTCTGAACTTACGGCAGGGGAGTCGGCACGGCTGTTCAATCGCAGCGCAGGGATTTCAGATGTAATGGCGCCTGTAATCTCAATACTCAACGATGTGAGAGAAAACGGGGATGCTGCGGTTCGTAAATATACAGAGCAGTTTGACAGGGCTAAAATACATGAAATCGAAGTTTCCCACAAGGAAATCCATGAGGCGCTTTTTTCACTGGATAAAAACTTACTTACCCATATCAAAAAGGCAGCCTCGAACATTCGAGCGTTCCATGAAGCCCAGGTCTCAAAGGATTGGATAAAGGAGTTTGCCCCGGGGCTTAAACTCGGCCAGCGAATCACGCCGCTTGATATTGCAGGCGCATACGTTCCCGGCGGCAGGGCAGCGTATCCCAGCACTGCCCTTATGACCGCAATACCTGCAAAGGTGGCAGGAGTGGGCAAGGTCATCATATGCACCCCGCCAAAGCCAGATGGAACCGTGAACCCGTTGACGCTTGCCGCGGCGCACATCGCAGGCGCCGACAGGGTTTTCCGTGTCGGAGGCGTGCAGGCGATAGCGGCTATGGCTTACGGGACAGAAACAATCCCGAAGGTTGATAAAATAGTGGGACCAGGCAATGTTTATGTCACTGCTGCCAAGATGGCATGCGGTACTGCTATTGATTTTCCTGCAGGCCCGAGCGAGGTACTGGTAATTGCGGATGGTTCGGCAAGGGCTGATTTTATTGCGTCGGATATGATTGCACAGGCAGAGCATGACCCTAATGCTGTTTCGATCCTTGTAACGCTGTCAGAAGAACTTGGAGAGCGGGTAAAGCAGGAGATAGAAAAACGGTTAAAAACCGAGGAAAGGACAGAAATCATCGGGAAATCGCTGGAAAATGCAGCCATACTCACAGGAACTCTGGACGAGTGTATTGGATTCTCAAATAAGTTCGTGCCCGAGCATCTTGAAATAATGACCGTGCAGGATATTCTCGGAAGGATCAGGCATGCAGGCTCGATATTCATTGGCTCCCATGCGCCCGTATCCGCGGGAGATTACGCTTCGGGCACAAACCATGTGCTTCCCACTGCGGGATATGCACGTGTGTTCTCAGGATTGAACACCGACCATTTTGTAACGAAGTCAAGTATCCAGATAATTGAAAAGAAAGGGCTTGATGGAATTAGTGAGACAATCATCGGCCTTGCGGAGGCGGAAGGGCTTTTTGCGCATGCGAATGCGGTGAGGGTAAGGAAGGAGTTTGATAAATGAAATTCGCCGCCAGCGATGCGATGCTTTCTTATTTTAACGGCCTCGAATCCGAGCTTAACCGAGCCATCGACCTCGCCAACCGCGCCCGCGCCAACGGCGCCGACCCGACGCCCACGATAGAAATTCCAATCGCAAAAGACCTTGCCGACAGGGTTGAAAAACTCATCAATGTTGAAGGTGTTGCAAAGCGGTTAAGAGAGCTTGAATCCTCCATGTCCCGCGAAGAGGCTTCGTTGCAGCTTGGTCTTGAGGTAGCGAGCGGCAAAATCAAACAGTTTGAATCACAAAAGGATGCTATCGAGGCTGCTGTGAGGATATCGATGGCTGTCCTCACAGAAGGAGTCGTTGCAGCGCCAATAGAGGGAATAGCTAAGATCGACCTTGCGAAGAACGACGACGGTTCTGATTACATCAGGATTTATTACGCCGGCCCGATCAGGAGCGCGGGCGGCACTGCACAGGCGCTATCGGTGCTGGCTGCTGACTATATCCGCGGAAGCCTGGGGATTAACCGTTTCATCCCGCGGGCTGAAGAAGTGGAAAGGTATGTGGAAGAAATCGCTGCATATCACAGGGCAGTCCATCTCCAGTATATGCCAACAGATGAAGAAATCAGGCTGATTGTGCGGAACTGCCCGATATGCATCGATGGTGAGCCCACGGAGGAGGCGGAGGTGGAAGGGCGGCGCGACCTTGCCCGCATCGAAACGAACAGGATACGTGGCGGCATGGCGCTTGTCATTGCCGAAGGCATAGCGCTCAAAGCCCCGAAAGTGAAAAAGCATGTGGATAAACTGAAACTCCCGGGCTGGGACTTTCTTGAGAAATTCGTGGTTACGGTAAAAACGGATGATCCTGCGGCTCAATTAAAACCAAAGGATAAATATTTGCAGGATTTGATTGCGGGGAGACCTGTTTTTTCATATCCTTCAAGACCGGGGGGGTTCAGGCTCAGGTACGGCAGGGGGAGAAACACGAGTTTTGCAGCCGCGGGTATCAGCCCGGCAACGATGGTAATGATGGATGATTTCATAGCCGCGGGGACACAGATTAAAGTGGAGCGCCCGGGTAAAGCAGCGGGCATCGCGCCTGTGGATACTATAGAAGGCCCGACTGTACGTTTATTCAACGGGGATGTTTTAAGAGTGGACACGCAGGCTGAAGCTCTCAAAATAAGACCTTCAGTGCAGAGGATTCTTGATATCGGGGAGATTTTAATTAACTTCGGGGATTTTCTTGAGAATAACCATCCTCTTGTGCCTTCATCATACTGTTATGAATGGTGGCTCCAGGAACTTGCCGCAAAGACACCTCTAAATGAATTGGGAGATTTGAGAAATCCTGACCAGAAAACGACACTGTCTTTATCGGATACCTATAAAGTGCCGCTTCATCCGAAATACACGTATCTCTGGCACGATATTTCACTCGATGAGTATACGGCTTTAGTTGAATACATCCAGAAAAACGGGAAATTTGCTGAAAAAGTTGAATTTCCTATAGATGACAAAATAAAAACCATTCTTGAGACATTGCTTGTACCTCATATCGTGCGTGAGAAACTTATTTTTATCGAAGAGCCGCTCCCGTTGATGAGATGCCTCGGTCTTGACGCAAATTTGAAAAAGACATGGGTTTCTGTTGAATCTAATATTATGGATACTGTTTCAAAGGTGAGTGGAATAACTATCCGAAGCCGCGCGCCCATCAGAATCGGGGGAAGGATGGGAAGACCTGAGAAATCGGATAAAAGGGAAATGAAACCTGCGCCGCATGTGCTTTTTCCTATCGGTGAAGCTGGAGGACGGCGGCGGTCGCTCAAAACTGCAAGGGATTATGTCGATGATACCGATAACGGCGGGAAAAATAATTATGAGTTTAAGACAAAACTTTCGGACCAGACAGAAAAGGCCGGAACGATAAAAGTCCAGATTGGGGAGCGCATCTGCCCTTCATGTAAAACAAAAACGTTCAAGAACAGGTGCAAATGCGGTAAATTTACCCATCCGCTTCTTAAATGCCAGTCATGCGGGATTGAAGTCCCAAAACCCGTGTGCCCGAAATGCAAGAAAGAGACCACCTCCGTCACGGAGCTTGAGATTGATTTCAAGTCGGAATACCAGCAGGCGCTGGATAAGGTGGGTGAGAGGGATAACTTTGACTCGATAAAAGGCGTTATCGGCCTTACCTCGAAAAATAAAACGCCTGAGCCTCTTGAAAAAGGTATTTTGCGCGCAAAACATGATATCGTGATGTTCAAGGACGGGACTGTCAGGTATGACCTTTCCGACCTGCCTCTTACGCATATAAAGCCCAGGGAGTTGGGAGTTTCAGTTCCGAAGCTGAAAGAACTCGGATATATAAACGACACGTATGGAAAACCGCTTATTGATGAAAACCAGGTTCTCGAACTTAAAGTCCAGGACATTGTCGTCTCAAAGGACTGCGCTGAATACCTCCTCAAGACAGCAAGGTTCATCGACGACCTGCTTGTGAAATATTATAAAGTCGATGCTTATTACAATATCAACAGCGCCAACGACCTCATAGGAAAATTAGTGATCGGGCTTGCGCCTCACACCTCTGCCGGTGTCCTCGGACGGCTGGTGGGTTTCACAACCGCATCTGTGGGCTACGCGCATCCTTTTTTCCATGCAGCCAAGCGCCGCAACTGCGACGGGGATGAGGACTGCGTCATGCTGCTGATGGACGGTCTCCTTAACTTCTCGCGCTCGTACCTCCCGGACAAGCGAGGCGGGCAGATGGATGCGCCTCTTGTGCTCACCTCGCGCATCGACCCGAATGAGGTGGATAAAGAGGCGCATAATGTGGATTTGCTTTTCAGGTATCCGCTTTCGTTCTATGAAGCGACGTTGCAATACAAGAACCCGAAGGATATCGTAAAACTCATGGACACGGTGAGCGGGAGGCTCGGGACTCCGGCGCAGTACGAGGGCTTCGGCTTCACCCACGACACTGCCGATATCGCTGCAGGACCGAGGAACAGCGCGTACAAGACGCTCGGGACGATGATAGAAAAGATGGATGCACAGCTTGCCCTGGCACGGAAGATAAAGGCAGTTGACCCGCAGGATGTTGCCGAGCGTGTAATCGAATCGCATTTCCTCCCCGACCTTATCGGAAATTTGCGCTCGTTCTCAAAACAGAAGGTGAGATGCACAAAATGCAACGCGAAGTACAGGCGCCCGCCGCTTCGCGGGACATGCCCGAAGTGCGGCGGGAATATCGTGCTTACGGTGCATGAGGGTTCTGTGAGAAAGTATCTTGAGACGAGTTTACGGATTGCGGATGAGTATAATGTGCGGCATTATACAAAGCAGAGGCTTGAGTTACTGGAGCTTGAGATGAGGTCGCTGTTTGAGAGCGATAAGGTGAAGCAGAAAGGGCTTGCGGATTTTATGTGAATATAAAATCTAGGTTAATTCTCTTTTTAAGATTTTATGTGCAATATTTAGCTGCTTAAATTTTTCAGTGTCCCCGGTAGGCATATCCGGGTGTAATTCTTTTGCTAAAGCTTTGTATTTTGTAGTAATTATCTCAATATCGTTCGAATCAGGGGCAACGCCAAAAAACTCTCTTGCTTCTTTGCGTTTAGTATCAACATCTTTATCCTCCCTGAACTCAGTAATAAAGTCGTCAAAAGTTTTTTTTTCAGAAAGAACCAGGTTGGACTCAATCTCAATTACCTTGAATAGAACATGGAGATTATCAACGAATTTACTCTGCATGTTATGACTGTAATACATTCGATGGCCGCAATAGTACCAGGTCGCAGAAGCTTTGGCTTTTTTTATAGCTACATTTTCAACAGGGACATCAATATCATTTTCGTTGACACCAATGCTTCTTAAAAGCATGACAATATTATTTTTCAATTGCAAAGCCCTTCGATTATGAGCATTCTTAAAAATCACTGTCTCTATTTCGTGTCCTTTTATTATTACCATTTAATTCACTCATTTTCGTTAGTTGCAGTCATGACTATCAAAAACCAAATAAAAATACGCTTAGAATATTAAATGTGACCTAACGGATATGAAAATCCGTTAAGTCCAGCCGGCGCCAAGATTTTTGTAATTTTAGCTTAATACAAACGTCTGCGCCTGTTGCGCTGCTGCCCTCTTCCAACAGGCTTATTCACATTTTGTTTGTTCATCCTTCTTTCAGGCTGCCTGATAGCGATCCTCTCAAAAGCAGGCAATATCTCTTCCTTAATATCCACATCATTTTCCTTCAAGACGGCTGAAAAATTATCATAATCATTTCTTGAAAGGATATTTATTGCCTTGCCTTCTGCTCCTGCTCTTGCAGTCCTTCCTATCCTGTGGATATACTGCTTGCTCTCACGTGGAATATCGTAATTATAGACATGAGAAACACCCTCGATGTCAAGCCCTCTTGCAGCCACATCCGTGCATACAAGGACACAGGATTTCCCTGAATGGAATGACCGCATGACATCATTCCGTTTGCCCTGGGGTAATCCGCCATGAATGGCCTGGGCATCTATGCCTGAAAATCGTAAGTTTTTTGCAACTTTGTCCGTATTTCTTTTGGTGTTGCAGAAAACCATAACAAGGTCTGAGTTTTCATGCTTCAGTAAATGCACAAGTAATGAAAGCTTCATCTCATCCCCAACCTCATAATAGGTCTGGACCAGTTTTTTCGGGTCAACAAAAGAATCAACCGAAACCTGGAGCGGTTTTTTCATGTGGCTTCGGGAAAGCCTGACAACATCTTTTGTTATCGTTGCTGAGAAAAGAAGAGTCTGCCTATCAGCCGGGCATTTTCTTATAATTCTTTCCACATCGTCTTTAAATCCCATATCAAACATGCGGTCTGCTTCATCAAGCACAAGTGTTTTTACATTACCAAATCTAACGGTACCTCTCTCGATATGGTCAAGTATCCTGCCCGGGGTTCCGACGACTACATCCGCGTTCTTTAACCCTTTTATCTGTGGATTGATCCCTACGCCGCCGTAGACCGCGATGATTCCTAATGGCCTGTATATTGAGAATTTAATTAAAGCTTTTGAGACCTGCTCAGCCAGTTCTCGTGTGGGAGTCAGGACTAAAGCCTGGATACCTTTTCCTTTCTCGGAATTCTGTAATATACCCGCTGCAAATGCAAGCGTTTTTCCTGAGCCTGTTGCAGACCCGGCTATTACGTCCTTACCTGCAAGTATCAAAGGGATCGATTTTTCCTGTATTTCACTCGGGCTTTCAAACTTTGAGTCGTTTATTGATTTCAAAACAAACTCGTTTATGCCCAGATTTTTAAAACTTTCCATAATATTTATTTGAAAAAGCGTAAATGCTATTTCTTATTAACCTCTTTAATTTATTTTTTTAAACAATTAAGAGCTATAAGCACAACTTTAAAAAAGTCTAGATTAATTCCTGCTTAAGAGTTATTAACTGCTGATAATGATAGGCTTCCTTTTATACTTTTGCTAGTTTTGACTGGAAATTCGACAATTTTTCTTTTAATCCTCTCTGCAGCTTGCTTCAAGAAAAATATCGAATCCTATGAAAGACATAAGTATTTTGAAAAATATTATTAATTGATTATCAATGATCGACCTGGTATCGCAGTCATTTAGCAATATGAACATCGATTTAGATTTTTTCCAGAAATTAGCACTGGCTACGCTAATCGGGATTCTCATCGGCATTGAAAGGGAACACAGGCGCCCTGAAAAAATGGAATTGATAGCCGGGATCCGTTCATTTACAATCGCCTGCATCGCGGGCATGGTTTCTGCGTATCTGGCATTGAAAATCGTTCCGGGAATCCTTCTTATTTCACTGGCATTTTTTGCGATAATATCTGCGTTATATATATATATAAAAAATGTAACATTGAAAATGGCAGGTATAACAGGTCCGATTGCATTATATTGCACTTTCCTGCTTGGTGTTTTAATAGCGTATGGATTCTATATCCCTGCTATTGCCGGGGCTGTAATTATTACACTTTTGCTTGCAGAAAAACAGCCCCTTCATTCATTTGCTACCAATCTTACGGATGATGAAATTTTAAGCGGCGTCCGGTTTCTTGCAGTTGTATTCATTCTTTATCCCATCACACCTGATGAATTATTCATGGGTGTAATTAACCCGAGGACGATTCTCCTGATTGTGATAATAGTTGCTACTATCAGCTTCATCAGCTTTGTCATCATGAAGCATCTCGGGACAAAACGCGGCATACCTGTTTCCGGGATGCTTGGCGGGCTTGTAAACAGTGAAGCAACGACAGGCGCCCTTGCTGCGATGGCAAAAAAAAGAACCGGGTTGATAGAATCCAGTTACGTGGGGATTATCCTTTCAAATGCCGCAATGCTGGCAAGGAACATGGTCATAGCTTTCATTGTTGACCCGAGCGGAAAGGTGCTTTTATTGATGGCACCTGTGCAGATTGTCATCATCCTGTTTTCCGCTGCAACAGTTATTAAATCAAGAGACAACATGGTTTCAAGCGAGACTATACAATTGCAGTCCCCGTTTGCATTATCCCCGGCTGTAAAATTTGCCTTCGGGTTCACTGCGTTATCTTTTGTTTCAAGATTCGCCTACCTGTGGGCAGGTGTTACTGGGATATATGCGACAGCACTTGGGGGATTCATAAGCAGCGCCGTGGTAACCGCATCAGTGACTGCGCTTGCAGTTCACGGTAATATTTCTTACAATACGGCTGCAATAACCGCTGTCCTTGCAAGTATAATAAGCACAGGCAATAAGATGATACTTGTAAAATGGTCAGGACCGCCCGAACTTATGCAATTGATAAAAAAATCCTTCACCCGCTTCATAATATTCGGCATGATTGCTATAATTATATGGGGGATCTTAATAGAGCATAATTTTTAGGGACGAGAATCGCATTTGGGGTACTATATATTCTTGGCTTATCTATACCAAGAATGTCCAAAGCCATATCATAATCGCTCTGCATTATCCTGTTCTTCTGGATAAACGGTTTTATTTTATCTATCAGTGAAGATATATCGGGTTCTTCAATAGTGATACCCTTTTGATTCAGGCTTCTGTCTTTTCTTAATGCGTCAAATATGGCGGCATAATGAACCGGTTCGCATAATACTGCAATAGCGGGATAATCAGATTGATCTGTCAAAACATTCATACCTTCAATGATATTTGAGATTTTTATTTCATCAACCTTGATCTTATAATCCAGGAATTTTTCGTATGATGAAATAAATGCATGAGCTTGCAGATTCAGGCTTTTAACAATGTAATCCCTGACTTTGAATTTAAGAAGTCTCCCAAGCCGGTGTAAAAGTTCGTTATAAAATTTTTCAGTTTCCTCATATGAAATTGCGATTTGCCTGGCTTTCAGGGGACTGTACCAGAGATGTTTTGGTTTTTCATGCAAGTTCATAAATTCATTGACAGCCCTTGCAGCCTGTAACAGGAATTCGCCATCCTTTTCAAAAATGTCTTCATATATCGCAAAAAAATCCTCCCTGGATTTCGTATCAAGCCCATAAAAAACAATGCTCATTGGAAGCCTGTCTTTACTTTCGATTATCCTTGTATTCTTATCCACAACCTCATTTGTGTAAATCCTGTAAAGGGTTTTTGCCGGCCCATCGATATCTTCCGAAGCTGTTTCATAGTACTCTGTCCAGAATTCATGTGGTGAAACCAGTCTTTTATTATATTTATTCTCAAGCTCATACAGGTCGGTTGGAATATCAAGAAAAACCGCCTGCGGGTCAATTATATCCAGCACGGAAAGCATTTCCTTGTGAATCTCATTTGCACACAAAATGGCACGTCTTCCATTCTCAGGGAAATACCGCTCAAGTTTGAAAGGAGATTCGAGATGAAGGAGAACAGCCGCTTCGTCAAGATTTTTGAGCCAATCCCTTACCACAGCGTCGTGGACATCAAATACGCTGATAACAGGAATAAGGAACAATTTCGGCATCAATAAAATATTGTCCTGGAGTTATAAACCTGTTTGCACAACTTTATTTTCCAGTGCTTTTTGCAGGACGCTTTTAATCTCCTTCCTGATATCAATTCCCCCGGAATTGTCAAGATAAACTAACCCTTCTTTTATCCTGGCCAGGTCAGGGGAATTATTCTTTAGTTCAGCAATGGCACTGATTAAACTGCTTATATCCGTCTTTTGTATTTGTCCTGTTATGAATACGAATGAGTTTCCCTCTCGTTCTAATCGTACCATAATTTTACCTCCGATATGTGCATCCACGAATAAATTATACTTAATAGTTTATATCATTTTGTTAAATGGTTTTAATAGGCTTAAAAAAAACAAAGATAAACGCATCAGCGCTTACCTTAGATATTTACATCGAACAGGGGAATATCCATACTTGAATCGTTGACCAGCGAATCAATTGTACTGAGGTCGCTCTGCGTACCGAACTGGTCTGGAGGGGTTGCCGCAGCAGAAACAGGTGTTTCTGCCGGAGAAACGGTCGAAGATGTTGATGTTTCCCCGGTGCCAGGAGCCTGAGTGGTTGGAGCGGGTGTTACTTCAGATGACTTATTGCCCACACAGCCTAAAGCAGATGCTGCGAGTATGAGCAACAGCAATACATAAACAATTTTCATGTTCCTCACTTCTTCCATTCGCCGCTCACGCCGAAAGCATTTTGGGTTGTATATGTTCCATGACCATCAAGAAGTGCTGCACCTGTGCCAGTGACATTGAGGCTGATATTGTTGCCTGATATTGCGACCCTGATGTTTTCGCCCGTTATTGTTGCAGAGTTAAATCCCTCATATTTTAACTGTCCGTTGCCGAGAGTCTGGTTTGTACCGGTATCCGTGGTAACGGCGGCATTACTTGAGACTGTCAAAGTAACGTTTGTTCCTGAGAGGTTAACAGTAACATTTCCTTCGATTACTGCCTTGCCGCTGCCATTAGCAACCAATGTACCATTCCCTCTGACAAGGGTTTTCCCGTCTCGATCTTTTTCGCTATTTCCGTGGTCGCCTTCTGCTTTGGCATTTCCATTCGAGAGTTTTCTGAAATCCCCGACGAAATCCTGCAATAACCTGCTTGCATCTCTCAATGTTTTGATTGTTTCTTTTTGAGAATCGTCTACTTGCTTTAAGAAAGCCTGGGCATCCGTATTATTTGTAACCAGGCCGGAATCGGCAAATCCTGTGTGGGCTGTTAACAATACTTCTGTTTTCTGCTGGCCGGCTCTTGCTTCTTGCATCATATTCGAGAAATCCGCGGCGATTGCCTCAAGGTCGGATGTATTTGTGCCATTGGATTTCAGTTTCTGGATTTCCGTATTTAGTTTTGCTGACACGTTATCGGACTTTGTTATGAATTTACTTATTGTATTATCCAGCAGTATTGCGAAATCATACTGGGTTTCAAGTTTTATCCTGGAATATATATTCTTTAATTCGTTATTATCAGCTCTTAGTGCCTCGGTTGAATTATCCTGCTGTACTTTTGTTCTCAGCAGTTCCAGTTCCGCAATATGAGCATCGGCATTTGCAGAAACATTGAATGGGATTATTCCCTGGTTTTCAGGCTTTTCCACTCTGGATTTCAGGACATCAAGATACGAAATTGTATGATTTATGGCTTTTTCAAGATAATCCTGGGCTGTGAGCTCCAGGTCTTCCTTTGATTTTTTGTCCTTTTTGGAGTTGGATTCCTTTATTGCTTTATCTAATTGTGCCCTCGCATTCTGAAATTGTTTTTCTGTATTTGCAAATTGCTTCTGGTTTCCGTTATTTTCGTTTGGCTTTTGGGCCGCTGTGATTCCTGAGAACAGGCTCAATATAAATACAGCCACAACAAGCAACGTTAATATAGAGAACCTATGACTATTCTTCATTTCATTGCCTCCAGTTATTTTTTTTTGTTCAATCGCCAATTAGTCTACGAGTGGTTGCTAATATAATAGCCGAATAGATAAGCATGCTTTTAAATGATAAAAATTTCAGCTTTTTGCAGCCTTTTAAATCCTTTACAAACCTCTATAAATGCTCTTTTAGCTTTATAATAAACTATATATATTCTCTTTTAAGATTAGACTATGTGTTAATGAGAAAAAGTTTTCTCCTGGGAATTCTGGTAACAGTCATCATTAGCGGCGCGCA
>JBGPUU010000080.1:0-11594 GCA_041491305.1 Candidatus Methanoperedens sp.
ATTGACAGGATAGCTGTGCCTTCGAAAAGCGCCTCTTTGACAGCCGGGGAACTCGGATTGAATATCATAGAAATCCCGAAAATGTGCTGTTCTTACAGTGTGATACTTTGAAAAAAATAGCAAGCCATGACGACATCGATATTTTTGCGCCTGACAATTCAAGGTTCTCCTTCCTGAAAAGCCCTTATGCAGCCCATAAAACCAAAAGCGCAGTGGACATTTATTACGGGAGTTTTGGCAGCGAAGCGCTTTCGCCTGTTGACGGTGAAATAATCGACATCAGGAGTTTCGATACTCCAACACCTTTTAAGGGTATTGATTCCACCGAATACCTAATCGCCATACGTCAGGGTAAATACGTCATCAAAATAATCCATATTAAACCTGAAGTTTCAATCGGCGAAACCGTGTCGAAAGGCGACTTTCTCGGTACATTTATTAAAAACGGATATTTCATTTTTTGGAACGACCCTGTGATGCATGTTGAAGTCAGGAAACCCTGGGATTATCTTCGCGCATCGAACAACCTGAACCTGATGCCCGATATCGAATGGACCGCGCTCCCTGAAGGCAAAACCCTTGAACTTGATTGCCTGGTCGAAGAAGTTAATAAGAAATATGCGCTCCTCAGCGCGCCTGACAATTCCTGCGGCGATGTGAGGGGATTCGCAATAGATGGCGGCTTTCTTGATGGATTTATCAGTTCAACAGGCGGCGGTTTTTTTGGTACAGTTAAACAACAGGGATTTTTCCATCCTGAAGTATCTTCACTTGAAATTTCAAAAGGTGATTCTGAGGTAAAATGCTCTGGCGTTGCTTTTTGCCTGTCTTTAAAAGAACCGGGAATCAAAGTAATCCCGGTAAAATACGGCGATAAACCCGTATCTCTGGGTGATAAAATCCATGTAAAGCTTGCTTTTTATTGACCATCCTTCCGAAGCCTTACCCGCAAAACATCAGCTGCGCTGCTTAAATCAGCTTCATAAAGGTCTTTTATTTTTGTGTTGTAAAGATAAGCGTAGATTTTCCTTATATCAGCCTCTATCCTTTCCCTGGAGGCTGGATTTTCAGGCGACAGTACCGTATAAAAATCATCCTGGTGTGTTATTACGAAATATCTTAAATCCTCTGCTTTTTTCATTTCAGGCAATAACTGCAGGGCTCTTATAATCGGGGGACCTCTGGTTTTGCGCTGCTTCGGGCCGTCATGGAGATACAGGCCGAACAACGAATCGCCGGTTTTTAAAATCGCGGTCAGCGTCATTGCCCCTGCCCCGCTGCAAACCTCCACCTTTTCACCGATAACCGAATAACCCATCTCTGATAATTGTTTCCTGGCGAATTGCAGGAGGGAGAGTTCATATTCCCGCTCAGGTATGCCCCAGTAATCTGTCATTAGTAGCAAGCTGGTCTGGATCGATATTTATAGGTATCTTCAAAATGGATTGGAAAAGTATATGTAACAATTATTATAATTTAGGTAGTGGAGGTATTATCGATGAAAACATTTAAACTCTTAATTGTGAATTTGTTAATTCTTGTGATCCTGGCAAGCCCAGCACTGTCACAAACAAATGACACTACAAACCAAACAACAACAGCTACAGTAACTGCTACAACAACAGCTACAACAGTCCCCACGACGGTGGCAACTACAGTTGTAGTTACAGCAACTGCTGTTCCAACGACAGCAGCGCCTGGAAAATTCCGCGTGGGTCCGTCAGTTACACTAAGACCGGTAACCGATGTAATAGAAACCAATCAGGATGGAATTGCTGAATTATTTATGAACAACCCGTCTTTAAACGATGTGACGCTTAATGTGGATGTACGCATCAGTGTACCCAGCGGCATACATGTTTATGGCCAGAGTTTCGGAGAGGCTGCAGGTGCCGGCGTTGTAGCTGGTACGTTCAGTGTCCCCCCCGGAACATCAAGGACTATAGCAGTAGTTATTAAAGCGGATCAATCAGCAAGGATTGGTTCACATACTCTTTCGTTCACAGGATTGTATTGGCCTGATGATAACAAAGACGCGTTCCAGCCGCTGAGTCTTACATACCCTATAACAGTCAAGGCAGCATCAAAGAGCCCGGAGAGTCCTGAACCATCGAATCCTAATGCGGTTCCAACTGGAGCAGAGACGCCCAAAGTAACAATACCCGGATTCGGCGCTTTACTGGCTATATTTGGTGTATTTGCAATTGCACGCCTGCTTTCAAGAAAAGTATAGATAGCGAACCAAAAATAAATTCGGGCTGAATACGTTATTAGCTTGCTTAATATGGTAGAAAGGAGGCGTGAACAGTTATGATTGCACGCCTCCTTTCAGGGAAAAAATCAATGAAGAAAATAATTTTATTTTTTTTAATATTCATATTATTGGTTAATAACGCTTCAGCCTATACATTTACCAATATCGGAAGAGATTTTAAAATAGAATACCCGACAGGCTGGACTTATAACGAAGAACCTGACGGTTCTGACCAGACCTTTACAAGCCAGACCGGGCATGCATGGGTAAGAGTTGCTGTCGTGTCTTCCGATGGGATGACCCTTGATGATATAGTAGGTGAGAGAATAAGGTATCTCAACGGTCTGGGCATTTATCCATACAGTGAAAAATACGTAACAATCAACGGCGTGGCCGATAAAGTCAAAGAATTGATGTTTTACGAAGATTATCAACAGAAAGAATATAAAGAAAGACAGATTCTCGCGCTCTCCGGGGATAAATATTATATTATAACGGCTGGTTCGGCGACAACCGATTTTGTATTTTATTCAGAGGACTTTGACCGGATTATCAATTCGTTTAGTATCATACAAACTTCTATAGCCACCACAACCACAGGAGCAATTTCTACACCGCCGCCGGCAACACCAACGCCGGAGGAGGAAACAGACGAGATATTAGCCTCTGACGTTGCAAGCATCGCTCTTCACAGGGAGAAAACCAGAGTGGATGTCGGAGAAGAGGTTCTATTGAAATTGTCAATAGTCAATTACATTCTAAACCGCGAGCCTATGGAAGTTCAGCTGATTCTGGCACCTCCTTCCGGAATGTCAATTACTTCAACGGAATTTACCCAGAGCACTACAGGGCAATCTACTTCAAATTACACGCTTAACCCGGGCCAGAACAGAGATATTGAAATAAGATTGAAAGCCAATGAAATTGGCAATTTTAATGTGGAAGGAAGGGTAATATATTATTTTGGGGATAATAAAACATCAGCAGTAATAAAACCATTTAAAAAACCTATAACGGTAAAATCTGCGGGAGTGATACCTGTTGGAACGACAACCACAACGCCAGGAGAAACGTCCGACGGCTCATCTGTAGTTGTTGGAATCATAGCCATCATTGCGATCATTTTTACCGTCTATGTAATTTTTAATAAAATAACTAAGACGTTTAAAAATAAATTTACAAAAGGAAAAGCTCCGGCATCAAGAGAAGTTCATGATGAAGAGGTCGAAATTCCACAGCCTCAGGATATTGAGGAAGAGCCGGCAAGAATTGAGCCGAAGATAAAAAAAGAATCGGCGTTTGAAGCTGAAAAAAGAAAACAGCACAGTATTTTACCGCCTGAGGATCTTGATACCGACACAAGGAATTACCTGGGTTCAGGGGTCAATACCGCCATCTCAACCCTTGATGCCGAAATAGCAAACGCAGAAAGTGATGCGTTTGAATTACAGGGTGCAATAAAGAAAAACGAGGATGTCCTTGGCAAGCTCGGAACCAGGCTAGTAAATAAAGAGATTGGAGACCAGACCTATAATGATTTGAAAAATAAGTATATGAGAAAGGTTTCCGAATTGAAAACCAAATCCGCGGCTCTTGAAAGCGAAGCAGTGAAACTTAAAAAAATCCGTTCTTTCATTCATGAAAAAGGAAAATACTATACATAGGAAGGTTGAATACGAAAAACAGGTTGTTCAAAACTCAAACTCTCTTAACAAAATGTGGTAATCCAGCCCACTTACACCACGATTCAGGTTAGTATATATGAACAATAAACTAAAAATTATCTTAATTGTTTTTTTCATTTTCCTTATCAACACGACGCAAGCCCAGGCTATAGATCATAATTACGTAACTCTAACGGTAACGCCGGGAGAAGAACTTCCCAGGACTACGAGTTTTACGGGAGGAACCAAAGAATTATTTGCCGCTGTTGATGCTTCCGGCACAGCGGCATCGTGGGTCATACCAAGACACATAGACTTCGGTGCAATTTATCCCGGTGATAAAATTGTACGGGATTATACAATAAGTGTTCCTTCGTATCAAAAACCCGGGTACTATGAGCTGGTCTGGACATTTAGCTGCGTATATACGGACGGAACCACCTGCACAGTCACAAGCGACACTATAATTCAAATTACCGTAAAGGGTGCACCTGCACCAACAGCCACCGAGTCTAATTATATATCTCTTACCTTAAAACCGGGAGAAGAGCAAAGTGAATATCTGAAATTTACCGCACCTTACGGAAGCTCATACGCCTGGGCTGATGCTTCGGGCGACTCAGCATACTGGGCCACGCCAAGACACATAGATTTCGGTCTGGTTGATAAGGGTATGTCCACTTCGAAGTACTATACAATAAAGGTTCCAGAGGATCAATATCCCGGAACATATGAGATAATCTGGACATGGGGGTGCAAATACGTTTCAGGAGAAACTTGCACGGTCACAGGCGATACTGTGATTCAAATTACAGTAGAGTCAAACCCGGTGCCAACATACACGAGTTACATACCCCCATATACGCCAACGCCGGATGGTTCAACTGACCCGGCAATTTTCGGATTTATTTTCATTTTGTTATTTATTGTCTGGATATCCATTGTAGCCTGGGTTGCCGGGGATGCCAGGAAACGGGGAGCCGGCGGAACCATGTGGGGAATTTTAACATTTTTCCTGTGTTTCCTTGGCTTGCTGGTATATGTTATATCCAGGCCGAAAGGGAATCTTGTATCATGTGGTTTTTGCGGGAAACAAAAATTAGAAACATTAAACCAATGCCCCCATTGCAAGAATATCACAACGCCTGCTCCAGCCCCGATGAAACCCAGAACGATTTCATACCCTGCTGTTCCCCAAAAACCCGAAGTGGCTGTTGACGAATCAAAAGGGCCAAAAGAAAAGCTCAGTAAAATCAACCAGCTTCTTGATAAACTGGATGAGATGCTTGCGCAGGGTGAGATAACCGAATCCAAGTATAAGGAATTATCTGAAAAATACAGAAGAGAGGCGGATAGTATAAAGAATCAGATAGCAGAAAATGAGCTTCTGGATGAGGTTGGACTTAAAAAATAGCGCCGCACAGCTAAGTGATAAAACCAGGTGAGAATCCATGAACGAACTGAAAGAACTAAAGGAGAGATGCAGTAAAGTAAATGCGCTTCTTGATAAACTGGATGAAAGGCTTGTGCAGGGTGAGCTTAGCGAGGCTAAATATAAAGAGCTGGCTGGAAAATACAGGGCTGAGGCTGATAGTCTTAAGAATCAGATAGCGGAGAAAGAGCTTTTGCAGGATGTCGGGCTTAAAGCCGAAGAGAAGGAGGAACCGACATCCGAATATACGGAAAAACAGCCTGAAATGCCGGTTTTTAAAGAGGGTGCAAAATATTGTTCTAATTGCGGAGCTTTGATAGATGAAAGGGCAGAGATTTGTCCTAAATGCGGTGTAAGAGTTTCAGAGCCTCCCGTCAGCAGAATTCCAATAATACCCGAGAAAAAAAATGTTGCTCTTGCTGTCGTATTGAGCTTTTTAATTCCTGGATTGGGTCAAATCTATTGTAATAAAGTGGGAAGAGGTTTGGGAATAATAGTGCTTAGCATTCTGATGTTTTTGATGTTCGGATTCGCCGCTGCTTCAAATCCAAATTCTTCTGACGCGGCATTTCCATTATTATTATGGATTCTTGTTTACTTATGGAACCTTTATGATGCGAATAAACTCGCCGGGAAAATAAACCGTGGAGAAGCTTAAGTATACACTGCCGAAGCATTCCACTTATGAAAGGTCTGAAAGAGCTAAAGGACAGGCTCAGTAAAATCAAATCGCTCCTTGACAAACTGGATGAAAGGCTTGTGGAAGGCGAGCTCAGTGAGGCTAAATACAAAGAGCTGTCTGAAAAATACAGAATAGAGGCTGATAGCCTGAAAAACCAGATAGCTGAGAAAGAGCTTTTGCAGGATGTCGGACTTAAAGCCGATGAGGGGGAAGAACAACCAATAGCCGAACATCCGGCAGAACTGCCCGGGATAAGCTATCTTTCCAGGGTAATCCAGCGCCTCAGGAATGAGGGGTTTGAATGTTATGAGAACGTTACCTTCGGCAATTATTTTTTTAAATCTGTTGCAAAAAAAGGCAGATTTTCATGGATACTCGGAAAGGCAGAGGTTTTTTTTGTATTTGGGGAATTCTCCAATATTGATACATATTCCTTGAAAGAATTCTCTAAGAACTGCATTGAATATGCCAAGAAGACAAGAAGTTCTTCTTCACTTACGACTATTCTCGTTTGTTATCCTGTTGCTATCGTTAATAGCATAGATAGAGCGACATCTGAATATATCCGGAATGAAGCCGGGCATTTCCACCCGGCAGTCTCAGGAGGATTTCTGGAGATGCCTGTGGTCTATGTTTTGGATTCCAATACGCTTTACTATTTTGAGAAGACCCCTATTTATGGCTGGGCTGCGTGGGGTCGTTTAAGAGAGACAGTTAAAAGACTGCTTGCTCCATGATTATACAAATTTCGGTCTTGCAGACAATTTCACAGAAAGCGGATGCCTCTTGAATGGGTATCCGGAAACCTCGTCCGATATCCTTCCATTCAGTTCCCCAATCGTCATTTTAATATTCGTGGGCTTGTTGGGCGATGATTCGCTCCTCACTGTTACAGTGAGATTATCTCCTGCAACCTCTTCGTCTCCAACTACAGCTACATACGGAATCCATTCCTTCCCTGCATCACGAATCTTTTTGCCCACAGTCTCCTCGCGGTCATCGATGTCAACTCTGAAGTTCAACTCTTTCGCTACTTTTTCAGCATATTCCTGGTGTTTTTCCGCAACCGGGATTATGCGCACCTGCGTGGGTGAGAGCCACACCGGGAACATTGGAACAATGCCCTTCTCCGAGTTCATGTGCGCTTTTTCAAGCAGGGCGTATATGCACCTCTCGATGGCGCCGCTGGGCGAGCAGTGGAGGATGGTGGGTCTTTTTTCGGCGCCTGTTGAATCGATGTACTTTATGCCGTACCGCTCCGCATTCTCAACATCTATCTGCACGGTTGATAAAGCGCTGGCTTTGTCCAAAGCATCAACATAATTGAACTCGAATTTCAGGACAAAATAGAAAAACCTCTGGTCCCAGAGCTCTATCAGTACAGGCTTATTGACAGTTTTGACAAGCCCGACAATGAAATCCTTATTCTCTTCATAGAAATCACGCGTGAAGCGGATTGCCACTTCGTAATCGTTCAAATCCAGGCCGATTTTTGACAGCACGTTAATGCACATATTATACTGGTCGTTAAACTGCGCCACCGCCTCGTCCATGTCTTTGCAAAGCGAGTGCATGTCCGGCATCGTGAACGCGCGAAGCCGCCGCAGTCCCACAAGCTCGCCGCTTTGCTCTTTCCTGAAGCTGTAGCGTGTGAGTTCCACCATCCTGAGCGGCAGGTTCCTGTATGATATGGTCATGTCGTGGTTCATGAGGAACTGACCGAAGCATGCCGCAAAGCGCAGGAATAGCTGCTTCTTGTCTGCCTCTATGGAATATTGCCTCGCAGGGAAGCGGTCAAGGTATTTCTTCAGCGTGGGGTGGTTCATGTCGTACATTAAAGGAGTCTCGACTTCCATTGCTCCCTTTTTTGCGGTTTCATCCAGCACATAGGTCTCGATAAGGCTCTTCATAAGCCGCCCTTTCGGGTAAAAGCGCATATTGCCGGAGTCGGAACCGGGTTCGTAATCAGCAAGCTCAAGCCTCCTCATGAGTTCGACATGTGGAGGTATTTTATCCACTGCGCGGCTCTTGTGGATCTCGTAATTCACGAATTTCTTGAGGTTATCATGCCCTGTAAAATCAAAATCTTCGGGTTTCAGGAGTTCACCTTCAGGTGTTAATATGTGCCAGTAAGATACGGCTTTTGCCTCGGATTTCAATGCCTCGGAGACAACTTCTTCTTTCTCCTTTATTACCGTAACGCATTTTTCCACGCCTCCTGCCCTTATCGTCCTTGAAAGCTCTGAAAGCGGATGCCCCTTGCACTTTATGGTAAATGATTTATACCAGCCAAAAGGCGCGCGCTTTACTTCGAAAGAGGCTTCTTTGAGCAGTTCCTCAAGTTTTTTCAGTATTTCAATCGCTATCTTCGGGGATGAGAGGCTTGAGCTCAGGTGGGCGTAAGGGTACAGCATCACGCGGTTTGTCTTTACCTGCTCTGTGACTTTTCTTATTTCCTCTGCGGTCTGCTTTGTTGCGTATTCGATATTATCTTCATCATTTTTCTCAACTGCCACAAAAACCGTGAGGGCTTCTTCCATTCTCCCCTTTTTGAGATTGTCGTCTATTTTTTCAGCGACAGGGGTGCTCCGTTTGGTTTCGTATTCTATGAAATCTGAATGAATGAGTAGTATCTGCATGGTATCACTTTCTCGCATCTACACCGCAATTAAGCTTAAAGTTTTGTCGGTTTTAAAAAACGGTTTTAATTAGTGTTGGTAATTGCCCTGAGACACAATAGTATTCCAATCTTTTTCTATCATTTCAATAACCGTAGGAGGAAGCCAAATCTTGGTATCTAATTGATTTTTGAGTGGTCTTATATCTAATGGCTTATCAAAAATCCTTAGCCATTTGACTTTCTTAATATGTGGATAATTAAATTCATTTTTAAAATCATAATCCACTTTAACTTCACCAAGAGCGTTTATATGAAACTTTTTATCGTATGCTATGATTTTGTCACCAGGTTTTATTTTAAAAAATTCTATGATAATATCTGCGTATTTAGAAACTTGCCTATCTGTTTTTTCTGGATAAACCTCCCTTAGAACCTCAAATATTTTTTCTTTATCATGATTTTTTGTCAAATCTCCATATTTAGTTAGTCTCCAATCTTTTCTATAATTAGTCCAACCGATAGATATACAATCTTTAATTTTGCATTCTTCCCAATTTTCTGCACCTTTTCCAGGCGAGACTTTCCAATATCCAACTTCATTCCTGTCAAGCCCATCTGTAGTATTACTTATTGTTTTGAAGCCACTTGGTAGCTTCTGAATATCGATTTTAGGAAATAGAGTTTCTAATTCTAATTGGTTTGCCTTTTCAGTTTCATTTTGGTCTATAGTTTTATTCTCATGTATTTTTATTCGTTCAGATTCGTTAGGAATTATCTTGAATTCTAACAATTTCTTAATAAATTCATGCGTCAATTTATTAATGTTCTTATTTTTTCCATCGAAGAACAATTCAAAGTAATCATATATTTGTTTTATAAGTTTTTCACCATCCATATCAGGTTTTATGAAGTCGATGATGAGAGAACTTTCTATGTTTTGAAATAAACCAGGTTCAGTTAAATTAGATGAGCCAAGAATAATACGACATTTTTTATCCCCATCGAACAAATATATTTTTGGATGAAAAATGATACGCGAATTTGTGTAATAAATACTCGTTCCGACCTCCAATTTCAATAAAGCCTCTAATGCTTCTTTAGATGTGCCATTTTGGTCAATACCGACAAAAACTCTGAACTGCTTGATATGTTGTTTTGAACTTTTAACCGCCTTGCTAATATCTTCAATCCCTCGTAAGCTTGCAAAGGCAACAAGACAACTAAACTTGTTAAATTCAGCATCTGAAAAAGAATTCATTAATTCACTACCAACCGATTTACCAGAACTATTAAGACCTTGCCCCAAAAAAGATATTATCATCGTTTGTTTTATTGTAACAATGATATTTATATTTTTGTAATTTTTTAGAAAAACCTGTTCTAACGACCCCACCCGCCAATAAGATGTATGTGCAGATAGAATATTATCTGCCCCCGCCGCTGCCTACGTTTATTACGAGCTTGTAGCCGCTGTCGCGTATGCTTATGGGAAAGGCAATTAAAATTCTGTTTCTTCTAAGAATTTCGTGAATGATTTTATTTCATTTTTATGTCTGGTGATTTCATTATTTATATCATCTGTTATGTGTGTGAATATCTGTTTGATATTATTCGTCTCAAATCCTTTAGGGATCTGAACTTCAAAAAGATAATCTTTTGAACCTACTTTTATTGACCCGATCATAAGTTCTTGATATCGTGATAATGCATTCCGGACTGTTTTTTTAATGGAATCGTTTTTAAAGCTATATGCGTTTATTCTATACCCGGCCTCAGGTTCTAAATATTGCCATTCCACATTTATCGGACAAACTTGAAGTGTATATTTTTGCTCATCCGCAGTTACCATTTTGGCTTTTAGTTTAAGTTTTATTTCAGTTTCTTTTGAAGATTCTGGATCAATCATATTCATCACCTAATCGAATGGAAATAAAGGGAAGCAACCCTCGAATCCATGTGGTCTTTTCACTCTTACTAACATTTGGCATTATAACATTAACGTTACGACATTGTTCATGTAAAGAAATCCAGGAAAGCTCTATCTCCGCTATGATACTTCAAGAATTCTTTGCGACCTTTGCGTCCTTTGCGGTGAATGGTTAATGCCAAATTACATATTCTCATAGTTACAACTCTAAATTATTATGCTAACCGGAAGAGTCCTGCACGAACTGGAATTATTAAAAAGGCACATAATCGTACTGAAAAAAGTGATAGATGTAGGTCCTATCGGAATCATGAAACTCTCCCTGGAGACAGGCATACCTGAACATCTTGTGAGGTATTCCCTTCGCGTTCTTGAGCAGCAGGGATTAATAACTCCTTCAACACAGGGCGCCGTAGCAGCAAAATCGGCAGAAGAAGCATATTTGCAGTTCAAATCCGAGCTTGAAAAGATCGGGGAAATGACGCAGGAAATCAAACGGATTGGCTTCGGATAACAATGCAAGGCAATGCAAAAAAATACGAGTATCTTTACCATATAGCCGATGCCAAGTTCAGGGCATACGGCGCCACGATGGAAGAAGCATTTGAGAATGCGGCGCTCGCGATGTTCAATGTGATGATTGATACCTCGAAAGTTGAAGCAAAAGGACCGAGGAAAATCGAGATAACATCGCCTGATATTAAAATGCTGCTCGCTGAGTGGCTTTCCGAGTTATTGTACCTGTTTGAAGTGGATGAGATAGTATTCAGTGAATTCAAGATAGAGAGGATTGAAAAGACAGGCGAGGAATTTTCTTTAACCGGGAAGGCATGGGGGGAACCCATTGACCTTTCCCGCCACAGTTTCGATGTCCAGGTCAAAGCCGTAACACTTCATGAGCTTGAGGTCGAGCAGGATGACAGGGGAGCGTTCTGGGTTCAGGTGGTTGTGGATACATAAGAAAAAGCACCATGCTTAATAGCTTTGCGAGTATTATTAAAACAGAATTACCGGA
>JBGPUU010000081.1:0-11538 GCA_041491305.1 Candidatus Methanoperedens sp.
ACCAATTCTAGGTTTCTTTGTTTTATGATTACAGAATGGAAGTAATTTTAACTTAATAGCTTTTTCAATTGTTTCTGGATAGAAAGCTTTTACAACATGTCCGGTTTTGGTAATTTTATAAAAACAATTCAAAGTTTCTCTGAAGCCAATTGTAGTTTGTAAACGATGAAACATTTCGGTTAGGATATAATCAGACATAAAAAAATTATTATAACCCTTAATCATTTTCTTTTCTAACAAAATTTTCCAAATATCACATGCTGAATCGTGATTATCGTCATTTTTATCGTACAATGCAACTAAAAAACATGTATCGACAAAAAAAAGCATAATATCGATACCACCTATCGATATTTTTCAGCAACTTTAGATATGGAATATTTAGTCATTTCTGGATACGCACTATATATCTTATCTAACAATTCATTTGAACTCAAATGATTATAATTCATTTTAACATATGTAAATAAAGAAACTATATCATTTCTTAATTTTTTCCAGATTATATCCTCTAATTTTTGACCTTTTTCTGTGAGTTTTATTCTCACATAGCTACCAGTGTCTTCTAAACCTACAAGGCCAGCACGACTTAAATCATCAAGTGCTGCATAAATTGTTTCATCAAATGGTCCATAATTATCTGGCTCAAACGACAAATCACTCAGCAATTTATCTCCTAAAGGAGTCATCTTTATTGCAAACAATTCTTTCACTATATGAGTCATTCCAGGTATCGGTGTACATTCTACCCCATTAATATTTTTACTTTTCAGTAGCGTCAATATTGCAATTTGGACTGGACTAAGTTCATTTACATCCATTAAAACCACTCGTCTAAAGACCTTTTACTGGGTGATGAAACTTCGCCAGAAATTTTTTCCATTGCCACTAACTCATTTTTAATCTTTGTTTTTTTAGAAAAATAATTATACAATTCATTTTCATCAATATATTTAGAATATAAACTGACTTCTTTTATGCTTTGTTCCGTATTATATTTCAAAGTAATATTCCTCTTTTGATAAGCAGAGGAATTATCAATTGTTTCTAAATCCATATTTTTAAATGTTATTGAATTTAAAATGTTTTCGTACTTTTCATTACCAGTGCAAACATTAGACAACGTTTCAAAGCCATAATCATTAGAATTAAACAAAAAATGATTAGATTCATTATTTGACATAAATTTAGGTGCTATATGATTTTTACTATATATATCAAATCCAAAACCTGCACCTAATAAATTATTGATTCGACTGGACTCCTGCTTTCCAACTTTAAATTTTGAATTCAATGCGCTAAGTATATAGTTCTCTTCATCTTTCTTGCTTACTTTCTTGCTTAGGACAGTTAGCTCTTTGTGCAACTTTTCAATCATATAGCCATAGCCGCCATACTTTTTGTTTTCACAGTTAAAAGCAAACATTCTACAACCTATATTCCAATATTCTTCTAATAATTTAGGGTCTATTAAGTTATAGGATGACGGTATCGGTGCCATGATCGGCAGATTTTTCCTGTCAATACTCATTTTTACTCTGGCGTTCAAAGCATTGATTAATTTAATATAATCCTTTTTATCTGGAAGTAAACCCATTAATGGGGGAACTATGATGCTATTTCCACTTGCACTTGCACCCCATAGGATATCAAAGACAAAATCGAGAAGGTCATCAGGCAACATTTGGTTATATGGATTTTTATTGTTGTCATTTATAGACAATACTAAATATGGAACAATACCTTCACTTTTTAATGCTGATAATCTATTTGAAATTTTATTGTTGAATTCAATTCCTATCTCATCTTTATTCTTTAAAAGGTTCAACTCATCTATACTGAGACTTGTATAGACTTCGCCTAAAGGATGATAGTTTTTCCCGATGAAGTGTGATGCAATTTTTAATTCTGAATCATCATTCTTTGTTACACTTACTGTTTTCGTTGGTGTAATTACCTTTGAACCATTAATATTAACATTATAAGAGCGAATTAAAGGATTTTCGCATGATCTTTCTTCAACTTCTAATGTTGTCATAATTGTATCCACTAATAGTGTTCCTATATTAAATATTATTATGCCAAGATGTTCAGTTATCTTTTCCTAAAAATAACCTTCACTGTTCAAAGAACAGACGCGCTATATATTCCTTCAGCATACCATGATTCGCAAGCACCACATCCGCCCCCTTCAACCTCTGCGCCTCAACGTATGTGGGAATTCCTATGCAGAACAACCCCGCCCTTTTTGCAGAATCCACTCCCAGCGGCGCATTCTCGATAACGATACACTCATCCTTTGCAATTTTCAGCATCCCAACAGCTTTCAGGTAAGGCTCAGGCGCTGGCTTTCCCTCCTTCACATCATTTCCGGTAACCACGACATCAAATGTATTCGGGAAAAACCGCGCAAGCAGGCCCATGACCACAGCCCTGTCAGAACCCGACACAACGCCGAGAAGGCATTTGTTTTTCAATAGCTCAAGGCATGCATATATTCCGGGAAATACGGATACTTTATTTATCTTTGTAAAAATCTCGTTTTTCTTCCGGGCAAGCTCTTTGAAATCATCTGGAGCCGGGGTCCTGCCTGCTTTTTTGAATACAAGCCTGATAATTCCTTCATGATTCGACCCCTCGATATCATAGATTTCTTCCCTGTTGATATGGATGCCAATTTCGGCAAAAACTGCTATCCAGGCATCAGCGTGATATGGCATCTACAAGCACGCCGTCCATATCGAAAATCACTGCTTTTGGTATCATTCCATATCGCTCCGGGAAATTCCCATTGTGTTGCAAAAGTATTTTATACCTCTCTTCAACTTGTAAGCAGCATGAAGGCTTATGAGTTTGAATTCCCGGATGACAGGTATTACATGAAAAACCACGTATGGCTAAAGCCTCAAAAAGGCGAGATACTCATCGGGATAACGGAACTCGGCCAGTCCCTTTCCAAAGGAATAGTGCACATAGACCTGCCTGAAATCGGGGAATCGGTCAAAAAAGGGGACATGCTGGTGGCGTATGAAACCATAAAAGCGGTCTCGCAGATATCCCTTCCGTTCGACGCCGAGGTCACGGGAATCAATGAAAAACTCTGGGAAGACCCCAATATCATCAATGGGAACCCATACGACGAATGGCTTGTGAAAATAAAAGGAGAGCTTCGTCAGGTCATGAAAGTGAAAGAGGCTGTGGAATATTATACCGGATTAATCGCCAAAGAGCGCGAACGGTATGCGGATAATTAAGTTTATATATGACAATGTTATTAACGAATTAAAAGAGGAAAAAATATGGTCGAAATAGAGGGATATAATCTTCCGGATGAGCTGTATTATACTAAAGATCACACATGGGCAAGGCTAGAAGACAATGGCAATGTGACTGTTGGCATGGATGCCTACGGCGCAAAAGCGGCGGGCAATATCGAGTTCATAGACCTTCCGATGGAAGACGATGAGTTCGAAAGCGGCGAGGCATTCGGCTCACTCGAATCTGCAAAATGGGTTGGCGGCCTCTTGATGCCCGTAGCCGGTACGGTTATTGAAGTAAATGAAAACATCGAGGATGAACTCGGTCTCCTTGCAAAAGACCCTTATGGCGAGGGCTGGTTAATCAAAGTAAAGCCAAGTAACTTAAAAGACGACCTGAAAGCCCTTACTCATGGGGCTGATGTCGGTCCCTGGCTTAAAAAAGATATAGAAACCCGTAAGAAAAAATAATTACCAGTTTTCTTCTTTTTCTTTAAACTCGTAATCGACTATCTCAAGTTTGACTGGTATCCCCTCTTTATTATAGCATGTCCAGCTTGTGAGAGTATATGGCGCGCCCACAATTATGTGTATGTTGCCTTTTGCATCGAACAGTTCAAGGTCGACGCCTGAAGGTCTTGTGTTGCCTGAGGGATGACTGTGTACCGTTCCCACGGTGCGTATGTTGGGAAGCATGAATAATTGCATCACCGCGCTTTCGTCTGTTGATTCGGTTCCCGGGACGACCACGACGTCTGTTATGACATCGCCATTTGCGGATAGCATGCCTGCAAACTCTTTCGGATACGAGGATTTGCAGACTTCGAGTATGAAATTTAATGTATCGCGTGCAATTTTCATATGGTTAGATAAGTGCGAAATGTATATATTAAGATAACATTATTAGAGGAAAGCCCAGATGGGCTGGTAGCTTAGACAGGCAGAGCGTCGGACTCTTAATCCGACGGCCGTGGGTTCAAATCCCTCCCAGCCCGCTTGCGTTTTTAATTCACCAGAGCTAACCAATCAATTACGGAAATATTACGGCAAAACTATTAATAGTTTAAAGAAGGTCAAAACAACGAGCTTTATGGCTTTTCACGTGATGATAATCCCTACGCTGGGCTGTCCCGCTAATTGCAGCTATTGCTGGAGTTCAGATAAAGGATCTCCAATAATGAGCATTGAAACCATCAAAGAAGTGGTAGAATGGCTCAAGGATTTCCGGGATGATCCTGTCACCTTTACATTCCATGGCGGCGAGCCGCTCCTTGCAGGCGCGGATTTTTACAGGCAGGCGCTGCCCACGCTCGCCCGAGGGTTATCTCATCTGAAACCGGCTTTTGCATTGCAATCCAATCTCTGGTTAATGACCCCGGAAATGGCTCAAATCCTGGCAGAGTATAAAATTCCCATCGGTTCCAGTCTGGATGGCCCCGAAGAGCTTACCGATTTGCAGAGAGGAAAAGGATATTACAAGAAGACCATGAAAGGCTATGAAATTGCCAGGGCCGGGGGTCTTAAAGTGAGCTTCATCTGCACCTTCACTTCCCAATCTGTAAAGCGGAAAGAGGAGATATTTAATTTTTTCCTTGAGAATGGAATAACTCTTAAATTGCATCCTGCTCTCCCGTCAATCCGTGATGAAAACCCGGGAAAATATGCGCTTGCACCTGAGGATTATGGAGAATTGCTGGTTTATCTTCTGGATAAATACCTGGAAAACCTGGGTAAGATCGAGATTATGAATATTGACCACCTGTGCAAATGCGTTTTCACAAGCCGGGGCACGGTCTGCACCTTCGTGGACTGCATGGGTGATACATTCGCGGTCGGGCCTGACGGGAGCATCTATCCCTGCTATCGTTTCATAGGCATGCCGGAATATGTTATGGGCAATGTCAAAGACCATCCGGGCAGGGAAGAGCTTGCCCAGTCTCCCGCATGGAAGCTTATGTTCCGGTTTAAGGAATATGTGGACAAGAATTGCGGGGAATGTAAATATATCAAATGCTGCCGGGGCGGCTGCCCCTACAATGCCATAGCGCCGACTGAAGGTGAAATAAAAGGGGTTGACCCGCACTGTAAAGCCTATAAGAGGATATTTGACGAAATAACCGAACGGTGGGAGAAGGAGTTTTTCGGCTCACCCGATATGCCTATGTTTACTCTTCCGAATCAACCCAGGAAAGAAGCTAAAGCAGGAATAATGCCTTTAATGATGAAACGTATCCAGGCCCATGATTCGGGTTAAGGTGATAATATGAGTGAAGTAGTAAAACTTCACAAATCTGGTAAAAACCTGGTAATTACCATACCGGCGGAAATATGTGAAAAATTGGAACTCAATGAAGGGTCAGAGGTGGAGATTGAGCCTTTTACCTGTAGCGGTGAACCCGGGGCGCGCATAAAACCAAAAAAATGATTACATCGTATTTTTTACTTTTTGTCCCGGCTTTTCGCCGCAGCCACAATAATCGGCAGCGTGATGGTGGCATCCGAATAAACAGTTACGGCCCGCGCCTTCTCGCCCACCTTACCCCACGAGCGCGCCTCATCGAGCGTTGCGCCTGATAGCCCACCGGTCTCGGGCCTGTCCATGGTGAGCTGGATGGCATAATCAAAAGACCTTGGCGTGACAAGCATTGACTGGAGAATAAAATTCTTGGGAACACCGCCGCCGACAATCAACACGCCGGCGCGTTTTGCCTCGTAGCACCTGTCAATCAATCCCCGCATATCTGCAAAAACATCCACGTTGAGCGGCTTTGTCTGTTTGTAAAGCCATGCCTGCAAACCAATTATCGAATCCTGGATTGCGGGGCAGTAAACTGGAACGCCAGTGTCATACGCACTTTTCAAAATCGAGTTGTCATCATCCAGTTTTGAGCCGATGTGCGAGAGAAGTTCGGTGATGGAAAGTTTTTCCGGGATTTCCCTGAAAATCGACTGCAGCTTCTCCTCAAAATTCGTAAAATGATGCTCAGGCAAGAAAACATCGTAAATGCGGTTTACGGCATCATGTTTTAGCTGGACATCGTCGGCAACGTCAGTTCCCTTGTAATGATGAAGTCCCATGGATTCGATGATGTCATGAACAAGATTTGCGCCCGTGGAGACAAGAATATCGATTTCTCCGTCCCTTATCATGCCGCTTACAACCTGTCTCATCCCTGCGGGAACCATAGCGCCCGCAAGACCAAAGAACTTGGTGCATTCCCGGTCATTGACCATCTCCCTGTAGATATCCACGGCTTCAAAAAGGCGTCCTGCCCCGAAAGCGCAGCCGGAAAACGCCTCCACAAGCTCGTTCACGGTCATGTCAGGTACAATCTTCGCATGTTTGATGGGTCTTTTTAGTTCCATATTTAATTACCTGAAACACTTCACACAGGATAAAATAATATCCTTTTCATGCGTCAATTTTTTTGCAAGTTCAATCCCGGCTGCCAGACTCCCGGCATAATGGATATTATTTCCAGTTTTGACAAGCGGCTTCATCCTTTCTCCCACAAGCACAAGGGCTGCAAGTTCATCGAAGTGCTTTTGGATGAACAGTTCAACACCCGATGGGTCAAGCCCTTCGCATACCTCTTTTGCTTCCTCGCCGAGCACCATGACAATTTTATCCCCCTCTGCTTTTGAAAAATCAAGAGCCTTTTCGGCTGTCCTGATGTCCATCCCTGAATTTGAATTATCTATCAAGGTTCTTCCGTCAAGGGTGGTCTTTTTCATGCGCCCCTCGGCGCCGCTAAATTCACAAAGTGCACGCCCGATTGTTTCGGCGCCGGTATCCATCGCGAGAGCCGCGGCTACCGCACATGCAAATGCGGTTTTATAGGCGGATATATCGTAACCCTGCGCCTGAGGGAGACCTATCCTGCCGTGTTTTTTATTAAGGTAATACGCTATCGTCTTTTCGTCCTCGTAATAAACATTGCATGAGGCATCGATAGATTCAGTAAAAGAAATAATATTCAAATCCCTCCTGCATGCCCCGAAAAACCTCAAAGCGTCGTTGTTAACCACTATCGAACTTTTGGGTTTTGCATTAAGTATCATCTGGCGCTTTGCGTCGCTTGCCAGTCTTGTGCCGCTGGCTATTTTATAGTCATTGGCTATTGTGGTTATCACTCCGATATCGGCACAGCCTGTCCCGCCAAGTGAAATTTCGGAAATTAACACGTCAAATCCAATGCGAGCCTCTTCTACTGCGTCAAGCGCCGAAAGGACGCTTGCGGGAGTTATGCTCAATCCTTTTTTGATTATTTTTCCTGCACTCCAGTCCTCAATGCCTCGGCTTGTGTGCGAAACGACTTTTTTTTCCCCGGATAAAATCTGAGCGAGCAGGATTGCTGTGCTTGTTTTCGCTTTCGTGCCTGTTATTTCAACCAGGGTTTTATTTTTCAGGTTGTACCCGGATAAAATTTGACCGACTGCTGCATGATGCGATAAAACAGGTATATTATTCGTAGACGCATCCTTGAGCATTGGATAATTGGAATCAAGATGCACCGGTGCGACAATGATGTCAAAATCAGCTGCGTCCAGCGGCTCGCGGGAAGTTTTTATGCCGCAATTTTCCAGAGCGTCCAACTCGCCTGCGCTCAGCGTCTTATATACATCAACCGCAGCAATTTCGCTTACAATATCCTTGAGCTTCCGGGCTATTACAGCGCCGCCGTGTGTCAGGTCAAGTACTGCTACTCTTGATGAAGATTTAAAATGCATCAATTCGATGAAAGGGCTTCCTTTGCCCTCTTGAATGCCAGTTCAGCGACCAGTTCATCAACGCCGAGCGGCTCTGAATATACAAGCGTTACATCCCTGCCATCCACTTTTATCGTGGTTTTCCTCTCCTCCCGGCTTACTCCAAGTATCTGTGGTATGTCTTCCGTGGTATGAACGCCATGTGCCAGGAAAATAGGGACGGCCACGATAGTGGTCACGCCCGTACCCTTGAAAGCGTCAAGCCCCTCTTTCATAGTGGGATTGTTCATATTCATAAAACCGGTCCTTACGACCACATTCCTGTATTTCTTTGCGATAAGCCCGGCAACGCCTGTAACCACGTCTTTGTTATAAGGGAGTTTACTTCCATGCCCGAGTGCCAGTATTCCAATTTTTTCGCTCATAAAATTCCTCGTTTAATCGTGATAATTGAATGGTTTTTTATGGTGGTGGCTTCATATAACACTTTTGATTGCTTTGGGGCATTAATTTAAATGCCAGCATGTATATTCACGTCAAACCTATGCGAATTACAATACTCCGTCTCGGCCACCGCATCCAGAGAGACCAGAGAATTACCACCCATGTTGCACTCACGGCGCGCGCGCTTGGCGCCGAGGGCATGCTGCTTGATTCAGATGATTCGGGCATCGAGAAGAGCCTGAACGAGGCAGCGGCAAGGTGGGGCGGCTCTTTCTATGTAAAAAGGATTGCAAGCTGGAAAAGCGAGATTAAAAAATGGAAAGAAGCAGGCGGGAAGGTGCTGCACCTGACCATGTACGGCGTCAATCTCCCGGATGCGATACCGCAAATAGCGGCCGAGGCAGAGAATCTTATGATTGTAGTCGGCGCGGAGAAAGTTCCGCCTGAGATGTATGAGCTTGCAGACTGGAACGTGGCTGTTGGAAACCAGCCGCACTCCGAGGTCGCAGCACTCGCCATAATTCTTGACAGGCTTAATGCGGCAGAGGGGAAGGACGCCCTGAGAACAAAATTTGTAGGGGGCGAGATTGAGATTGTTCCAAAACAAAGAGGCAAAGAGGTAATAAGCAAATGAAAGTGCTGGTCATAGCCAACAGCGCCCGCAGTATCGTATGTTCGGCAAAGAAAGCCGGATACACGGTTTTTACTCTTGACTGTTTTGGAGATGTGGATACATGCAACTGCTCTGATAAATCCCTGGTTTTCAAAAGCAACCAGGAAAATGAATTGCAGGAATTAGCGGGAACTTTTGGTGGGGCCGATGCCGTGATTCTGGGGCCGGGATATGAGAAATTAAAATTCAAGAACGTATTAAACAATCCGCCGGCAGTCATGGAAGAGGTCAGCGACAAATCAGAGCTTCCGGGGAAGCTTTTGTCGATGGGGATTCCTCATCCTGAAACAGAATCAATAGATAAAGCCCATGAACTTGGATTCCCTTTAATGATAAAGCCAAAATCGGGCTCGGGTGGGATGCGTAACATAATCGTTAAAAATGAAGGGGAATTGGCAATTTTCAAAGAGAGAAACGATGCCCGTGAATTCATAGCACAGGAATATATTGAAGGGATACCCTGCAGCGCATCCATAATAAGCAGCGGGGAGAATGCAGTCGTGGTTGCACTGAATGAACAGTTAATAGGCGTCCCCTCATTGACCGGGCTGCCTTTTGCTTATTGCGGCAATATTACACCATTCCAATCAAAATTCAATGATGAAATGATTCAATATGCAAAGCAGATTGCGATTGAATTCGGACTTCTGGGTTCAAACGGCGTGGATTTTATCCAGACTGAAAAAGGGATAGTGGCCATCGAGGTAAATCCGCGTTTCCAGGGCAGCATAGATACTGTGGAGCCGGCATTCGGAATAAACATTTTCGATGCGCATGTTAAATCCTTTTCAGGGGAACTTCCAGAAGTAAGAGAACCTGTATGTTTTGCAGCCAAGTCAATAGTTTATGCAAATAAGAAAACCGTGATAAGCCAAAAGGTCTCGGATACGCTTAAAGGATGCATGGAAAAAGGGAGAGCAGCAGATGTCCCGCAGCCGGGAACTGTCGTTTCGCAGGATGAGCCGGTGTCGACGATGCTCGAAACTGCCAGGAGCCGTTCGGCTGCTCTGGAAAAGGTGGTTAAATCCTCGCGCGCTCTCAGGAGTATGTTTGAAAAAGATAATTATAGTTAAAAACTAAATGTTTTATACTAATCTTTGCGACTTTGCGCCTCTGCGGTGAATTAAATTCTGCACCGCAAAGACGCAAAGAACGCAAAGTGTTCCTAAAATGAGTATTGAAAATTAGGATTTCAACTATAAAATTTTTTAGTTTGGTTACGGGACTTTGCGGTCAAAACTCTTAACTATTTTGCAATTTATAATTGAAAGCATGGATAAAGTCGATGAAATCAGGGTGCTGTTGAAAAAAGAGTATCCGGAAGTAAAGATCGCTCTTGATTTTTCAAATCCCCTTGAACTCCTGATCGCTACCATCCTTTCGGCGCAAAGCACTGATAAGCAGATAAATAAAGTCACAAAAACCCTTTTTAAGAAATACAGGACGCCGCAGGATTATGTGAATACTCCGCAGGAAGAGCTTGAAAAAGACATTTACTCAAGCGGATTTTATAAGAACAAGGCAAAAAACATTAAAAAACTGTGCGGGATCCTGGTTGAAAATTTCAATTCAAAAGTCCCGGAAACGATGGAAGACCTAATCACATTGCCCGGGGTTGCAAGAAAGACGGCAAACATCGTATTATCAGGCGCTTTCGGGAAAATTGAGGGCATTGCGGTAGATACACATGTGAAACGGGTTTCCGCAAGACTCGGGCTGACAGAAAACACCGACCCTGAGAAAATTGAAAAAGACCTGATGAAAATCATCCCGAAAAATGATTGGGATATTTTCGCGCTGCTGCTTATTCAGCACGGAAGACAGGTCTGCGAAGCAAAAAAACCAAAATGTGAGCTCTGCGTCCTGAACAAGCTGTGCCCGAGCGCTTTTACTTTCGGGTGATGTCATGCCACTTGATGAATATAATAAATTGAGGGATTTTTCAAAATCACCAGAACCGAAAGGCGCGGTTAAACCACATGCAGGGAATATTTTTGTAGTCCATGAACATGATGCCAGGCACCTGCATTATGACCTGCGGCTTGAGATGGGAGGAGTGCTTCGCTCGTGGGCTGTTCCAAAGGAGCCGCCTGTGAAAGAGGGTGAAAAGCGCCTTGCAATCCAGACTGAAGACCATCCGCTTGAATATGCTGATTTTGAAGGGGCGATACCGGAAGGGATGTACGGAGCAGGGGCTGTGCGGATATGGGATAAAGGAGAGTTCATTCTTGAAAGCGAGAAGGATAATGAGCTGCTCTTTGAACTTAGAGGCAGGAAATTAACAGGCAGGTATGCCATGATAAAAACCAGGTTCAAGGGAAAGGATTCGTGGCTTTTTTTCAAGAGGAAATGAGTATGTTTGAAAATTCATTAAAAAAACCACAGAGAGCACAGAGGACACAGAGAAAAAACTCTCTGTGCTCTCTGTGTCCTCGGTGGTTAATTATCTGACCA
>JBGPUU010000082.1:0-10919 GCA_041491305.1 Candidatus Methanoperedens sp.
GACAGCATGAAGGTCAATATCGGGGACAGGATTATCGTGCCGAATTTCAGGAATGGCGAATACGGTAAAGGCATATACGAGTCAATGGTGGTTATCGAAGGGCTGGTCACAGGGAATGAAGAAGTAAAATCCCAGTATAGCATGCCATCGAATCCTCCCCCACCACAGTACAATCCGCAAATGAACGATCAGGGGATGCAAAACAACTGGGGCGGCATTGTTTTCATTGTTGCAATAATATTTTTTATTATCATCCTGAGTGCAATGAATAGACCAAGATATGATGAAGAATGGAGAAGAAGGCATCGCTATAGAGAACGCCTTGAGATTCCGATTGGCGGCGGCTGGAATTGGGGTTCTGGCGGCGGAGGGGGCTGGCACGGTGGCGGCGGCTTCGGAGGAGGATTTGGCGGCGGCGGGTTTTCAGGAGGAGGAGGTGGGTTTGGGGGGTTCGGCGGCGGAAGGTCGGGCGGCGGAGGATTTGGTGGGAAGTGGTGATGTCGTCTATAAGGAATAAAAAATTTAAGAAATATGCATTGGTATTTTTAATTATTTTTATACTTTTCCTGCCTTTAGCGAGCGCTGTCAATTATCCACAGTTGAACGGTTTCGTCACAGACAATGCGAACATTATAGACCCCGTTTATAAGGAAAAGATAACACAGCTTGCACAGCAAATTGAAAAAGAGAGCACTGTGGAGATTGCCGTAGTCACAGTAGATTCTCTTGAAGGGGAATCAAAAGAGATGTATGCCGTAAATCTCTTTAAGCAGGCGGGGATAGGAAAAAAGGATAAGGATAACGGGCTTTTAATTCTTGTAGCGAAACAGGAACGGGAATACAGGTTTGAAGTTGGTTACGGGCTTGAAGGCACTATCACGGACAGCATGAAGGTCAATATCGGGGACAGGATTATAGTGCCAAATTTCAAGAATGGCGAATACGGTAAAGGCATATATGAATCAATGGTGGTTATCGAAGGGCTGGTGACAGGCAATGAAGAAGTAAAATCCCAGTACAGCATGGCCAACACGAATCAAAATCAATATGAGGTGCAAAACCAAACCGGAGCTGCTGTAATTCTCATATTTGTTGAATCTATTTTTAGCATTTTCGTTGGAGTTTTCATTGGGGTTATCTTAAAAATTGGTATAGCCATATTCGGAATAAAAATATCATCCAATGAAGAAGAACAGAAAAAAAGATATAAATTAATGCTGAGTTTCGATGTTATTGCCATAGTTGTGGCATATATATTCATGGGAATGTTCGGGTTAATCTTCATACTTCCATGGATTATAATAACATATATTGTGTTTAAATCCGTCTATATGCATATTACAATTCGCTATATGGGCAGCTCTGGGGGCTGGTCCGGGGGAAGCCATGGAGGGGGCTTTGGAGGCGGATTTAGTGGGGGAAGTAGCGGTGGGGGCGGACATAGCGGCGGTGGTGGAGGGGGCTTTGGTGGTGGAACTTCTGGTGGCGGGGGCTTCGGAGGAAAATGGTAATATTGGTTACGTAATAAGAGGTAATATTATGGCTAAAGATACAGAACTGAAAATTAAAGAAATACTTGGAGAAAACCTGGTAACGCTTGCAGAATATTATACAGGCGATGAAACGAGCCTTCTTGCAATTTGCAACACCCTTGATTTTGATGAGCTGCAAAAGCTCAAGAAACTTAAGGAAATACCCTTCATTTTTACAAAAGAAGAACTCACGGACGGAGTGGACGTATTTCCAATCGAGTTTTTAAATATCAGGCAGAATCATAAGATACATTACGGCGATGACATACTGAAGGATATAGAAATATCCAAAGAAAACCTGCGCCACCAGCTTGAATTCGAGTTTCGCTCAAAGCTGATTCACCTTCGCAGGCAATATCTCCAATTAAAAGACAAACATCTTGAAAATCTTATCCTTTCAGCAGTCCCCACGCTTGTCCCGATGATTGGCGGGCTGATATACCTTAAGGACTTACATTATACCGATACACAGGATATGTTCAAGGTTGTTTCAGAAGGTTACGGTATAGACGTGCAGGTCTTAAAAGAAATCCATGATATACGGCTGGGAAAAGCTAAACTCAGGAAAGACAAGGAGCATTATATCAGGGAACTCATCAGGGTACTTACTGCCATAGGTGAAATTGTTGACCATTTCAAGGTGACTGAATGAGTTTGAAAACTTCACTTGCTGTTGTATTTGTCTTCGTATTGTTGTTTGGCGGCTGGTTCTTTGTTACATATAATGGACTTGTATCGGCGGAAGAGGGTGTTAATGCCCAGTGGTCACAGGTAGAGAACCAGTACCAGAGGCGGGCCGACCTTATACCCAATCTTGTTGAGACGGTGAAAGGAATTGCAGCACAGGAAGAGAAAATTTTTACCGAAGCGATGAAATATCGCAGCCAATGGAATGCAGCTACCACACAGGAAGAGAAAATAGCGGCAGCTAAAGGTATGGATTCTCTTAATAGTTCCGTTCTTATACGGCTGGAAGAAAACTATCCACAGCTAAAATCAAACGATAATTTCCTGGCTCTTCAGGCGCAGCTCGAAGGCACTGAGAACCGGATTGCAGTTGAAAGAATGCGCTACAAGGATAAGGTCGAAGCATATAATACTATGATCAGGAAAATGCCGACATCAATAATAGCGAACATGTTTGGTTTTAAGAGCAAGGCGTACTTTGAAGCTGCGAGAGGGGCGGAGGAGGCGCCTGTCGTGACGTTTGGCACACCAGCTGCCACGTCCACCCTCGCACCCGGGACAACAACTCCTGTAGCTTCTGCAAGTGTCAACCTTTACGGTGAGAAGACGGATGTGGACATTGGGGAAGATATTATATTAAAATTATCAGCGGTCAATCTTATTACAAAACCGGTGATGAATGTCCAGGTGATTTTAATCCCACCTTCGGGTATGTCTGTAACTTCTTCGGAATTCGCTACTTCAGGCGCAGGTCAGTTTACTACGACGTATAAGCTTGAGCCGGGCAGCGCAAGGGATATAGAAGTAAGGATAAAGACGAGCCAGGCAGGGGAATTTACGGTGAAAGGCAGGGTTATATATTATTTTGGAGATAATATATCAACGGCTGAAGACCACACGCTTGAACTTCCTATTAAAGTAAGAGCTAAAAACCCAATCGGCGGGTAAAAACATACCCTTATTTTTTCGCATGAGCAGAACTTTGTAAAAAAATGTGTTATGAAAATGATTATTAACTTGCGGTGAGTGAAACGCAGGCTCGTACCAGCTATTCGGTGAAAAGGTTCGGTGAACATGGACATATTCTCAATTATCCTCATTGTCATTGGTCTCATTCTGTTCGAAACCATAAGCAGCATTGATAATGCTGTGATAAATGCCGAAGTGCTTTCCACGATGTCCATGAAAGCAAGACGGTGGTTCTTATTCTATGGATTGCTTTTTGCGGTCTTTGTTATAAGAGGAATGCTGCCCTGGCTTATTGTATGGGCAACCAATCCATCATTGGGACCCGTAGGCGCCTTGACTGCCACGTTCAGTGATGACCCCGAAATAGCAAAGGTAATTGAGGAATCCTCGCCATTTTTACTTGTCGGGGGAGGGATTTTCCTGATTTTCCTGTTTTTCCACTGGCTGTTCATCGAAGCGAAAAATTATGGCCTGCGCGGCGAGAGGTTTTTCCACCAGCACGGCGTATGGTTCTTCGCGATTGTTTCCATAATCCTGACGGTCATCGTCTGGTTTGCCCTGAAACAGCATCCGTTCATGGCATTCGGCGCAGTTGTCGGGTCAACGGCTTTTTTCATAACCCACGGCTTTAAGCAGAATGCAGAAGAGCACGAAAAAGAACTCGTAGGCGGCACGAACATGAGCGACTGGAGCAAAATCCTGTATCTTGAAGTCATAGACGCAACATTCTCCATAGATGGCGTGGTGGGAGCGTTTGCATTTACGCTATCCGTGCCGCTGATTCTGATTGGCAACGGCATCGGGGCTTTTGTGGTAAGAGAACTGACCGTGAGCAATATCGACAGGATCAAGAGATACATTTACCTTAAAAACGGGGCAATGTATTCCATATTTTTCCTGGGAATAACGATGGTTCTTAAAAGTTTCGGGGTAGTTGTACAGGAATGGGTGTCACCTCTGATAACGATAGGTGTAATCGGGTATTTCTTCTACAAATCCAGACAGTGTTTATAAATCCTAATAGGGATATAGATTGGAACGATGAAAGCCATTTTATTTGACCCATTCTCAGGCGCTTCAGGCGATATGATTATCGGCGCTCTTCTCGATATCGGGGCTTCTCTCCAAAAAGTCAGGAAAGCAATGGAGTCAGCCGCGCATGTCGGGGTTGAATTTTCAAAAACCTCTAAAAAAGGTATTTCGGCGCAGTCGGTCAATGTAGTCACGAAAAAAGAGGGGAGCATGACATTAGAGCAAATCCTTGAACGCATCAACTCGCTTGACCTTCATCCGGAGATAATTAAAGATGCGATTTCGGTCTTTAACATTCTGGGGAAAGCCGAATCAAAAGTCCACGGAACAAGTCTTGATAAGTTGCACTTCCATGAACTGGGACAGGAAGATTCGATTGCGGATATTGTGGGAGCCTGTACGGCTTTCCATGAACTCGGTTTAAAAAAGTACAGGATATACTGCACTCCAATCTCGGTGGGAAGGGGATTTATTGAGTTCTCGCACGGGAAATTCCCCGTACCTGCACCGGCTCCGCTTGAAATCCTGAAGGAATGTTCCCTTCTCTGGCAGCAGGGTCCTGTCGAAGGGGAATTGCTCACACCCACGGGCGCCGCGCTGCTTGCGCATTTTGTCAATGAAAAAGGCGAATGTCCTCAAATGAAGACCGAACGCATCGGATACGGCGCCGGGAGCGGTGACGGTGCAGTTCCCAACGTCCTGAGGATAATCTCAGGCGAAATCGATGATGCGCTTATCCCGGACCGAATCGAGATGCTTGAGACCAATGTTGATGATGTCACGGGTCAGGTGCTGGGTAACCTCATTGATGAGCTGCTAAATGCAGGCGCAAAGGATGTATCCATAATCCCGGCTACAATGAAAAAAGGACGAAGCGGCCAGATTATCCAGGTTATTGCAAAACCTGAGGATTCCGGGAAGCTTGCAAGAAAAATAATTGAAGAAACCGGCTCTCTCGGCGTCAGGATAATCCCGGTAAAACACAGGTTGATAGCCCGGAGAGAAATGGGGAAAGTGGATATAACAATTAACAATCGAATATTTCCTATAGGAGTTAAAATTGCAAGGGATATGCGTGGGGTCCTGCTGAATATATCAGCAGAATTTGAGGATTGTAAAAAAACTTCCCGGGAATCCGGCGTTCCTGTAAGAGATGTCATCCGGATTGCAGAAGAGAAGGCACGGCAGGTTTTTTCCTGAACGCGCGTTTGATATCCATCCTGTATGTCCAATCTTTTTGCATGTACTTACCCAGTAATTGATTTACCATATCAGCTTCAGACAAAGCCACCTGTCCATCCTCTGTCTGTATGCCCAGCGCTTTTTCAAACCCCTGTCTCAATACTTTTTTAACATTTTTAATATCGGTAATGCCCATTTCCTTAAGGGTTATCATACCTTCCCTCGCAGAGGGTACGGGCCGGAGGTTTTTTGTGGGATTTTTCAATACTTTATCCATCAGATCAAAATCAAAATCTAATAACAGGCTGCCATTTACCAGTACAGCGCCGTCAATGCGCCCCTGTGCATTCCCGGAAATCTTCTTATCTTTTGAATAGACTGCGTTGCGCGCTGGTTCAATTTCACCGCTTTCACCAAAAGTTTCAAGAGCGATAACCACTCCGGTCAGGACTTTTGTATATGCGGATTGAATGTCGCCTGGAATCACGCCCCCCTCCCGTCCGATCACTGAATAAAGTATCTGGTTCTCATCACAGAAACCACACCCGCCTCCGAGTATCCTTCGTACTATCCCGATATCGCTCCGATTGCAGAAGTCTGCATGAATCTCATCCTCTACACACTGGTGATAACCAAGATATACGACAGGAGACCGGACGCGCCAGAAAAGGATAGTTTCAGGCGATGAACCTGCGCCTACATTCTTTGCTATGGTTTCAAAAAGTGCCGCGCTGTAGAAGCCGTCAATCGTATCCAGGTCAATAAAACGCCACTTCATTCAATTTTTCCTGCCTGATATTATGAAAAAGCCGCTCCTTTTGGTTAACCACTTTAACTCGGATAAAAAAGTCTGAAGTTTTCCTGTTCCGGTGCGCGGATGTGAACCAATATAAGTAATATTATTTTTATCGAACCAACCAATTACCTCCCTGACTGAATGATAACTCTCGTATGGGTTGGCATACTTATCCGCAGCATAAGCCTGTTCGTGAGGATTCTTGAATTTCCCCCCATATATCGAGCCTTCAACAAATGACATCTGCTTCTGGATATCCTCGCCTGCATTCAATTTTATCCATAGCCTTCGTACCCTGTGGATAAATCTGCCGTATTGATTATATAATCCAACGGTAATAGTCCCGCCCGGTTTACAAAGTCCTGCAAGCACACAAAAACGCATGTACGGGTCGCTGGTATGATGCAGTACCCCGAGACAGAATATGTGGTCAAACTTTTTTTCAGTTTTGAATTCTGCGATATCGCACCTGTTAAAATCAACCTTTAATTTGAATTTTTCCGCAAGTCTTCTTCCTGCCGCTAGCGAGGAACTGCTGAGGTCAAGCGCGGTCACGCTGGCGCCGTAATATGAAAAATAACACGATTTTTCTCCTGTCCCGCAGCCAGCGTCAAGCACCTCTTTCCCACAAAGTGAGCGGGATTCTAATTCCGCGGTGGAAAGGATTTTTGACATGACATTTGCGTGGAGTTTACTTACAAGGTCACGTTCATTGCGGATTGGGAGAGAGGGATATGGGTATCTTTCATACAAAATGTTTACAGAGCGGGCAATTTTGTCCATCGACCCAATGTTGTAGAGAGATGATTTATAAGTTTGTTTTGTTTTTAATTATTGAACCTCATATATCCTTACTTCAGGGTTTTTGTAAACAAGTTTAAAATTCTCTTTTTGTTCTTCAAAAACGTTTGTTACTTTATATAAGTTATTTTCCGCAAAACCAACATAAATATATTTAATATTATAATTATCTATGACCCATTTGATTTTTCCATAATCAGGCGAAGTATAGGCTATCTCCACATCACTCCTGCGTCTGTTGATTTCTCCAAGGTTCATTCTCCATTGGTACTCATGAAATTCCCATCCTAATACCGTTGGCAATCCGGTAAAAGCACTGACATAGGAATTCCATGCATAGGAAAAACCTGCTGCCTGGAGTACAACTGGCGTTCCGTTTTTTCTTTTAAGCCACTCGATTGCTTCGTATTCATAAGGATGTTCCTTTTTGATGGAACTTTCAGCGTCTAAAGTCGGCTGAACATTGAATCCTTTTGACTCACTGATGGTGATAAAGACAGGGTATATCGAAGCTATTAATATCAAAATACATGCGACATAAACAACCTTCTTTTTTATCATTTCATAAAAAAAATAGCTCGCAACTATGCCCCACAGAATCCATATCTGTATATATAATTTAAATATGGTATTATACCTGAAATACACGAGCCTGTTCATAGCATCTTTTACATAAAACAATTCAGCAAAAAGGCTTAATAAAACTCCTATCAATACAAGCAGAAACAGAAACTTCCTTACAGGCTCCTTTTCCTCGACTATACTTGAATATGCCAAAATCCCTAATGGTACCAGTAAAATGAGTAACTGGAATTTAATTATAAACGCCAGAGGAAATAATATCATAAGACCCACGAGCCATTTTAACAGATTCTTCCGTATCTGTTGATTATTGTTATTTATCAAATAATAAGTAATTATAAAAATAAATGCTCCGAAAATCAGCAGATATTGGTATAATTCTGTTCGATTCGTGGTAATTATTCCGATTTCCAGGGCTTTTCTGTAGTTTAGATGGTAAGGCAAAAATAAAATATAACCTGGAATCACAATCAGTCCAGATAACAATAATGACTTTTTTATATCCACGGATATGAGGAACACAACAGCTAAGGTTATTGCAATATAGGTAGGGTAATCCCATGTATTCAGTGGATAGAAAAAACCTGCAACCATGCCGAGAATAAATGCTTGTAGATACGTGATTTTTCTCGCTTTAAGAACACTTAAGAATATTGCCACAATTAGCAACTGAAATGAGATTGAAATAAGGTTAGCATGCAGGTCTCCAATCAAATAAACTTGATACGGGGACTCGCTGATGCTTCCCGGGATAACATTTTGACTTGGCCATCTGCTGAATGTTGTCAGGCGGTCCAAAAGGTCGCTATTTGGAACATGGAATCTTTCGTAGTAAGCAGGAAAAAAAAGAATCACAACTATCTGGAAGAATCCAACCAAATTTCCCAGAAAAAGTACAAATACAAACGCAACCAACCCGAACATTGCTTTTCTTATTAATCCAAAGCCAATGCCAAAAACCGCAGATGCGGATAAAGCAAAAAAAACTGCAGACGCAATATTGAATCCTATTGGGAGTGCTGTGCCTGTTAATTTTACCAGGTCGGCAACCAGTAAATAACCAAAATAATAATAATTCATTGGCATTCCCGAGAACCACGGATCCATCGGTGGAAATGTTGAACTCCTGAGTATTGAGTTTATGAAAGTCATGTCCATAAATTTCTCCGATATTTCCCAGTAATTGTCAGGGCTGAAAGAACGAATTATTAAAAAAATTAAAAATATAGTGGTAAAAAAAAGTTCATTTTTGATTGCAAAAGATTTGTTTATGGTAAAACTAAATTTTCTATAAAAAACATAAGAAACGGCTGCTAACAGAAACAGGGAAACAACTACAACCAAAGTACTGTAACTGAGACCAGAATACGTTAAAATCCATGAGAAATAAGTCAGGAAAAGAAGACCCATGATTTTTGAGACTGAATATCCATGGTCTGGAAGTTCACGACATAAATATGCAGTGATCGGTAAAGCTATAAATCCTATAATCTCAATGACAAACAACCACGAAATAATTTCAAAAACGTATTGCATAATTATTATTTTTTATATGTTAATATGTTCGATAATGACTCCATGTAATCTTTTGATTGCTCGACGCCAAGGGACTTTCTATCTTCATAGTTTTTAATAACAACCCCATCGCCCAGACTGACTGTTGAGATTGTGTCCTCCTTTATTACTTCTACCGATACCACGTTATTTAATAATAATAAGATGCAAAAAATAATAGTAAATTTCTTCTCGATATGTTCATTTAATGCGATTAATCCCCAAGGAACAATTGGAATCAAATAGGCAACCTTGTATGGAAAGATTAAGAAGAGTAAGAAATAAATAAATACAGTCTGCCAGCAAAAATTCAATATATGTCTATGCTCTTTGTTTGGCCTGTTTTTAAAATTCAATATTACAAGAATAATTAACATTGCCAGCGCTATTATACCGAACAATTCCACTACCATGCCATTGATAGCCAGTGCAATTGTGCTTATTGCCATACCAAATGAGTCCTTAACAGGTGTCGTATGAAGAAATCCCGAACCTCCAAGAAATTCAAGTTTGTAGTTGTAGATTACTGGCAAAAATAAAACCAAGGCAGCACCCGCTGCAGTAGAAATAAATATCAAAATTTTCTTTCCGTTTACTTTATTCGATAATGCCCAGAGGATAATAGGGATTATCATAAATGCCGAGGTGAACCTGCTCCCGATTGAAAGCCCGACGGCAATTCCAGCCATAGGATATTTACCCGAAAAAGCGAAATAACTTCCTAATAAAATGAACATTAGAGACCACATATAGTCCATAGTTATCGAGCTGTTTACCCATATTATTGGAATAAAAGCGAACGTAAAAACCAGCAGAGCTTTGTTATTAATTTTAAAAAGGTTCAATATTTTTGCAAAAATTAGTATGCAAATAAACGAAACAACCACCGTGGCTGTATTTGTGGCAATCCATCCGCCTCCGATAAACAAAGCGTTCACGAATTCATATAACGGATATCCCGGAAAGCGCGACACTGTGTATGCATGGTCATATCTGAGCAAATATGCGGAATTCACGACAGCAAGCACATCCTGGTCTGTCGGGTTTGTAAATGCGCTGAAACCAAGAGATATAAAAGGGATACGGGAGATGAAATATATTAAGGCAAGATAAACAACTGCGGGAAACTCCATCAAATCCCGGTTTAGTATATCCTTTTTATATGAAAGCCAGGACATCACACATGCGATATTGTATGCCCTATAATTAAACACTTCTAAAAAAGAAAAGGTGAAGGGATTGCTCCCTTCGAATTTATATATTTACTTTCTCTGTCTCAGCACAAGGAACGCTACTGCAAGCAAGCCTGCAATTGCTAATCCTGCCTCAAAGCCCGGCTCTTTTGCTGTTGCTATTGGGGCTGGAGTTGCTGTCTCAGTTGCTGTTGCTCCGGTTACTGCTGTTCCGGTTGCTGTAGCAGTTTGATTTCCTGCTGCTGTTGCGTTTACTGTTGCTGTGCCTGTTCCAGTGCCTGTTCCAGTGCCTGTTCCTGTTCCTGATGGGCCTACCTGATAGTCAACCTTGGGGTAGAACCTTACCTGGCTGGAATCTGCAACTCTGAACTTAATCTCGCCCATGACATCGACTGTGCCGTCCTGGGTAAGGGACATTGTTCTGTCCTTGTTCCTGAGTTTAAGGTCGGAATCGGTTGCTGATATTACTTCCATGTTTCCAAACACATCAGCACTCTTTACTTCTGTGACTGACTTGGAGATTGCCCATGTGTATCTCAGCTGCACCATATCGCTGGTTGCACCTGCAAACACGCTGTCCACGTATGTAAC
>JBGPUU010000083.1:0-10713 GCA_041491305.1 Candidatus Methanoperedens sp.
ATATTCAACTTGCTTTATTGTTTCATTATTGAAAAACAACTCATTATTTTTTAGATTATTTTTTGTATGTTTATTAATTTTCAGATATTTAAATAATCTACCTTCAGTTTCCTCTTTTTCCATAATGAAACAATAAAGCAAGTTGAATATATTTATTTCTATTGGAGAAATTGCAAATTAGTAAAAACAAATCAATTTTACTTGATTTAAAATCAATTTTTCTGATTGAACATATTTAAATATAAGCGCCACATTTCGAAAGACCGGTAATTCTTATGAGTCTAATCACTGAAGCGAAAAAAGGCAGCATTACAAAAGAGATGAAACAGGTAGCGAAAGATGAGGGCGTCGAACCTGAATTCGTGCGGCGCGGGATAGCAAGCGGCAGAATTGTCATCCCGGTGAGCCCGTATCGCTCCCCAAAACCCTGCGGCATCGGAAAAGGGCTTCGGACTAAAGTGAACGCCTCTATCGGTACATCCTCGGATATAGTGGATATCGAAATGGAAATCGAGAAAGCAAAAGTCGCGGAAGCAACAGGCGCAGACACGCTCATGGAACTCTCAACAGGCGGGGATTTTTATGAAATCAGGAAAAAAATCATTGAAGCGACAACACTTTCTGTAGGAAGCGTGCCTCTGTACCAGGCTTTTATTGAGGCTATCAGGAAATACGGAAGCACAGTGGACATGAAGGAGGACGAACTTTTCAAGATAACAGCAGAGCAGGCAAAGCTTGGCACGAATTTCATGGCTATCCATACCGGAATAAACCTCTTTACGGTTGAGAGGCTAAAAAGGCAGGGGCGCTTTGGCGGGCTTTGCTCGCGCGGCGGCGCGTTCATGACCGCATGGATGCTGCATAACGAGAAAGAGAACCCGCTGTACAGCGAATTCGATTACCTGCTTGAGATAATGAAAGAGCACGAGGTGACGCTCAGCATGGGCAACGGCATGCGCGCCGGCGCCATACACGATTCCACGGACAGGGCGCAGATACAGGAACTCATAATGAACTCGGAGCTATCAGACAGGGCGCACGAAGCAGGCGTGCAGACCATTGTAGAGGGACCGGGTCACATCCCGATAGATGAAATTGATGCAAACGTGAAGCTCATGAAGCGATTAAGCGGTGAGAAGCCGTTCTATATGTTAGGCCCCCTGGTCACCGATATTGCACCCGGTTACGACCACATAGTTGCGGCGATAGGCGCATCCATTTCAAGCGCAGCCGGCGCCGATTTTATCTGCTATGTAACTCCGGCGGAACATCTTGCGCTCCCCAATATCGATGATGTGAAGCAGGGCGTTATAACCGCAAGAATTGCAGCTCATATCGGTGATATGGTGAAGAACAATGACCGGCAGCAAGACCTTGACATGGGGCGGGCGAGGCGCGATTTGCAGTGGGACAGGATGTATGAACTGGCGATTGACCCCAAACATGCAAAAGCAGTAAGGGACAGCCGTTCACCTGATGATGAAGATGCATGCACCATGTGCGGGAATTACTGCGCCCTGAAGATTGTGAAGCAGAATTTTAATTTTGAGAGGTAGTAAAAAGATAAAAACTAAAAGAGGCAATGACCTCGTTTTCGAAAAACGAGGCATCTCGGCGTGGATGCTTATGGGTTTGATATTTACATCGGTTCGCTGATTTCAGCTTTTCAATCCAGGCGCAGGTATACAAATCAACGTGGTAGGATTCAACGTTGACCTCTGGCGTTTGCCAACTTTGGATAACGTTTCGGGATATATGAAGTTCACGAAGTAAATTTGAGCGAGCTTGCGAGCCACCCCAATAGAGTTTTCACGCAACCGCTTTTCTGTCAAGGATTCTGTTTTTCATCAGGATCGTCGGCGTCACGCTGACTCCGACAAGGAACTGGATAAAATCATCGGACATTCCCAGTTGTATCAAGCCGATCAGGCCAGTGAGGGACCACAGGAATGGTATGAGCATGAAATACCATGGCACGCGCGATTTGCTGCAGAGCAGGATTCCAAAAGTAAAAATGGTAAGCGGGCAGGGTTCGGCAAATACGGGAAAGGCGGGATAGAATTGGCCGGTAATATCTCCGATTAGAGGCCAGCCGATCAATGCGAATAAAATCAAGGCTATGCCAATGACCTCGTATGGGCTTCTACTGAAATCGAAATCCAAGTATTCTTTCGGCCTGACCGCGATTATCATGAACAATATGCCTTGTAAGGAAAAAAATAAGGCTTGCGGAACGAAACTCGCATGCGGTATATAGCCTGAAAAGAAATATCCAAAAACAATCGTTCCGTCCCATAGCCATAAGAACGACAAGACGCCTAAAATGATTGGCCTTCTAAAAGGCCATCGCGAGATGAGCGCGGCTAGCGCGCCAATGCCTATAAAAAAGAGAATCCAGGGCATTGGCCAAATTGCGTTGTGGTATTTCGCCATAGCTTGAAGAAATTCCTCTTGAGTGAATAGGAAATCCTCAAGAAATCCTCCAAATTGTATATTTGTATATATAGCCGCATTGCTCCATGAAGCATCGGGCGTACCGTCAATAACCGACGCTGCTGCTACTTTCACTGAAGTAAGGGTTCCTGCTGAAGCTGCAATTCCCAGAGTCAACCATACAAATCCAACTACGATCAGGTAATTGATATTTCGTATACTTATTTTCATAAATATTTCCCTCCTAAGTATTAAAGTCAAAAACTTAAAAAACCGAACTAATCTTTGCATACTTTGCGCTCTTTGCGTGGAAAAAATCATGCACAGCAAAGTACGTTAAGAACGCAACGCGTTCGGCAGATATATTTTTAATGTTAGGTTCTTGACTATAGCACTACGTTTTTCCCCTTTTTTTCATAGTGCGTTATCTTTATTTTGTCTTTTATAGGTTATAATGTTGTTGCTCCACCTATCCAACACTTAAATCCCAATGTCTTATGACCGCTTGTTATGCCCATATTTTATTTTTTATTTCAATTAATGTCTTTTAAAAACAATCGTATAACACCACCCCCTAAGTGCTCTTTGTAATAAGTGACTTCATATTTCGATTTAATATATACAATCAAATCCCTTTTATTTATATCAAAATTAGCTGTTTTGGAAAAAAAGTCACGGATGTTCGAATGTTTGGTGTTGCTTGCTAAAAGACAAAAACTATTAAAGCCTATGATGATAGTGATACTAAAATAAGATTTATCCATATATCAGCGTAATGATAAGAGATTAATTATGATAGAAGGGAATATTGGCTCAGACCCAAACCCTGAACAACCCGTTTTCCATTTTTTCCATCTTGAATTTCACTGGGAGGAACTGCTCGGTCACCCATATATTGGTCTTCGTATGCGGAGTAATAATCCGCGTTGTAAAAGAGCCTCCTCCAGCCAATGCAATATATGGGATTAACTGGTCAGCAAGGAATATATCCACGCCAGCACCCGAACTTAGTTCTGAGAGCATCGCCTCGGCTGCCATTTCTCCCACTTTCTCGGCTCTTAATCCCGGTTTCCCAGGAGCGCTTGCCCCCACAGTCCCGCACCACAACGTTATTCCACTTCCGGTTGAGGCGTATTCTTTTACATCAAGAGAGATTCTTGCATCGAATCCCTTCTCCTGCAGCTTTTTTTGCGATGCTTCCGCCTGTCTTTCTGAAACATGGGCAGGCAGGCCTGATGAGTGGGAAATTCCTTCCACGAGATTACAAGAATTCTTATCAAAGCTTGTTTTTGTGAGGTTTGAAGGATTAATGAGAGCTTCAACGCAGCCGTCCCCGCGCGGATAATATCCTCTCCTGATGAGCCTGATGTTGCAGTCGTATCCCATCCGCGAGAGAGCGCCAAGTGTCACATACCTGAGATAATCAATGGATGGCGACCACTGGACATCGGTTCCCCCGGTAATCTTTATCCTGACGGCGCAAGGCGCATGCATTGCCGCAGGCATGAGGCATTGCAGGAAAAGTGATATGCTGCCTGCTGTGCCTATGTCCATTTCGTAAATTCCACCTTTTATTTTCCCTGGCGCAAAATGCAGGCTTGTCGATTGCATGCAGCATCCTTCGATATCCGCTTCGCATATTCCTGCCAGACTATCCACGGCTTTTACATGCTGGGCAGAAAGACCCGGTTTTGGTCTTGCCCGCCTGATGTTATCTATCTTGACCTCCTTTCCTGTCACTGCGGAAAGCGCCACAGCTGTTCTTAATATCTGACCGCCGCCTTCACCGTAAGAGCCATCCAGTTCTATCATAACTTGTTTCAACCAAAATATCCAAGAATAAAAAAGACAAGCTGTCCGTTAAACCCCGAAAAGAGCGGGATTAAGAGATTATCATCCATCTTATTGGTCAATGTTTCCACAACAGTAGCCGTTCCAGCCATTACAAGAATCGCAATCCAGCCCGGGAGGAAAATCCATCCGATGATTATGTCAACTATGAACTCGGCGGTGCATCCTTCGATTGCCCTGTCTTTCAATCCTGGAATCCATGTTCTTCCGAACGCCTTTCCGAAAATCGCAGCCGAAGCGTCCCCGAAAGTCGTCATAAGTACGGCTGCCGAAGCGATTTCTTTCGGGAAGACCGAGATTGCTATTATGCTTCCTATTGCAAGAAAAACATGTCCGCCAAGCCTGTCCGCTTCTTTTGTCCTGAAAAGACCGTGCACGAGAGGGAGCTTCTTTCCCCATTCAATCCTGAAATACTCAAGTTCAAGGATTAAAATCAAGAAAACAGTGAGCAATGAAAGGACTACCTGTTTCCCTAAATAGTAATAGGTCAGGACGATTATAATCGAGGTCAGGTGAACTGTCTTTCTTTTAAGCTCATTAATCAGGTCGTTGCTTAACATAATCCGTGTTCATTGCATCGCCTCTCACCTATATGAAATATTCCTTTGGTGATATGGTCAGTTAATCTATACTTGTATTCGAACCCGGCGAATGATTATTCCAGTTTTTTCAAATCATTAAAATCAATAACAGTGGAAATTGGATATGTAGTTACTCTAATGCCCATCTCACTTACTGCTGCCATCATATTAGTCCCCGCATATACCACAACGCCAACCTTTCCCGTGTCAACAGCTACGTTAAGCACAGACTTCCCGGGCCCCCCGATCTCAGCTATGCCTCCTATTCTTGCATCTACAACTGAACCCAGGACTTCTTTAGCCCCGGCAAGAGCCTGTTCCGGAATCTCGCGAAGATTGGCAAGAAGTTTGCCTGAACCTGTATTTACAGTATCAAGAACACGGGTCATTTTCTTTGATATAAATATCCGCATCGGATCAATAGTAGTGCCGCTGTAAGCAATTATATCCTCAAAACAAAGTGGATTTTTGTCCCTCACTTTTAATATACCGCCATATTTAGGATTGACTGAAATCCCGTTTTTTAGCAAAATCCCGTCAATTGTCATACTGCACATGGTTGCTATTCCTGTTTTGCCTTCCGGGATTTCAATATCAGATATGAAAGTACCTTCATCTATTAACTTGATATATGGGCTGAAGGGATAACCGGTATGTATTACATGTTTGAGTATTTCCATGGTTTTATCAAAGTCATTTTTATCTATGACTGACATGTTGATTATTACGCTACCCTGCCTTGTTTTAAGGTCAAAAGTAGTATCCAGCATGAGCCTTTCTATTTTGGTGATGATGAAGCCGACCCGGTCTCTCACCAGCGCATTACTTAACTCGTCGATCCCCTGCCCGGTAATAACCCTGCCGTCGTATCCCTGGCGCCGGGTGAGGCCGCGCTCATCAAGGATACGGAGGTGATAACGGACAGCCCGCTCTCCGATAGCGTATCCTCGTGAATTCAACCTGTCGGCTATCAACCTGGCCCCTATAGGTGTATGACTTTCACGGATTATCCTCAAAATCGCTATGAGTTTTCTTTGTACCGTCAAGTCCATAGTTATTGTGCTCATACCCCTCCGGCAGTTTCCAGGCGGCAGGCAGGCCGCAATTGACAAACCTTATTCTATACGCAGTGAAAAAAAAATGCATTCCGGCATGCTGTGGATTCATTGCCGGAACGAAAGTGGTTTAAATATCGAAGTACTGGTAAAACTCATACGGCGTGGGCCTGATTGAATTCTGCTTATACTCCTCGGATTTAAGTTCTATCCACATATCGATTGCATCAGCCGGGAATACAGGCTCAAGGAACTTCCTGTCGCATTCAAGCTCATCAAGCGCCTCTTTCAGCGAGCCCGGACACTCCTTGATACCCATCTCTTTTCTCCTTTCAGGCGTGATGTGGTAGATATTCTCATCGCACGGATTGCCAGGATCCATCTTCTTCTTTATACCGTCAAGTCCAGCAGATGTGAGCGCCGCAAACGCAAAATAGGTGTTGCAGCTTGTATCGGGCGGCCTGAACTCAATCCTTTTGGGAGCTTCCTTGCCCTTCTCGTAGACAGGCACTCTTACACTTGCAGACCTGTTGCGCTTGCTCCATGCGATATAAACCGGAGCTTCATAGCCTGGCACAAGCCTCTTGTACGAGTTCGTGGTTGGCGAGGTAATGGCGCAGAGAGCCCTTGAATGTTCCATAAGCCCGCCGATATAGTAGCGGCAGGTCTGGGATATTTCAGCGTACTCGTCGTCAGGGTCATAGAAGGTGTTCCTGCCGTTCTTCCAGAGCGACTGGTGGATGTGCATGCCGGAGGCATTGTCGCCGAATATCGGTTTTGGCATGAAGGTGGCAATCATTTTCATATTGTATGCCACGTTTTTGACCACGTTCTTATATGTGAGCACGTTGTCTGCCATCTTCGTGAGAGTATCGTATTTCATGTCTATCTCGCACTGTCCTGCAGTAGCCACTTCGTGGTGGTGCGCGTCAACCACAATGCCGAAATAGTCATAAAGCTGCCCGGATACCTCGCTTCTGTATTCCTGGAGTGTGTCCTGCGGGGGCGCGGGATAGTAGCCTTCCTTGAACCTGATGGGGTGGTTTATGCCGCTTGTTTGCGACCAGGGTGCTTCTTTTGATTCTATCTCGTATCCAGTGCCTGACCAGGCATCGCGAGCGGTTGAGAAGCTTGGCAGCATCCTGAATGAGTCAAAAACAAAGAACTCAAGCTCGGGTCCCCAGTATGAGAGGGAAAATCCTGCTTTTTCCACTGCTCCTTCAGCCCTCTGCGCTATGTGCCTTGGGTCGCGTGTGAATCGCGGTCCCCCGAATGCATCGTATAGGTCGCATATCAGGCGGAGTGTCCTGTGGGGTGTGTTGTCTGTCCAGGGCAGGATCGCGCATGTACTCGGGTCCGGGAACATTCTCATGTCCGATTCGAATATCGATTTGAAGCCCTTGATCGAGGAGCCGTCCAGCTTTCCTATGCCGTCAGTGAAATCTTCTTCTTTCAATGTGTATGACGGGATTGTGATGTGCTGGATGTAACCAGGGATATCCATGAACTGGAGGTCTACCCATTTTACGTTTTTTTCTTTTATGAATTCCAGAACCTTTTCAGGTGTTGATGTTAACATATTTTTTCTCCTTTTTTCTCCTTTGAAGTTTTATTAAGAAGCTTCCGGAAGCCACATTATATGGCTTCCTTACCGCGTTCACCAGAACTTATGCGCACGACCTGCTCGACAGGAGATATGAAAATCTTCCCATCGCCATTCTTACCGGTTCTGGAAACTTTGGTGATCGCTTCTATCGCGGGTTCTACGTCCTTGTCGTCAACTATCAGGTCTATTTTTATCTTTGGCAGGAATTCCACGCAGTATTCACCTGCGCGCCATTGCAGGCAGACGCCTTTTTGGCGTCCGCGCCCCTGCACTTCTTCGACCGTCATGCCTATGATACCTTTCTCCTGAAGCGATACCCGGACCGCATCAAGATTTTCAGGTCTTATTACTGCTTCTATTTTTTTCATTTTTACTCACCTCACGAATAAGCCTTCTCGGCATGCTGGGAAATGTCTAACCCGACAGCTTCTTCTTCATCCTGGACGCGCAGTCCGATAGTTGCATCAACAATCTTTGCTAACACGACAGTCATTACAAACGCGTAAACCCATGTTACAGCGACTGCAATTATCTGCGTTGTAAGCTGTCCGGGATTGCCGTAGAGCAAACCGTTTGCACCTGCGGAGTTTACAGCAACGGTTGCGAATATGCCTGTGGCTATTGCGCCCCAGGTTCCGCCCAGACCGTGGCATGCCCAGACGTCAAGGGAATCATCCACGTTCTGCTTGCTCCGGAAGAGCATTGCATAGTAACTGATAACCGCCCCGATTGCTCCTATTACTATCGCCGCCAGCGGCGTAACGTAGCCCGAAGCAGGTGTTATTGCTACGAGGCCAACTACACCGCCGGTAGCCGCACCCAGGACGCTCGGTCTCTTGTGGTACCAGCTAAGCAGGGTCCACATCAGTGCAGCCGCAGCTGCAGCTGTGTTGGTTACCACAAAGGCGCTTACTGCAAGCCCGTTGCTTGCAAGGGCGCTTCCTCCGTTAAACCCGAACCAGCCGAACCACAGGAGCGCCGCGCCTAGGATAACCATGGGAATGTTGTGCGGTTCCATGGCCTGCTTTCCGAATCCCTTGCGTTTTCCTATTACAAAGGCGATTGCAAGAGCAGAAACTCCCGAGCTAATATGAACAACCGTGCCTCCTGCAAAATCAAGCGCACCCATGTTGCGAAGGAAGCCTCCAACGCCCCATACCCAGTGCGCTATCGGGTCATAGACAAGGGTTGCCCAGAGCAGGGAGAACACCATGAAAGCTTTAAACTTTATGCGCTCAACGAACGCACCTGAAATAAGTGCAACTGTAATTACTGCAAACATCGCCTGGAATATCATATATGCCAGGGCAGGAATAGTTGCTGCATAATCAGTATTTGGCTCCTGGCCTACGCCGTTAAGCCCGAGCCAATTAAGATTTCCAATCACGTGACCTATGTCAGGGCCGAAGGCAAGACTGTAGCCGTAAAGCACCCACTGGACGCTGATTAATGCAAGAATTACAAAGCTGAACATTATTGTTGAGAGTGCGTTTTTCTTCCTTACCATGCCGCCGTAGAATAAACCCAGGGCAGGTGTCATGATCATTACAAGCGCAGAACTCACAAGAACCCATGCAGTGTCGCCTGTATCTATTTTTGGCGCATCTGCTGCCAGGGCAGGTACAGTGAACAGTAAAAGAACTATTATTACTGACCAGTATATCGATTTTTTCAAATTCATTTTCATTATTCCTCCTATGAGATGCCATCAAAGGCATACGGCTATCTACTGTAGATATTATAGTATTTAAATATTATCATAATTAACTTCTTTATACTGAAAATATTTATATATTATTAAGTCACCAGTTGACTACCGATTACCAAAATAGGAGGAAAAATGCGACAAATAGCAAAATACGGAAAAGGTGGAATCGGTAAGTCCACAACGACCCAGAACCTTACAACAGCGCTTGCTTCCATGGGGAAGCGCGTGATGCGGATTGGCTGCGACCCAAATGTAGGAATACATATTATGGGAGAAATATCCAAACTGTACAAATGCCCCAACTGCAAGCATGCGATATTATTAACAAGCGCAGAATTCTTTGAAGGGATTGCTGTGGCATCATGTGGTGACTGCGGCAGGGATGCCATTGCGATCGAAGAAAGGCTTTTGAAAGGATAAAAATAAAAAGGGACGCTTTTAAACCTGTTATTAAGCGTCCATTTTCTTTAGATGTAGGCAAAAGGATTTTTTGTAAATTCCATGAACTTATTATTATCGAACAGTTTGCTAAACTTTTAGGAGGAAAAATGCGACAAATAGCAATATACGGAAAAGGTGGAATCGGTAAGTCCACAACGACCCAGAACCTTACAGCAGCGCTTGCTTCCATGGGGAAGCGCGTGATGCAGATAGGATGCGACCCAAAGGCAGATTCAACGAGGATGCTCCTCTGGGGAAAAGTGCAGGCGACGGTGCTGGACACCATGCGCGACAACGGCCCGGGTGGCGTGACTCTTGATGCTGTCCGGCACACAGGCTTTGGCGGGATAAAATGCGTCGAGGCAGGCGGCCCTGAACCAGGTGTCGGCTGCGCAGGACGCGGCGTCATCACCGCCATCAAGCTCCTGGAAGAGCTTGGTGCATATAACGAGAACTTCGATTTCGTCTTCTATGACGTGCTCGGAGACGTTGTATGCGGAGGCTTTGCAATGCCAATTCGCGAAGGATACGCCAAAGAGATATACATCGTTGCAAGCGGGGAACTCATGGCTCTCTATGCAGCCAACAACATCTGCAAGGGCATAGTGAAATTCGCGGAGAACGGAGATGCGCGACTGGGCGGCATAATTTGCAATTCCCGCAATGTGGACAATGAACTTTCGCTTCTCACCGAATTCTCAAAAAAAATAGGTTCACATTTGATCCAGTTTGTGCCGCGGGACAATATGGTTCAGCGGGCGGAGATCAATCGTAAAACTGTCATTGATTTTGACCCAAATTGCAAACAGGCTGAGGTTTATCGTTCCCTTGCAAAGAACATCATAGGGAACACGAATTTTGTGATACCAAAACCAATGGCAATGCAGGAACTTGAGGACATGATGGTTGAATTCGGTATAGTGGAGAGGTGAGAACATGAAGATGATACGTGCAATAATCAGGCCAAACAAGGAAGAAAAAGTTGTGGAGCACCTGGAAAAAGAAGGGTTTTATTCCCTCACCAAGATGAACGTTTTC
>JBGPUU010000084.1:0-10645 GCA_041491305.1 Candidatus Methanoperedens sp.
AGTTTTATCAAGCTCGGCGCGGTTCAGGATTACACCTTCGACAGACTTGCCAAGAAGTTCAGCCAGTGTTTTTATCTTTAAGGCATCCGCCATCGAGGAAAGTTCGGGATTGACCACAAGGAGAATCCTGTCAGCAATTGTAAGCGGGATTAAACCATCCTTGCTTATGCCTGCCGGGGCGTCTATCAAAACATAATCCATTCCCTCTGTAAGTTTTGACACTACATTTTTTAACTTATCGGGGTCTGCTTTCTGGAATCCTTTTAAAGTCAAACCGCTCGGCACTACCAGGAGACCCGCCGGCCCTGAATAAGTAGCGTCTTTTATTTCCGCTTCACCGCTTAATACTTCATGCAGCGTTACCTTGCTTTTTTCAAGGCCGACCAAAAGGCCGAGATTTGCCATTCCTATGTCGGCGTCTATGATTATCGTTTTTTTACCAAGCATTGCAAGAGCAGTGCCAAGGTTCAAAGTCGTGGTGGATTTGCCGGTCCCTCCTTTTCCTGAGGCTATGGTGTATACCCGAACTGTCATGGTTTTATTCCTTCGACCTGGTTAATACGGAAGCTTGCCCGTTTTTCCTGTTTTTTGCAAATATAGTCATTATAAGTTTATAACTTTAATTGTATCATAATATTAATAATCATGGTGATATTATTTGTACAATCCATTCAAGCATTTCATCAATGAGTTCAGGGCATGCTTCGAACATGTTTGTACCATGAAATGTGCCATTTATTATATTAATTCTCTTATCGCCTGGAAATATGTCATATAATTGCCTGCTGCTCGCTGCTGCATAGGTATCGCCCTCGCTTGCGAGAATATAGACAGGACCAGAATATTTTGGAGCAAGTTCGGGCGCATTGATTCCCCTGTAGTTAAGACCTGCTGATAAAAGCACAAGAAGCTTGACATCCCTGTCCATAGAGGCCTGCCAGAGAGCAAGGTTTGCCCCGATGCTTGCGCCTGCAATTGCAAATTTTGAAATATCCACATCTTTTTGTGTTGCAAGGAAATCTTTTGCAGACTCAATATCATTCATGGAGTCCCTGTGTTCGGCGTCGCTGAATTCTTTGTAATCAATTCTTTTCCCGTTTTTATCGATGCTCTCGCCGTGCCCCCTCAAATCGATTGCAAGACAGGCAAAACCACGTTCCGAAAGTCGCAACGCAAAGGTGTTCCAGCTTTCTTTGGCCGCAGGCATCATATGCAGCAGGAGAAAAACCGGTGAGTGCTCTTTTTGCGGTTTGAAATAATTCCCTGCTATGAGAACGCCGTCTTTTGTCCTGAATGTAATTTTCTCCATGGTTTATCAGTCATTGCCTTTGGTTATAAATATTATGAAAAAAAATTTAAAAATGTGAAGATTGAAGCTTGATTAAGACTTGCTGACAATGAAAACATGCTGCAATGTAAAGTTTTACCTGTAAATAGTCTTTCGATGCCCTGCCCTTAAAACAACTAAATTTTCACCATCAATATCAAAAACCACCCGGAAGTCGCCAACTCTAAATCTATATGTTCCTATTTTTGGACTCTCGAGTTTTCGCGTATCTCTCAGCGGTTTGGATGCATATTCTTTGAGTTTTTTGATTATTCTAATCCTGTCTTGCTTTTCCAATCCATCCAGATCTTTTAATGCCCTCTGGGTGAGGAGTACTTTATACATCAATTTCCTCGAGACTCTTCACTCTCCCATGCTTATAATCCTCTCTTGCTTCTCGAATAGAGGTCAGATATTCCTTACTTGAAAGAGCGGTTAAATCTTCGAGCAAATCTTCTATGTTTTCTTTTATAGTATCCGAGACTAAAGCCTTAAATTCCCCAACTGTTAAATCTCTTAACTTTGTTGTTGTTGCGGTTTCCATTGATTATGCTCCTTTTCTTTAGTGTCTATACTTGGTTCATGAGACCTCATAAACTTTATTGAGGATATTTTATTTGGAAGCAGGACATTAAATAAATCATCATGCTTATACCTGATTTCTTCCCCTCTGACACATCCAGAAGTTCCCTTCTCGCCGCACAGAAACTTGTCGCCGACCTTGTTGTCACCGAAGATAACTTCGGCGAGCTTCGGCAAATCGGCGGCGTTGACCAGTCATTCATGGATGACAAAATCATCTCAGGTATCGTAGTGCTGGAATATGACTCACTTGAGGTCGTAGAGCGCGTCCATTCCATCCAGCCCGTGAATTACCCATACATTCCCACGTTCCTGAGTTTCAGGGAAGGACCCGCAATCGTGAGCGCTTTTAAAAAATTAAAAAACATTCCAGATATCCTGCTCGTAGATGGCGTGGGCATCAATCACCCAAGGCGCGCAGGTATTGCCACGCATATCGGTGTCGCGCTTGATGTGCCCACGATTGGTATTACCAAGAAAATCCTGTGCGGTGAAGGTAAAGAGCCAGCGCAGGCAGGCAAGGCGAATCCGCTAATCTATGAAGGTAAAAAAGTCGGATGGCTTCTTAAGTCCACCAATCGAAGCAGGGCAATAGTTGTCGCGCCTGGCCACAGGGTTTCGCTTGACAGTTCCCTTTCTATTGTTAAGGCATGCCTTCGCGGGCACAAGCTTCCTGAGCCTGTAAGGCTTGCACATGAGTATGTGAATTCGGTCAAGGAGGCGTTACTTTAGGGTTCTTGGGTTGGTTTTTGTTTAGGTGGGGGTGGTTTTGCTTAACGTTCCCGGCGTATGCGACGTTTTGCCATAGCGTAGCGGAGGTAAAATGGGGCGTAGCCCAAGCGAACGCAGTGAGCGCAGCGCATGACGCCGTGTTATATGAAGCGGCGTACGAATGACTGCTACTAGGCGAGCGAATATAGGACTTATGAGCCCGTTGAATAACCGTTGACTTTTTTACTTTTCAAACTTCACCGAATTTCTTATTCATTGCTAGTTGCTCTATAGTTTTTTTAATTCTTTTTTGCCGAGTTTCTTCTGTTTTTGCAGTATTCACCCAATAAACATAGGCCAATTGTGCTGAGGGTGAAAAGTTTTGAAAGTTATTCCAAGCCTTTTTGTTTTTAATCAGAGCTGTTTTAAGATAAGGAGGTACGGAAAAATTTTTGCTCGAAGGTATTCTTTCATTAGTTTTCATTCCTTCATGTAAGGCTTTAAGTCCAAACTCTGCCATATACCCTAGATTAATCATCTTCTTTGCTCTTTCAATATTAACCTCTGACCAAAGACTTTTGGGCTTTCTGGGCGTGTATCGCTGCATATATTTGTCATCATCAATTTTTTTTATCTGCCCATCAATCCAGCCAAAACAAATTGCTTCTTCAACAGCGTCTGTATAAGAAATAGATGTTTGTCCTGTATGCTTTTTATAATAAACCAACCAAATCCCCTTTTGTGAATGGTGATTCTTTTGTAACCAATATCGCCATTCCTTGCGATTCTTGGCATAGATTGTTTTTACGCTTTCCATATCAAATCGATTCAAAAACAGCCCCTTACAATTTCTCTTGGCTATTATTGATTGCCTGCATTAGTGGAATTAATGCTCCAATGGGGTCTGATAAAAGACATGTGCGTCCAACACCCGGAACATCATCCGGGCCTGTAATAACAGTGGCTCCAAGTTCTTTTGCTCGGGCCACACTGATATCAATATCATCAACAGCTATAAATGCATACCAACGCGCACCCAACTTTCGAGTATAGTCAATGGTTGGGTTCATCATGCCGGCAATATCTTCATCATTAAGCTTGAAAATAGTATAAGTACCGAACGGTCCTGCATTGACTTCCACTTTCTCCCAACCGAACAGTTTGCTATAAAAATCCCACTTGTTTTTTGATCCTCTGTTACAAGGTAATTCCACATAAATGTTCCCTGCTTGTTCATATTATCCTCCTTAGTTAAATAATTGACAATTATCTAATAACCTTTTCTTTTTAGTCGCGCACGGAAGCGCGGCTCTTCCCGAAAAGATGGGCACGCCGTTTCATATAACGGTCACGCTCATATCTGAAGTCCTGTGAGGGATTTGGGTCGGAGGCGTGCAGCGCCGCAGCCAGATATGAGCATTATCCGACCCGATGGGCAAGATTGCGAAGCAAGCGCAGACTTGGCAAACAGCGTTCATGTTTTTATATCATCGCTTTGTTTGCAATTTGGAGGCGTTACCTTAACCATTTCACTTCAGGCTCGGCTCTCTCCGGCGCCCCGGTTTTACCTTTCGGATACCCGAATATCAACGGCGCTATAGCTTTATAGCCCTCGGGCGCGCCCAGTTCTTTTAAAAATCTCTCATCCATAAGCGCAGGTTGCACGCCCCCAATCCAGCAGCTTCCTATGCCTTTTGATTGGGCAGCAAGCATCATGTTCTGGGCTGCCATGGCACAATCGTAATCTACAGTAGGGGCATTTTTATTCCCGAGAATTATAATCAGGAGCGGCGCATTATAGAACATATCCGTGCCTTTTGTTTTGAGGAAGACGAGGAAGTCCCTGGCTTTCGGGGAAACATCTTTCATTGGTTCAAGCATGGGAATCATGGATTTCTTGCCGTGCTCAGAGATTTTCCGCATTACATCTTTATTTTTTATCACCAAAAAACTCCACGGCTGCATATTAAAACCTGATGGAGCATATCTTGCGCAATCGATGAGGAATTTAATATCCTCGTCTGGGATCTGGTCTTCCTTATATTCACGTACACAGCGTCTTGTTTTGATTACTTCAATTATGTCTTTCAAAATAACTCACCCATATTTGATTGTTATTCTTAATATAAGACGTTTTTCAAATTCGGCAGTAAAAGAATACAATAAATATAAGGGGATTAACCCCTATTTTTTTACAAAAGCTCTTTAAGGTTGAACTTGTACGGACCCAGTGTGCCGCCATAGTTCCCTGCGCTTATCTTTTTAACACCCGGGATTTTCACTGCGGCATTTATTCCGGCTTTCATGGATTTGCTGATAGCTTCCACACTCAAGCCGTTAATCACGATTTCGTATATGGCATTCACATCTGCTGGCACTTTAGTATCTTTGATTTTGGCTTTGATTGAAGGGCAATATTTCTCGTTCGTAGTTGCCTTCATGAATTTATAATTTGTAAAGCCCACCTTTGAGCCGCTTGCCACTATTCCGCCCGGGAAAGGAGTGATCGTCCCTTCCTGCTGGGCAATTGATTCCACCGCATTCTCGGCCGCTGCAAGCGCAGCCATCTGGTTATCTGCCATTATGAAGAAATTTCCTCCGGCGATGCCGTCCTGCGCACCAATGTTATGCTCGGCAACGAAATCCCCCTGCATCATCGGTATCTTATACGCTTTTCTTCCGCCGATATTTGTCTCGGATTCAAATCCATCCCCGAAGAACTTGAGCTTAAATCCGGTATCGAATTGTTTCTCGGCTTTAGGAAGCCCGTTCCACATAGCTGCGGTTGGCGCTGTCAGGACGCACTGGCCGAGGCGTTTTAACAACTGTTCTTCCAGGGACTTGAAACCGAACGTACAAATCTGGATATACGCGCCTGGTCTTCCGTCAGGGGTCTCATCGCCGTTAACCACTTTTTCAACGCCTGCTTCTGCGGGACACATTATAACAGAAGTCCCAAAACCAGTTGCCTCCTGCGCTGCAACCAGAGCCCATTTCTTGGAGGCTCCTGTGATCAATATTCTTGCTATTTTTATCGGAAATGCTTCCGCGAATGTATCTTCTATCTCTACTCCATTGAGTTCCATTAAATATCCCTCGCTTTGATGAACCCGAAAAATTTCCTCATTTTAAAAAGGGTTCTCAAATAAATCTCTTTTTACTGTAGTACCTAATATATGCTTCGAAATGTTCTGGGCAAAAAAGAAAAAAGACGTTTTTAGTGCAACATTTCTTCTCCGGCACGGGTCGCCAGTTCCTGCATCCGTACCGAAGTCCTTCCGGCTCCTGAGAATTCATCGTGTGCCATTATTGATGCAATTTCTTTACCGAGGATGAATATTGCGTGTTTGTGTTCGGCTTTGCTGCGATGCACGTGTATGGGGCTTATTTGGAGAGACTGGTAATGTGAAAACTCACCTTGCCCGTTTTCTTCAAAAAACTTCTTCATTTGCACCATCAGTGTATGTAGCTGAATCAATTCTTCCTTGTGTATAAAACCGCCTCCTAACTGTTGATACTGTTTACTGCTTTGCAGTAATTCTAGTTCTTTTGACTTAAATTCAATACTAAAATGGTTTTGTAAGGAAGTTTCCTTCCTATCTCCCTGACTTAAACTTTATGATTTAATCTTAATGATTCTTCGTTACTATTAGTTTTCAATATTTAGGGATTAACTATGATTTTTTGATGTCTGATTTTAGGATACTCCCTGATATAAACACCATAAGTTCCTGGTTGGTTGAACGTATAGTTAAACCTTGCAGTGTCCCATCTTAGTTTTGCACTGGTATTGTCCCATAATCCCTGTTCGCTTACGATAGTAATCGTATAGTCCACTGATTCACTAATCCAGATGACATTGTCCCCGGCATTTATGTTAATAGTATTATTATTATAAGTCGGGGGAATTGTCGAGGTAATAAGCCTTATCCTGTAGAATCCCATAACATCATCTACATCGACTTTGTAAACTGCAGTTTCTCTTATCGGGGTTGGAGTCGGCGTGGCGGTTACAGTCGTTGGGACTACAGTCGGTTTTACGGTTTCGGTTGCCGTTGGCGTGGCTGTCGGGGTTGGTGTGGCTGCAGGCGGATTAACGCACCCTAAAAAAGCCAATGATAATATTATAAGGATAATCGAAATAAATTTTATGTATTTCATACGTCACCGGAACTAACAATTGTACTGGTCATAAATAACATTATCGATTTGCTCTCTGATAGCGATTTATAGGAGAAGTTTATTATTCATGCCTTACATTTTAAGTTCTTGTATGGATAATACCTCAAAAAAGGAGATGAAATGGATATACGAAGAAATCGTAGGCAGGATACCTCCTTTTTCACTGGTTTCGTACAAGTACAGTATCCTCCTGCAATTGTTCTTTCTTCTTGTTCTTGGTCTTGCACTCGGATTTATCTTTAACCTGAAGACGGTTTCCCTGCTCTATGGCTCGCTTGCTATCCTTGTAGCAGTATCGTGGAGTCTACTCATATTGCAGTTGGGACCCACTTTGCGCAAATTCAGGGCGCCGTTAAGCAAAGATGAAAATGATTTGCTTGAGCGGTATAAAGGAATACTTTTCCACAGGAATCATTACGAAGCAATACCTGGAATTGCCATTTTCATTCCGTTTATGCTGTACCTTTTCTATTTCGGCCCGGATTTATTGGAAAACTGGCTCGGGAAAAGCCCGCATATTTTATTATTGCTATTTGTAAGCCTGCTCATCTGGGATATATGCTACAGGATGGGGCTCGGGATATGGACATCCGTCCTTGCGCTCTGGAGGTCGCTTCGGCTCAAGAAAATCGCTGAGAAAAGAACCGAGCTTGAACATACTCCCTACACTGAACTCCGGTATCTTCGAAGCCTGGATATTAATAACGCATTCTTCGGAATAATCTCACTTCTCCTGATACCCCTTTTCCGGGCCGATAATTTGCTCATCGCATGTATAATCATTTTCATGGTTTTCATAACACTGATTTCGGTAATTTCGGCATATATCGTATCAAAAGTGCCATGGCTTCCGCCCGATATTTATAATCTCGTGAACGAATCAAGTTTCGCTTATATCGGGACATCCCTCAGGGGAATTACCCACGTCACACCAGTAGTTTATGTTTTTGACGGGCAGAAGATTTTTTTCAATACTTCAAAAGAAGCAAAAAAATTGAAAACACTTAAACAAAATAAAAAAGTCGCATTCCTGATAGATAAAAGGGATATGAGTAACATATACGAAAACAAGGCTGTCTTATTCATGGGTGAAACCAAAATCTATGGTGTCCTAGATGTCACGCTGCGACTCATTGATATGCTTTCCGCGCTACGTCTTTTCATAAAAAAATATCCGGAATATACAAGGAAATATTCAACTTCCGAACTGCCAAAAGCATGGCAGTTGACGCCAGTAATATCGAGGATACTCGTGGAAGTGAAACCTGCCAAAATAATTTACTGGAGAGGAGCAAAACAGATAAGTGTGCCGGTGTAACCATGAAAATCCCAGTTGAGATGCGAAATATATTATACGGGAATTATTTCGGTTATGTCTGTACAAGCGACCGGAATGACCAGCCGCATCTGACACCGGTATTTTTCGTATATGATGAACATTCCCAGAAAATATTCTTTATCACCAATGATAAATCCAAAAAGATTAAAAATATAACTGATAACCCGAACGTCAGCATAACAGTCGATATCAGGGACCCGGTAAACCCGTTCAACAACGAAGGCGTAATGGCGCAGGGAACGGCAACGATAACCGAAAAGGCGCCAATCTATTTCCTTTCCGAAGAGACGCTGCAATTATACTATGACATCTATATGGAATTTAAAAGCAAATACCAGAAGGTAATAGAGAACAAACCGCTCGGGGAAAACGATGTGATTGTGCAGATCAATATCGAGAAAATGGTATACTGGAGAGGACCACATTTCAAATCTGTTAAATTCAGAAAAGATGAGTGAATAGGGTTATATATTGTGGATGTTTAATTGTTTTAATGGGTTAATAGTTAAAAATTTGTGCTGATGAGTAACATAAAATCAATATAATCTACCTATGTATATCGATACTTATACCTCGCGCCTGAAAATATATGAGCGAATCCCAGCCGGTTCAAAAGTCCTGGAAATAGGCTCAGGGTCGGGTATTCTGTCCAATCTCCTTTCAATCAGGAAAAAATGCCGTGTATATTGTATTGAGAAACAGCAAAAACTTGCATTTATTTCAAAGAACAAATGCGTGGAAGTCTTGAATGTGGATATTGAAACAGCAGAGTTTCCTTATGAGTGCGGTTTTTTCGATTATATCGTTCTTGGAAATGTCCTTGAACATTTTAGAGACCCCCCTGAAATTTTGATGAAACTTAAAAAATACCTGAAACTTGACGGTTCTATAATTTATTCTGTCCCGAACATCGTCAACTGGCACTCAAGAACGACTATTTTCCTGGGGAAATTCGAATATGAAAAAAGCGGTGTATTTGACAGGACGCATTTGCGGTTTTATAATCTCAATTCTGCAAAAAAGCTAGCATCTGACACCGGATACCGGATTGTATGGCTGGATGTTACCCCGAGCATCTATCTTTTCAAGGAGAGGTTGAATTTCCTCTGGTACGGGCTTGCAGTGCTTTGGAAAAATCTTTTTGCGGATGAATTCATTATAGAGGCCAGGAAAATCTCTTCATGAATACATCGGATTGAAGTCCCGGCGCAGGGCAATGCCTATCTGCTCAAGAAAAATCTCCGGAGGCTGGGCACCTACGAAGGACGTATCTTCGTTGATTACGATATGGGGAGTACTCATTATTCCATACCTCTGGACAAGTTGCGGGAATTCGGTCATCTCGATAACATCCGCCCTTATGAACTCGCTCTCAATGGCAAACTGGTATGCTGTCCTTGCCGCTGCCGGGCAATAAGGGCATGTGGGCGATACAAATACCTGTATATGAACCGGCTTTTTTATCTCAGCCAGTCTTTTTTTGATGGTATCGGGTAAAGATGAGACGCCTTTTGAAACTTCTATTATGCCGGCAACAAGAACAGATAATTCATACCCTGTGGGAATGCCATAATACCTTATGCCGTAATCCGAGCTTCCCACAATAGCTATGGCAGGGATTTTTTTAATATTGTATTTTAGGTCTTCGTCGCCATTTAAAACGAAATCATAGATTTTCGGTTTTATTTTTGGCGACAATGCTGCAAGCTCAAGCACAAGCTCACGTGCTTCCTTGCAGAACTGGCACTCAAGCTCCTGCGTGAAAACGATAAGCTCCACATCGCCTGCCATTTCTTCAAAGTGTTTTTTCAGGTGCTCTTTTTCAGCGGGAGGCAGCATTATTCTCTCACTCTACCGATTCAAGAACTTTCCGTACTCTTTCAAGGGCGCGGTTCATTTCCTTGAGTTCAGACAAAATCATATAACTCAAATAAATCGAAATAAGACCGATAATGCTTACAACTATTATCAGGGCGTATACCGCCCACCCTGTACTGGAATCAGATAACCCGGGCATCATTTGCATACTATATTCCTCCTAATCTACTATCTCCTTAATTCTACTCAATGACAGTATTAATTCAAAATTCTTTGCTTTGTAAAATTTCTTGGTATAAGGCGGTTCTTCAAAATGCCTTATTTCGCTTTCCACCAGACCCGCGTTTTCAAGTTTCTTAAGGTGCAGGTAGAGAAGCGGGCGCGAAATACCTATCATCTTGGCAAGCTCGGAAACATAACATTCACCATTAGAAAGTTTAGCCATTATAGCGAGGCTGTGCTCGTTGCCAAGTGCGTCAAGTGTTTGCGCCAGGGATTTTTTATCCACCAATTCACCATTTTACTAAAAGAATGTTAAAATATATAAAATAAAAGGGATGATACCGGAAGTTTATTGAGTGGCATTTTCATTTATGTCGTCGTAAGCAGCGCCGCAGTAACCGGCGCCGTTTCCGCTACCCATCATACCACTGACGTAATTGCTCCCATAGCCCATCATGCCGCCA
>JBGPUU010000085.1:0-10341 GCA_041491305.1 Candidatus Methanoperedens sp.
GAATAAGCTCCATTTTTCCTTTTTCAATATCGCGTCTAAGTTCAGTATCTTTAATCTTGAGAGATTCTAATTCTTTTTCTTTAGTCTCTATAATACATTGCAGTTCAAATGGACTCTTGCCTATTAATCCTAATCTTCTTGCTTGTTGTTCGATAGATGGATAATGACCAATTATTTTAAGATTGGCGAGATATAAACGAGTAGAGTTAATATCACGAAATATATCGTCTGAAAGTTTTTGTATTTTTATTATTTCTTCTTCCATAGTTTTTGATATATTTCGTTGATTTCTGTTGCCGATATCTTCTATTTGTTGTTTACATTTTTCATATTCTATCTTAATACTCTGTTTTTCTTTCCTTAAATTTTCCTCGATCTTTTCTTGTTGATTCGCTTTTTCATTATCATTTATTTTTCTTATATCATTAAAAAAGTTCATCAGTGAATATTTTACTCGCTGAGGTTCTATATCTACAAACTCTTCACGTTCCTCTTTTGGAAAAAATTTTAATACCGAATCCCAACGATTTATCATCAAAGTTGTGTTTACTTCATCCACAGCAAACTCTTGGATTTTTTTACCTTTAACTTCAAGAAATGCCTTAGTTTTTTTTTCGTTTAATTTAAAAAAATAAATATCTTTGCCATCAAATATTTGAAGAACATTTGTATTTATTTTATTGATCTTTCCAGATTTTTCTAATTTTAAGCATTGATTTTGTTTTAAAAAATCAAAGAATTTCTCCTCACATTTTCCAGGAATTTCATTCCAATTGATTTCGCATATTGTATGAGTTGAATATCTTTCGTCAATTAATATTCTGACGCCATAATCTGTAGGTGACCGAACAACACGCCCCATTGCCTGCCTCACCTTCATGATTGTCGGGGTCACTATCGCATAATCCCAACCGTGCCCGTACTCAGCTTCGTATGCAGATTCGATAGCACGCATCCTGTCATTTAGGGCAGGAAAACCCACGCCGACTATGACAACTGTGCGACACCTGCCGTTTTTATAATCTACTCCTTCCGTGAGCGTACCCCATATATAAGACATTAGCACAGCTTTCTTTCCTTCTTCCCCGATCCTAAAGAATTTATCACGGATATTCTGTGATGATACGCCAATTTCATCAAGAAATATAGGGGCATCACATCTAATCAAGTTTTTATACTGGGAGGCTTCAGAAAAACTTGGAAAAAAGATAAGAACATTACCATCAGTATATTCAATTATTTCATTTAAGAGGTTCGTGATACGCTCTTTCGTCTGCGGGCTGCCCCTCTCTTTTTTAAAAAGTGGTGGAACAGAAACCGCGAGAGTTAGACGCCTTTCCTTTGGAAAAGTAAGCTCGAATGCACGTTCACATGTCTCTCGAGTAATTCCTAGTGTTCGTTTTACATTCTCAAAGGGCGTAATAGTTGCCGACATAAGAATTGAAGCATAAACGGAATTAATTACCGGCGCAGTAACTATCTTGGGGATACAAGTGAATAATTCAAGCCTTCCATAGATTTCCTTGTTAAAGCGGCTCACACTCAAAATTGGGTAATAGCTCAGGTCATTTGAGAATTTCATATAATCCGACAGGAAGATAGCAGCTTTCAATGCTTGGGACACTTTTTTATTCTTACTTTTGCCTTCGTTAAATTCTTTTTCATATGAAGCATCGACTTTCAAACCGAAACTTCTCATATTTTCGATTATATCAATGTGTTTATTGATCCCTGCCTTATTAAGCGCCGCAAGAAGTTTATTCTTAAACATATCCTCACGTTCTTCAGGATCTGCTATTCGTATGTCATACCAGTTCTCACCTACCTTTTCACGATCGCCAAAATTTTTATCAAGTATCTGGTTATATGTGGATTTTAAAGTATCAAGTAGTATTTGTAAAAATTTTTCAACGCCTTCTCCTGGGATTGCTTCAATGTAAGATTCGAACTCATCAAGAGCCTTTCCTATCTCACGTTCAGAAAGCGTCTTCGATGAATGAGAACGTGCGGAAGATTCGAGATTATGCGTTTCATCACAGATTAATATAATTCCATCGAGCCCCCTTTCCATCCAGCCTAATATATTTGCGCGGATGTCTTCATTGAGAAAATGATGATAATTGCATATTAAGAGATCAGCTTCTTTCATGTATCTTTTTAAAAGTTCATATCCACAGCTATCATTTGATAATGCCCAGTCTGCGACTTCTTCAGGCGTGCGCACACCTGAAAACAGCCATGTACGAAAGTCAATGCTATCGTTTTTCAATATTTCAAGCAGCATGTCACATGATTTTTTGCTTAGATCATGTATCTCCAGTTCGTTTTTATCTGATTCATGGCTCAATTCTCTCTGGTCATCGATCAAACCTGTTTCTTTTGTCCTTTTTAATTTATCTTTTACGGATTGTATCTCGTTCTTTAGAAGAGTCTGTTCTTTTCCCTTCTCGATAAGTTTGTAGGTATTCTCACGAAGCAGGCTGCATGTGTCATAATCCATATCCTGCTTCGGGCACATCAGCATTTTACCTTTGAGGACTACCACTTTAATGTCTGTCTGCTTTTTTATTTCCCTAGCCTCTTCGATGAACTGTGCCATCTGCTGGTGGACATTAGTGGCAATAACCACCGTCTTTTTCTCAGTTTTTGCGATATGGAGCGCAGGCGCAAGAGAGCTCAGGGTCTTTCCAGTCCCGCATGCCCCTTCGAACAGCACAATCTGTTTCTTTATCAGGGCCTCATGGATGGCGTCCATCGCTTCAATCTGGTTCGGATAATATGAGTTTTTTGGAAAATAGCGGATGTAGTCCCTTTTCATCGGCGACTATAAGATTTGACACGATATAAACAGTGCGATTGGTTAAAATGATTATTCGAACCCCCCAGTACTACTTTAGTAGTACTAAATTATCACCATTATATATATTGGTGTTACCGCCTTGTTGTGATTAATAAAAATGGACTCTAATAAAAAAAAGGGGGGAAATATGAATTCGATGGCTGTGGTTAGGGCTGATGATGCGGCAAAGGTAAGAATAGCACTTTACGATTTAGTGAGATATGGTCACATGACCTTTGCTGACCATGCGAGAAAACTGGAACCGACTTTTGCGGATAACATCCTGGTGCACATTATGAAAAGCCCTTTAAAAGCATGCTGTCTGGCTGCTGCGATAGTACCTCTTGAAGACCAGCCCAGCATGGCAATCGGCAGGCTTCGGAAAATCCATCCGCCTGCGCATGTAATAATCGTAAGTCCAAGGCATGAAATTTATCATGAGTTGGTTAATTACGTGGATATACTTCCCGAAATAGACCTCACATTCGAACCCGGAACTGAGCCGGAAACTGTCCAGCAGGCTGTTGAAGCGGAAGTATAAAAATAGTATTAATTTTTTTTCTTCTTTTGTCGTTTGGTTTTCCTGTTTTAGTGTGTCGGTTATCAAATAAAATCACATACTTTTTAAATATGAACGTAATTATCACCCATAACATTAAAGAGAGGATTTCAGATGACATTGAAAGTAACACTGATAACAGGACGAACTATCAATCAGGGAGCAAATCTTGAAAATAAGACCTCTTCTGATTATCAGGAAGCGACTGCATATTGTGAATTGAACTCAAGAGATTTAGGGGTTCTGGGTAAATCCGGGGAAAAAGTGAAGGTTAAAACAAAACACGGGGAAGTGGTTGTTAAACTCAAAGAAAATAACGGTAATCCGGACGGGTTGGCGTTCATCCCGATGGGCCCTTGGGCCAATGCGGTGGTCGACCCGGATACAAAAGGCTGTGGAATGCCCGGGTTCAAGGGGATTCAGGCAGAGATAGACGTTACGAATGATAAAATACTGTTAATGAAAGAACTTTTTGCGAGGTATAAGTAATGCCAAATGTAATAACAGATGCGCTTTGCCCTTTTTGCGGCTGTGTCTGCGATGATATCACTATCGTGACTGAAAATAATAAAATAATCGAAGCAAAACATGCATGCAAACTCGGCGCTGCAAAAATCATGGGACATCACAGGATCAAAGCCCCGATGATGAGGAAAGATAAAAATTCCGATTTTAAAGAAGTATCCTACGATGTGGCTATAAACGAAGCCGCCGCGATACTTGCCCAATCGAAGAGACCTCTTTTATATGGCTGGGCTTCGGCACTGTGCGAAGTCCATAAAAAGGGCATTCTTCTTGCCGAGGAACTGGGAGCAATCATAGATAATACAGCCACCGTATGCCATGGACCTTCCACGCTTGCGGTTCATGAAAAAGGGCTTCCCACATCGACTCTCGGCCAGATAAAGAACCGCGCTGATGTTGTAATATTCTGGGGCAGCAACCCTGTGCAGGCGCACCCAAGACACATGGGACGTTATTCTGTTTTCGCAAAGGGATTTTTTTCTGAAAAAGGACGCAAAGGGCGCAAGATTATCGTGGTAGATGTGCGCAAGACCGACACAGCGGGAATAGCTGATGAATATATTCAGGTGGCGCAGGGCAGTGATTACCTTGTTTTATCCGCTCTTCGCGCCATACTCTCAGGGCATGCTGATGTCGTCCCCGAAACCGTAGGCGGCGTTCCGAAAGAGCAACTGGTAAAACTTGTTGATACCTTAAAGACTGCAAAGTTCGGAGCTGTTTTCTTCGGCATGGGGTTGACCCAGAGCATGGGAAGGTATAAGAACATCGATAATGCCATCTCCCTAATAACCGAATTGAACTCGTTCACAAAATACGTTATCATGCCCATGCGCGGGCACTACAACGTGACAGGTTTCGGGCAGGTCTGTTCGTGGGAAACAGGCTTTGCCAGTGCGGTTGATTTCGCACGCGGCGCACCGTATTATAATCCGGGCGAGACAACAGCCAACGATTTATTGATGCGCAAAGAAACTGATGCAGCGATGATAATAGCAGGTGACGCGGGCGCTCATTTCCCCGCAGATTCGGTGAGGCACCTGGCGAAAATACCTGTTGTCCAGGTGGACCCGTACTGGAACCCCACGACCGAGGTCGCAAATGTGGTTATCCCGGTTGCAATCTGCGGCGTTGAGGTAGAAGGAACAGCATACAGGATGGACGGTGTATCCCTGCGCTTCAGGAAGATGATAGAGCCGACACATCCTACAGATATTGAGATTCTTGAAAAAATAACTGAACGTGTCAAAAAGATAAGGGGTGAATAACCATGGAGCTTCTAATAAAAAACGGCGCCGTATATGACCCTACTAACGGTATTGCGGGCGATAAAACCGATATTTCAATTAAGGATGGTAAAATTGTGGATAAGGTCAGCAGTTCGGCGTCAGTTATTGATGCCGGCGGAAGGCTGGTCATGGCCGGCGGCGTTGACGCCCATTCGCATATAGCAGGCGCAAAAGTGAACGTGGGAAGGATAATGCGCCCCGAGGATACACGGTCGGGAATTAAACCACGTACGAAAATAACAAGACCATATACGGGGTACACAGTCCCGAATGTTTATGCCATGGGATACCGCTATGCCCAGATGGGTTATACAACGGTGTTCGAAGCTGCGCAGGCTATCATGAAAGCGCGGCATACACATGAGGAGTTAGAGGAGATTCCGATCATAGATAAGGGCGCTCTCACTCTTTTCGGGAGCAACTGGCCCACAATGGATTATGTGCGTGAGAAGAACATGGATAAGCTTGCGGCGTATGTTGCATGGGGACTCCTTGCTTCGCGAGGGTTCGGTATAAAATGTGTGAACCCGGGCGGAGGCGAGATGTGGGGCTTCGGCAAGAACGTGACAGGTCTTGATGATGTTGTCCCGAATTTTGATGTTACGCCGAGAGATATTATCGTATCATTGATGAAAGCCAATGAGATGCTGGGACTTCCGCATTCGGTGCATCTTCACTGCAATAACCTGGGAAAACCGGGTAATTACAAGACCACGCTTGCAAGCATGGAGCTTGCAAAACAGGTGAAGCCGAGCAAGGACAGACAGGTTCTGCACGTTACCCATATCACCTTCAATTGCTGGGGCGGGACTAATTGGGGCGACTTTGAATCCAAAGCCGATGAAATCGCAAATTACCTGAACAACAGCGAAAATGTTACAACAGATATGGGGCAGCTTATTTTTGGGAGCGCGACTACGATGACCGCAGATGGACCCGTGCAGTATGCAAACGCGAAATTATTGCATGCAAAATGGGCTAACGGCGATGTTGAACTCGAAGATGCATCAGGCGTTGTTCCGATATTCTATGCCAAACAGGTCTCAATCCATTCAATTATGTGGGCTATGGGACTGGAACTTGCATTGCTAACTAAAGACCCGTATAAGGTCCTGCTGACAACCGACCATCCGAATGGCGGTCCCTTCGTGAATTATCCTGAAGTAATTGCCCTTCTTATGAGCAATAAGAAACGGCAGGAAGAGATCAAGACGCTTCATGAAGCTGTTCATAAAAGGACAAAGATTCCCGGAATTGAACGGGAACTTGGCTTTAACGATATTGCTATAATGACAAGGGCCGGTTCGGCAAAGGTGCTTGGGCTGCTTGATACCAAAGGGCATCTCGGAGTCGGCGCGGATGCAGATGTCTCTATATACGACATTTTACCCGACCAGGTAGACCCATCCGTAGAACATGCAAAGATAAAGAGCGCGTTCCAATCAGCAGCCTACACAATCAAAGGCGGCGAAATTGTGGTAAAAGACGGGCAGATTACAGCCACGCCTATGGGCAGGACATACTGGGTAGACGCCACCGTGCCTGAGGAGCAAACAGAAATCATGATGAAGGATATACGTATGAAATTCAAGAACTATTACTCAATTAACCTTGCAAACTACATGGTGCAGGATGCATACGTCACGCATCCGAAAGTGGTAAAAGCCGGCGCAATCCCGGTTGAGGTGAATTAACATGCAGACAGTGACTTTAAAACCCAAAAAGGAAATCAGGATTTCAGTCGAAGCTGAGAATATTTCGCCAGATAAATTCGCGGGCAAAACAGAAAAAGAAATATTATCCATGGAAGCATGGATGGGGAACCAGAAGACCACGCTCGGCGAGCTTTTTTCGGTGACGGTTGAAGGTTCCGGTTCTGCAGCTGACACTAAAATCGTTATGGATGGCGATTTTTCCCGGATAAAGCGAATCGGGGAAGGTATGACCGCAGGCCTGATAATGATTAAAGGTAATGTCGACATGCATCTTGGCGCTAAAATGAGCGGCGGTAAAATATCCGTAACCGGGAATGTGGATTCCTGGGCAGGCAGGGAGATGAAAGGCGGGGAGCTTATAATAGAAGGAAATGCCGCTTATTATCTCGGCGCAGGATACCGCGGAGAGACCTGCGGCATGCGCGGCGGAAAGATAACCCTTCTGGGGAATTCCCTTGACTTTTTAGGAGAGCATATGTGCGGCGGCGAGATTATCGTTAAAGGAAATGCTGGAATTTTACCAGGACTCAGCAACAACGGAGGGAAAATAGTCATCGAGGGCAATACAAGCCGCCCGGGCAGCGAAATGGCAAAAGGCACAATAATCGTCAATGGAACAGTGGATGAAATGATGCCCGTTTTCAAGGCCGAAGGCACGGAAGCCGTTGACGGAATCACATACAGGAAATACACGGGTGATGTAATAGCCAATGGCAAAGGTGTTCTGTACGTGAAGTAATCATAAAAAATGTTCGTGTTAATACGAATTGTATGCCTGGATTTATTTAAATATAATCGGAAATAAATAAACAAAAAGTATTTTAAGTATCAGCAACAAACTATTAACTAAATATGATAATGATTACAGCGATTGTAACGATGATGGTTACTGCCATCATTTCTACAGTGGCGCGTTATGTTACATGGCAGATATCAGTTGTAGGTGACCCATTCTACAAGTTCATAATCTGGCATATACTATTATTTTCAATTGCACTTGCTATATTTCTGGACAGACGTCAGGGGTTCAAAAAGACTATCGAAATTGCGGGGTATATTGCACAAAAATATAAAAAGTCAAATAAAGAAGGAAAGATAAATGCAACAATGAATGCATATCATGAGCATGCCCAGAAACCCAAGCTCCAAAAAATGTTGATGCCTATCGCTATAACGTTATTCATAGCATATATTCTTTCAGCTCATTTGTTATTTTTTGCAATCGTCACTTCCGGTTCTATGCAGCCAACCTTTAAAAAAGGCGACCTCGTATTTATGCAGGATATTTTAATACAACCGAAGGTCGGAGATATAATTATTTTCCCCGACCCCGAAAAAAATGTTGTTTCGAATAAACCGGTTACGGTCACCCACAGGATTATTGAGATGAAAGGGGACACAATAAGAACAAAAGGTGATAACAATCCTAATCCGGATACCTGGAAAGTAAATAAAAAAGATGTAATGGGTAAAGCCTTTGTTATAGGTTCAAATCCAGTAGTTTTAAAAGATTTGGGTAAATATTTCTTACTGGATTTCAGGACTGACCAGTACACGGAGGAATACCTTGCTATAGCAAGGACTATCCAGAATATGAGAAGCCTGGGTCTGATGATATTCTTCGGATGTCTAGTAATGTATTTGTTCCTGTCGATAAGAGATTCACGTCCTTCAAGACATTTTAAAAGCAGGTGAAAACGTAAATTGATTTTTTTTCATAAAGTATATAAACTATTCAAATAATTAAATTTAAAAATGATTTCTTGATGGTCGAAGAGGTAGGATTTGGCGAATTTAGAAAAAATAATTGAACAATTAATAAGTAAACCCGAGTCATATACTATCCAGAGGGATTCGCTTGATACGTATATCAAGGAGCATCATATGTATCTCAATCCTTTCGCAGACAAAATTGTTGATGATAAGATGTTCATTAATAAAGATGAAATTGTCTGCAACAGGATAATGCGGGCTGCCAGGCATAACCAGTCAAGCCTGATGATATTAATGGGCCCTACAGGTTCAGGGAAGAGCGAGAATGCAGATTTTATCGTAAGAAACCTGCCTCACGAGTTTATTTTCTGGTATAACCAGATGTATGGACAGAGCTCGATACAGCTTGCTACATCGATAATCGGCGACCTTGACCCCAACTATCTGGCACAGTTATCTACAGCAGACAGGGAAATGATCCTTGACATTTATGATGATGTTTTAAAGGCTCTTGTTAAAAATAACAGGAAATTATTCTGCATATTTGACCAGGGGGAACATTTCTCAAAAGATGCTTTTGAACTTATCACCAATTCCACCAATCCTTATTATGCAGCAAACAGGGCTTTTACAGGTTTGATACTCGCAGTTCCACGCTTTGAAAAACATATTGAAGAATGGACTGAAAGCCTTGATACAATGTTAAGAAGGGCCCTTATACGCGAATATACCAGGCCGTTTACGGTTTCACAGAGGCTTGAATATATAATTCGCGCCCTTGTTTCCAGTAAGAAAAAAAGCTATCATGAATTAATGAAAAAACGCGATTTTGATCCGTTCGATGAAGATGCCATTTTATACTTGATTGAAAAAAGTGAAGGTCATCCAAGCACTCTCAACAGTCTATGCTATATCTCACTGGAACTGGTGTCAGCAATTTCACCGGACGCAATAATAACAGAATCTATTGTTCGGGAAGCCTGGACTAAATTCCCGAATAAAACAATCCATCACGAAGCTATTAGCTGGTATAAAGAGAAAGGTCTATACCAGAAGCAAGACTAAAAGATGCCATCAATGGAAAAAGATAATGCACGCTATTCAAACAAAAGAATTGATATCGATTCATTATTAAAAAAGGAAGACGCTTACGTCAGTAAGAAACTGGATTTGAATGGCCTGCTTGGGGCGCCTGAATCCAGCCGTACCCGGGTTTCACAGCCTGCTCATGAACAGGATAAGAAGGTCAGGCACATTTCTCCCGGTGAATATATCGTTGTAATAAGCATGATCCTTACCTCAATATACCTGATGGTAACTTCATTTTTCCCTCTTGTCTACAATATTGTCACATCTTTTGAACCTATAAATTTCCTGATGAATTTATTATACTTCATTCTGGGAATAGGGAGCCTTGCCGGGGCTTTTTTAATACTAAAAAAGGGTACGCATCTGGAACATATAGCAGACGATACCTTCGATGAAGTTGTTTATAAACGTCTTGAGCCCGTACTGCGTGATGTGGCAGATGTCCAGGTAGGCATGAACGATGTTCAATCTCAGCTGGAAATGATGAACCTGAACCTTGAAAAAATAGGAAAGGTAAAAGAAACAGTAACCCGGGAAATCCCCCTGGAGGCTGCGCCACCCCAGACTTCGATGTACATCAAATACATAGTATTAATCAACGTCACTCTCGCCACA
>JBGPUU010000086.1:0-10203 GCA_041491305.1 Candidatus Methanoperedens sp.
ATACGCTATTAAAACACCAAGCAGGAAAGTGCAATATAATGCAATCGGACCTGTTATACCTGCCATTTTCAATGTTACATTTTTTATATATATATATAATGCAGATATTATCGCAAAAAACGCCAGAGAAATTAGAAGGATTCCCGGATCGATTTTCAATGCCAGATACGCAGAAATCATGCCCGCGATGCAGGCAATGGTGAATGAACGGATTCCGGCAATCAGTTCCATTTTTTCAGGGCGCCTGTGTTCCCTTTCAATGCCGATGAGAATCCCTATTAGCGTAGCCAGTGCTAATTTCTGGAAAAAATCTAAATCGATGTTCATATTGCTAAATGACTGCGATACCAGGTCGATCATTGATAATCAATTATTAATAATTTTCAAAATACTTATGTCTTTCATAGGATTCGATATTTTCTTACACAAGAAATAAATATACATGATACTAATCATGAGTATCATAATTTGATGGAGGATTATATTGGTTCCGACAATAGAATTTATTGAAACATTCATGGAAATATACAATGCAAGTGCTGCATTTCTTATAATTTTCCTTATCGGTCACACAGTCTCGGTAATGCATAAGCTGGACAGGGATTTGTTGAAAGCCAGGCTATTCCTCGATGATGCGGTAATGCAACGCACCTGGATATATATTTCAATAGCTGGAGCATCTTATTCCATGAATATCTTTATCAAATTCATGGTAAATTTCACTACAATGGGTGAAGTATTAAAACCCTATTATATAGTTGATTTTACCCAACTTATCTTCCTCGTAGCCTTTTTCCTTACGGTTTACAACTGGTATATGTTCCTGGACACTTTTCGCAAACCAAACACAAATTTCAGCTTTTGAGATGAGAACTGAAAGTGGTTGTTTTCCAGGCAGCTACAGAAAGATAATAGTATTAGAGAACGTTAAGGGAAGATATGAAAGTGGTAATATCTATAGGCGGGTCGGTTCTTGCACGTGAATTAAATCCTGAAAAATTTAAAAGCTACGCGTTGATGTTAAAGGAGCTTTCAAAGAAGAATTCCGTATTCGTTGTTACAGGAGGCGGAAAAGCGGCGCGCGATTATATTAATGTGGCAAGGGGACTCGGGGCGGATGAAGCGACCTGTGATATCCTGGGTATAGAAATAACCCGTATAAACGCCAGGCTACTGATTGCAGCCCTTGGCGAGTCAGCATACCATGAGCCGCCTCTTGATTATGAACAGGCAAAAAAAGCAAGCCTGAGCGGCAGGATTGTTGTCATGGGCGGGGTTGCAGCGGGACAAACTACTGATGCCGTGTCTGCAGTTCTTGCTGAATACACAGGTTCCGACCTCCTAATTAATGCAACCTCCACCGATGGCGTTTATACTTCCGACCCGAAGAAAAATAAAGATGCCAGGAAATTTGATTCCATGACGCCGGGGCAGCTCATCGAGATTGTAATGAAGACGGAAATGGTAGCGGGCGCAAATTCGCCAATTGACCTGCTGGCGGCTAAAATCATTGAGCGAAGCAATATAAAGACCATTGTGTTAAACGGTGAATCTCCTCAAAGTATCTTCGATGCGGTTTATGGTAAACATACAGGCACGGTGATTGAAAAAAACAGGGCGCGTGCAGGTTCAAAAGAGAAAAACAACACTGAAAAAGATCCCTGCAATCTTGGTTATTTCAGTACTAAAGGCTGTGATTCATAAATTCTGCCATAGGCAAATATTTAAAATCCGAAAATAAAACCACCGGCGCCGATTGCGAATGCGATGAGTGTGTAGATTTATTGGAATAAAGGTTATAAGAAAAAATAGTAGCTAATTATTCTTCCACCCTCGCCACACTCATATTCTTCTTCAATCCCATCGCCCCAGCCACAGACTCGCATTTCGTCTTCAGAAGATACGCAATCGGCTTGAAATCATACTCTGACATGGTCTCATAATTCGCCATCCCCTTGCTGATAATAAGCGTTGCCTTCCCGAGCGCCTCCACAAGCTCAGGCGGAGCTTCCTGCAAACACAAACCAATGGCATTTGAACCTGTGGTGAGTACCCTGTCCACCTTTTTATCAAGACCGAGTTCTATTACCTCTTTCATGGTGACATCATTCAGAATCGGCGCGCCCCTGACAACGAGTGTGATTTTACCTCCCAGCTTTTTTATTTCTTCGAATAATAGGGTGTCAAACACTATCTCGCCGCAATTATCCGCAAGATACACAACGTCTCTGAGCATTGATTTCATCCTGTCCGTGTCGTCCACGTCAAGCCCGTGCTCAAATTGCCTGAGCATCGCTTCTTTTGCTGTCGCTTTATCCGCATCAAAGCCCAGCACCCCGAAATCGAATGAATTCCCGATAATTGCCGCAAGCACAGCGCGCCTGAATGAATCATTTTTGGACACAAAATCACGCGCAAAAGGCAGGAGTTTCTTTGCCGCCTCATTGCTCTGCTGTTTTTTCTCCCGATAAGGGTCTATATCTCCCAGCACCCTGTACGCTTCCCTGTGTATCTTTGTGCTGAGGTGTGTCGCAGGCGCGCCGTCCACAAGGTATTTCCGCAGCACCTCGATGCCTGCAAGCACAGCCTTCTTCTGCAATTCTATGTCTTTTGTGGAAAGTTCTGCTTCGAACTGTACTCTCGATAATAAGCACGGTGCACATCTTGGATGGGTTTTCAATCTTTTTACTCCGAAAATTCAAATAAAGAGCGCTGCCCTTTTTGAGTCCTCTTCTCTCTCATCACTCTTAATTTTTCCCCATGCTCACCGAAATCAGCGAGTATCCGCTCAACAGGCGGAAGTATCTGTTTCATGACATAATAATCAACATCCAGAGGCAGGTTTTTTTCCCTTGCGTAATCCGGGTCTTCAGCCCTGTCCACGAAGAGGCCGTTTCCCGCAAGGATTACAAAAGGAATCCTGTCCCCAACGTTTGCGATTATCCCGCGGCTTTTTAACTTCTCAACCACGGTGATATGCGGCTGCCTGCTCTTGTAGCTCTCAGGTTTTTTTGTGTACTGGCGCGTCAGGATCAACTTGTCGAACAACTCAGGATGCTTTTGTGCATCTATGTCCCTGATGCTGTCGATAGTGGTCTTTACAAGTTCAACCGCTTCATCCACTTTCCCTTCCTTGAGTATCAGTTCAAGCACCTTTTCCATTGTCTTTGTGGTGAGTTCACACCAGTCGCGGCGAACCGTCTCCATGCCTTTGACCCTGAGCTTTTCCTTAACCCCTTCCCTGGTTCTTTCCCAGAGGAGCACTGCATATCGCTTCTTTGCTATGAATATCGCCCTTCGCCCGAATGAGTCAAAAACGAGTTCCATTGGCTTCTGGAGCGAGGAGGTCACAATTTTAGCAATCTTTCGCCCCACAAGTTCTGCATCATCAAGCGTGATTTCCTTATCAAGCAGGTTTACAAAAACGCTGTCGGTATCCCCGTACACAACTGATAAACAAATGTTCTTCCCTTCTTTTTTCTTTCCTTCTTTTGTCTCATCTTTCGTGAAAGCTGCGCCATCTTTGAGGATTATCTCCTTAATTTCATCATCGATTAGGCTCTTTGTCTTCAGGATGTTCTCCCGCCCGAAGCTTGTGACCGCGCTTGCGAGGGTTAAACTGTAAAGCCGCGCCCTTGCATATCCCGAATAACCGTAGAAGCTGTTAAGGAGGATTTTAAGTGCCTGCTGCGTGGCATCAAGCACCCGCGCATCTTCTTCGCTTGCACCCTTCATTTTTTCCCGTGTTGCCTGCCTCCTTGCGAGGAGGTCTTCAAGTATTGAAGGCACGATGCCCTTTACCACTTTTTGCGAGACAAAAATCCCGCCAGACGGTGCCTTGACCACCTCATCCGGTCTTTCTCCTACCACTTCGGTGGTATAGCAGAGATTGTGCGCCATCATTATAGTCGGGTAAAGCGATTTGTAATCAAGTATCACGATATTCTCAAGAAGCCCTTTCTTTGGCGGCAGCACTTCCCCCCCCGCCAGTTCCTCCCCTTCTTCAAACCGTTCATCCGACATCTCTCCCGTAGGCCGCGCAGGCAGCACCCTGTCATGCTTTTTGTACTCACGGAGGATGAGATTCTCCACCATCTGCGTCTGCCCGCCGTCAAGGATATCCTGAAGGAGCGTTCCGCTCACCCTGGCAAGAGCTATGTATTTGTCTATAAGCCGCAGTTTCAGGAGGAACAAAAGTGCAAGCTCCGAGTCGCGCCTGGCATATTCGATGAACTTCGAAAGCTTCTCCCCGTTATCATTCCAGTATGATTCCATTTCGAGGAAAGGTATGTCGAGTTTCTCAGCGCCGAGAAGTTCCTTTGCGGCATTCCTGAGTGTGTACTGCTTGAGGGAAAATTCCTTTCGAAGCAGCGGCAGCACATCCACAGCGATGCGTCCCATCACGCTTACCCGTGTCGTGTTCCCGAATTTCTTGTAATATACCGTCCTCCCGTCCCTGCCCATTAGCGGCTCTATTCTTGCCCCTTTCTTATTCAGGGTTTTAATCCTCTCAACAATGTATGGCACGTCAAAACTGTTGGAGTTATAACCCACAAGGATATCGGGGTCGTACTCCCTCACTATCTCGAAAAACCTTCTCAGCATCGCTTCTTCGCTGCCGCAGCTCTCGGTTTCACCTTCCACTTGTGCATCTTTCCCAACGAGCACAAGTGTTTTCTTACCATCAAAATCGGGAGCAAAAGCAAGGCTCATAAGGACGATAGGTGAATTTTCAGGAGTTGGCATTGCGCCATTTAATGGCAGGCACTCGATATCATAAGCAAGATGCCGAAGCGGCGCATTTCGCAGGATTTCCAGGGGCTCAACTTTCCCTGAAATTATTTTGATGCTGCTTAAAACCTCATTACTTATCAAATTCCCTTCCGGTTCAGCATTTGCCCAGCTCATGCCGCCAAGCCCTGTATCAACCATGTACCTGTTCCTGAAAAGAATGTCTGTTTCATACACAGCTTCCACCATGTTCCTGACATCATCGCGGATGATGGGTACGCTTTTCGGGTCAAAGAGGATGATTTTTAACATACTGGTTTTGTTTTTGAAATAGCCAACAGGTTCAAAACGTTGAACTGGTTCAATCCTTTTTATGTGCTCTTTGAATTTCTCCAGGAGAACCACTGCCATTTCAGGCTCGGCTTTTGCATAAAAATACGGTTCAAAGCCTGGAACCATACAGCAGACGCTATTTCCAGAATCATCTCTTCCATAGAGCCTTACTACAGGCTTATTTTCGCTGTAAGTATAGTCGGCATCAAGAATCTGGAAGTTCATCAGGGTTAGATTTGGTTTAATCCCTTTATACTTAACCTCGCCACTTACTGCTATTTTAATACAAATTATATTATTACTTTGCGTTCTTCGCGTGCTTTGCGGTATTTGATTTTATTCACCGCAGAGAGCGCAAAGGTCGCAAAGATAAGTAAAACATAAAACAAATGCTTTTTATTAAGCAATTCAGTAGTAGCCAGAACCATGATTGAAATCTCCTTTACACTTCTCCTCATCTCCGTTTTCTTCGGATTCTTCCTCGGCATCATTTCAGGTCTCACACCCGGTATCCACGTCAATAATTTTGCCCTGATACTTGTTGCGATGTCGCCATTCTTTGCGAGCATCGGCTTTGCGCCCTTCTACATCGCTGTGGTCATCCTCTCAAATTCCATAACGCACACTTTCCTTGATATTATCCCTTCAGTCTTTCTCGGCGCTCCCGAAGCAGATACGGCTCTTGCAGTACTTCCGGGTCATGCGCTCCTCATGGAAGGAAGAGGTGCAGAAGCAGTGCGGTTATCCGCCATCGGAAGCGCAGGAGCGGTGGTAGTATCTTTAATAATGGCGCTGCCTCTGGCTTTTTTCTTCATGAATATCTATGGAACAATAAGCCCGTACATCGGATGGATTCTTGTTTTGATAGTAGTCCTGATGATAGCCACCGAAAACGGCGAGATGGTGGAAGGCCAGGGGTCCCTCGTGCATTTAAAATTCAAGTTATATGCCGTCCTCCTGTTTTTTATTTCGGGCATGCTGGGGATATTTGCATTTGATAATGCGGCTCTGATGCAGCCTCTCGTAACATTCGGCGAGCCGTCTATCCTTCTTCCTCTTCTTTCAGGTATTTTCGGCGCATCCATGCTCGTTATCAGCCTCATGACAAAATCCGAAATCCCGCCGCAGCAAAAAACATGCAGGTTTGTGCTGCCCGCAAAGAGGATTGTGCGGGGCATGGTCACAGGAAGCGCGGCAGGTTCATTTGTGGCATGGCTTCCAGGCGTGTCATCGACGGTCGGCACAATAATTGCAAGGCTGTTAGTTCGCGAAGAAAAGGATACGGATTCCTCAAAGGAATTTATGGTATCAATAAGCAGCGCCAATACGGCAAACGCGGTTTTTAGCCTGGTTGCCCTGTATATCATCGGGAAGGCGAGAAGCGGCGCAATGGTTTCGATTGATAAACTTGTCAATGTAACCGAATGGGATTTTTCAGTTATTATTATCTTATTAATTGTTATCGTTTATGTTTCCGTGATTTCATATTATACGACAATTTATCTCGGGGACAAGATTTCAGGATTCCTGTCAAGGATAAATTATTCAAAATTATGCGCTGCGGTACTGGTCGGGCTTTCGGTAATGTCGTTCATGTTTACAGGCTGGTTCGGGTTTATTGTGTTTTTAATATCCACCTCAGTCGGGATGATAGCTTCATACGCAAAAATAAGGAAAACACATGCTATGGGAGTGATAATGCTGCCTGTTATATTGTATTTCTTGTAAATCATAAGCGGAAAATTGCTCAATTAAGGCAACATTGCTAAAAAAAGGAAACACTTATATTGTATTAAATGTTCCTGCATATTCCTGGTATATGGAGGAAAAATGGCGACAAAAGCGCTTGTATTGCAAAAATACCAATTGGATATGGAACTGGTGGTTGAGATGCTCAAGGCGACAGGTTTTATAGCTCATGGGGCAAGGGATGCAAAAGAAGCAATTAAGATGACAAAGAACGAAAGCTATGATTTAATAATCATGGATGCAGAGCCACTGGGAATGGAAAGTATTGAGTTGGCAAAATTAATCAGGAATAATTCTTCCTATGAAAACGTGGCTTTAATCGTTTTAACAGCTAATGCGACAAAGAGAGAGAAGGAAAAATTCATCACTGCAGGATTTGATGCTTATATGACCACGCCTGTAAGCGTGTCAGAATTCATGAAGACAATAGAAAAATACAATAAATAAAGCTGTTTTATTTACTCTGTACATCTCCCGTTCCTCGCATGGCTGAGACAATAATTGCGGGCACGGTGATTATCGAAGCGACGATAAATGCGGCGGCTATACCTCCGGTAAAGGCTTCCTGCACAGCTACAGGCATGCTTGCACCGCCCCTGACGAACATATCCATCATCTGCGGAATAGAAATCGTTCCCATAATCAGCGGAAAAGCTATTCCCATGCTCAGCACCATGCCGGCACTATTGAAAAACGCTCTCATGGAGGAGGCGACACCGCGCCGCTCAGGGGCAACCGACGACATAATTGCGCTGGTATTCGGGGGCTGGAACAACCCGGAACCGAAACTGTTGATAAACATCCATACTGCAAGTATCCAGTAAGGGGTGTTGTAATGCATTGTCGCTAAACCAAGGAGGCCGACTAAGGATATAACCAGCCCGATTGTGCTTATGCTCCTTGAGCCGTATTTATCAGACAGCACCCCGCCTATCGGGCCTGTTATCGCTAGACCCACGGCAAGAGGAATGGTGAGTATGCTTGCCGTAAGCGGGTCATAGCCCCAGGGGCCCTGGAAGAAAAGTATGAGGAGAATCATTACAGCACCTCTCGCTATGGAATTAAGAAGGGCGCTTAGCTGCCCGTAGGAGAAGATTTTTATCTTGAAAAGATTTAAATCCATGAGGGGATAGGTTGCTACCCTTTCTACGCGCAGGAAAGCTGCAAAACTTATAATCGCGATAACAAGCGACAGAAGCATTGGAAGCGAGGTCAAACCGAGAATAAATCCTGCCGTGAGGTAAATCATGGACGTGACAAAGGCGATAGTAAATAATATCATTCCCTTGAAGTCGAATTTTTCTCCTTTCGGAAGCACCGCAATATCTTTTAATTTTAAATGCGCCCACACTGTGACAACGATACCGATGGGGACATTGAACAAGAAATTCAGCCGCCAGTCTATCATTGTGAGGAAACCTCCCAGTATGGGGCCAATAACAAATGCCGCAGCCATTATCATGCTGAGAATTCCCATTGCTTTCCCAAGTTCGTCCCGTTTGAAAGCATCGGTTACTATTATTGTGCCGTTAGCCACGAGCATCGAGCCGCCCACAGCCTGCAATACCCGAAAAGCGATAAGCTGGCCGATGTTAGCTGCTAAACCGCAGAGCAGTGAGCCGATTGTAAACACTGCCAGCCCGTAAACGTAGAGCTTTTTCCGCCCGTGGATGTCTGCAAGCCTGCCCCACGCGGGCGCAAGTATTGTCATGATAAGCATGTAGCTGATAAGCACCCACATTATCCCGAAGAGGTCTGTGTTCAGCTTGACCATCATCGTTGGAAGAGCAATTATCAGGGTGCTGGCATTGAGGATTCCGACAAGCATTCCGAGAGAAGCAACGGTAAGGGCAGTCCATTTGTAGTCTCTTTGCGTTTTTTTATCAGTGTTGAAGTTCATGTTAATCTAAAAGTTGAAGAGATGTTTAATTCAAACGCGGATATTTAAAATTATGTGCGAAGAAATCGCATCAAAAGGATGCAGACAACCATGATCCATGGGATTTTTGGCAAGTAAAAGCATATCAAAAAAATCCTTATAAATGGGCCCGCGGAGATTCGAACTCCGGATCTCTTCCATGTCAAGGAAACGTCATAACCAACTAGACCACGAGCCCGGTTCTTTCCAATTGTGGATTATTTCAGGCGATTGTAATCATCCTTTTTTTAGAAATTATCCACTTTTGGAACTGGGCGTTAATAAGAATTCAAAGCAAATATACTTATCGAAAATTAGAGGCTGTTTTAATTCTTGTTTATCCTTTCACTTCCCTTCTGCAAGCGCATAAGTACGGCTTTGAGCTTATCGCAGAGGGACATGGGCTGGTCAACTCTGGTGTGACGATGCGGCGCTATCAGGCTGCATACATTACTTTGCCTTTTTTTGCAAAGTCAGTAATAAGAGAATTACCACTTTCAAATTCTTCAGAAGTGAGAGTGATAATATCAAGAGGTACTTTGAATTTTTTAATGGTGTTTATCTCTGCTTCTTTCGTCAATCTTGCCCTTTCAAAAACATCTTTGTCCTGAAAATCCTGAGAAATGATCAGAATATCCACATCGCTATCTATAGTCGCTTTTCCCGTACTGTGGGACCCGAATAGAATTATCTTTGAAACTTTCAATCCTTTTTCTTTCAAACAATTCTCAAAGAATTTAATGGCTTTTGCTATTTTGTCTTTAACCATTTTAATAACTCCTTCCCTTTTTCAAGAATTTTTTCTGTTATATCCTCGTTGTATTCGTTCAGCATTCTTTGCAGATTATCAGGATATCGAGTGAGAACGCTTACTCTGTTCAGAGTGAAGACAAAATCATACATTTCTTCAGGTAATTCCAGATCGATAATTTCAATGAGATAAAGCAGATTGTGAGTTTTGGGTGGAGCTTCTTTATTTTTTTGAATGATCAGACCTTTGAGCGCCTTTTCTATAGATAAATGGCACATGAAGACGGTATAAAAATACCGTTCTCCCTTGAACATGAATTCTGCGGTTTCCATGTCATAATCAGCTTGTTTGAACCATTCATCTTTATCCATGTATTTCTCAAGTTTGTAATTGTTTTAATTGCTTATTTGCTTTTCCCGTTACTCAGCTTGCATCCGTCCAAAAACTCCCTAAAAAGCGGTCTTGCAGAAATATCATAACTCAGATCGCAGCATTAACCCAAGTTTTATATTTCAATAAACTAAAATAATCTTCAATGGGTACCGTTAGTACAAGAAAAAGGCTTGAAACTATAGAACACGATGTTCTCTCTTCGATGTTCGTAGGAGTGCTGTCCAAGGACGATGCGTGGCTGGAACATACATTGAATGAAACGCTTCCCGCGCTTGAGGAGCGCGCCCTTCGCCTTGCAGGGGAATGCAGGGAAAACGGTGAGTGCGCC
>JBGPUU010000087.1:0-9979 GCA_041491305.1 Candidatus Methanoperedens sp.
AAGCAAGCTCAAAGAAAAAAGCCTCCTGAGTCTATAGCTAATGAATTTTAATATGAATCAATAAGAGCACATGGAAGAAGAGAAAAAAACAATGAAAAAACCCCGCGGTGTCGCCCGGCTTATTCCGGGAAAATGCATCGCGTGCGGCGCCCGTTGCCAGAGCGCCTGCCCTGAAGATGCGATAGAAATGAACGAGAGAGGCGAACCTCTCATCAATATAGAAAAGTGCATTGGCTGTCGCAGGTGCATAAAAGTTTGTCCGGCCGAGGCCCTTGAGATGTATTACACGCCGGATGAACAGAAGATACTTGCACAAATAGCTGCATCTTCAAAGGGAATAGAGCCTGAGAAGATAAGCATCGAGGAAGCAGCGGCGATAGCGGATATCAAAGAATACAGGGGTGTCTGGGTCTTTGTGGAGCATGCCGAAGGTGAGCCTGCTACGGTTTCATGGGAACTGCTGGGTGCGGGTGCGAAGCTGGCTCAATCCCTTGGTGTCGAGTTGTGTTCTGTGGTTATCGGTGATCATGTGGAGAATCTTTGCAAGGAGTCTTTCGCCTATGGGGCATCGCGGGTCTATGTAATAGATGCTCCCGTATTTCATTACTATCGAACCGAGACTTATAACAGGGCCATCTGTTATCTGGTGAAAAAGTACAAACCCGAGATATTATTGATGGGCGCAACAGGTCTGGGAAGAGACCTGGCTGGCGCTGTTGCCACAAAACTCAATACCGGCCTCACTGCGGATTGTACCGGTCTTGATATCGATGATAAGGGTTTCTTGCTGCAGACACGCCCGGCTTTTGGCGGCAATATCATGGCCACTATTTTTACTGAGCGCACAAAACCGCAAATGGCTACCGTACGACCACATGTGATGCTCCTGCCAGAGAAGGATACATCACGCAAAGGCGAGATCGTTCGCGAGTCTTTTGCTATCAAAGAAGAAGATGTTGCTGCCAAGGTGCTGGAAGTTGTCAAAGATCAAGTGGCTGAATGTGACCTGGCAGCAGCGGAGATAATCGTATCTGGCGGCAGGGGTATGAGTTCCAGCGAGAATTTCGGAATGTTGCAGCAGCTGGCGGACGAACTGGGCGGTGTGATTGGTTGTTCCCGCGCAGTGGTGGAGGCTGGCTGGATGCCTGCAGAACGCCAGGTCGGACAAACAGGCAAGACGGTCAGGCCTAAAATATATATCGCCTGCGGAATCAGCGGTGCTATCCAGCACCTGGTCGGCATGCAAAGTTCGGATGTCATTATCGCTATCAACCAGGACAGGAATGCCCCTATCTTTGAGGTTGCCACCTATGGGATAGTGGGTGATGTATTCCAGGTGGTTCCGGCCATTATCAGTAATATCAGGGATTTACGCGCTAAAAAAGGTGGATCATCGGATACTGTATCCTCACAGAGGAAGGAATAATTTATGTCGCTTAACATCAGTACAATTATTTTTGCAGCCGCTATAGTGCTTTTTTGCTGGAGTTGCTACGGGCGCTTTCGCCTCCTGTTGCTTGGAAGGGCTGAAAACCGTTTCAACGATGTTGGTAAGCGTATCCGGGGCATGCTGTATTACGCCTTCGGGCAGCGGTGTACTGTTTCCCACGGGTACCGTTTTGGCTGGAACCATCTTGTTCTTTTCTGGTCGTTTATAATTTTATTAATAGCGAATACAGAATTCCTGCTTGAGGGGCTGTTTCCGGATTCCATCAGCTTCTCCCTATTACCCCGCGCCGTGTACCATCCATTGGCATTAATAATTGAAATCGCATCAGTTTTTGCCCTGCTGGCGGTGTGCATTGCGATAATCCGCCGCCTTGCTTTCCCGCCTTCATACATTGAAGCGCGAAGCATGGACGCTTTTATTATTCTGGGCCTGATAGCTTTGCTGATGATCGCCTTTTTCGGTCTGCATGCCAGCGAGATAGCCAATGGGAGTGAAGAAGCCGCTTCTTATATGCCCGTATCAAAATTTTTAGCTACCACTTTTTTTTCGCATATTCCTTCGGAAAACCTGGGCGGATACATCAACGCTTTCTGGTGGCTCCATGCCATCGTGCTGCTGGGTTTCCTGAATTATCTGCCCTATAGCAAGCACATGCATATTTTAACAGGTATCCCGAATGTGTTTTTCAGGAGTCTTGTGAAGGTCAACACCCAGACCAGGGAAGAGTTCAAGAAGGGAAATGTGTTCGGTGTCGGGCAAATAGACCAGTTTACCTGGAAAGGCTTAATTGACTCTTATTCCTGTACCGAGTGCGGCCGCTGCTCGGATAATTGTCCCGCAACCGCAACCGGCAAGCTGTTAAACCCGCGGCTGGTAATCCATGATATAAAGGTCAACCTGCTGAAAAATGGCCCGTTGATCAAGGAAGGAAAAGCAACGGCATTGCCATTGATAGGCGGGGGCGGGGAAGGCAGTGTTGCTGAGGAGGTTCTCTGGGATTGCACGACCTGCGGGGCATGCATGGAAGTTTGCCCTGTGTTTATTGAGCATGTGCCAAGGATAGTTGATATGCGCCGGAACCTGGTGGAGATGAACGCGAAAGTACCTGATGAATTACTCTCGCTGTTTGAAAATATGGAACAGCGCAGTAATCCCTGGGGCATTGTTCCTGCGGAACGTGTGAAATGGGTTACTGATGTCAATGTTAAGCCTTTTGAGGCGGGAAAGACTGAATATTTGTTTTACGTGGGTTGTTTCGGTGCTTTTGATGCCCGAAGCAGGCGGGTATCAATGGCGATCTCCAAAATCCTGAATTCGAGCGGCGTTTCCTGGGGTATCCTTGGAAAAGAGGAGTTGTGCTGCGGTGACAGCATGCGCCGCCTGGGTAATGAATTCGTTTTTGACCGGATGGCTCAGGATAATATCAGGATATTTAAAGAAAAAGGTATAAAGAAAATTATTACCCAGTGTCCGCACTGCTATAATACCCTGAAGAATGATTATCGCCAGTATGGTGTGGAACTTGAGGTTGTTCATCACACCGAGTTGATCAGTAATTTGATGAAAGCCGGAAAGCTCAAGCTGAATGCTAAAGACTTGGGCAATGTGGTGTTTCATGATTCCTGCTACCTGGGACGCTATAATGGGATTTATGAAGCGCCGCGTAGTGTTATTGCTTCGGTTACAGGCCATGCGCCAATCGAGATGGAGCGCCGCAATGACAGGTCATTTTGCTGTGGGGCCGGCGGCGGACGGATGTGGATGGAGGAAAGCACAGGGAAACGTATCAATGCGGCGCGCGTCGAGGAGGCATTGAAGAAAGACCCGGGAACTATCTGCGTATGCTGCCCTTACTGCCTGACTATGTTTGAAGATGGCTTAAAAGCCAAAAAGACAGATGACAGGGTGCAGGTATTGGATCTGGCCGAAATCGTAAGCGGGGCATTGATAAAATGAATTGCCCGGCATTTTAGATAATTCGCATAATAATCGGCGGGTTCTACATCTGAATGTGTGGTTCCATAGTCCCTGGATTGGAACCACTTACAAGGATACCTGCTATTATCATCTCTAAGCCTGTTAAAAAAATATATCATGTATGATAGTGATAAATACAAAAACATTTAAGTACATTAGTGTGAATTAGGGCTTAAAGCCTTCTTTGTCAAAATCGGAAAATTATAATATCATGAGAAGTAGTCAGGGTAGGAAAGCACATTCAGGCAAATATAATCATCGGAGATATTAAATGATAGTTAAAAAAGGAAGTTTTGTAATTGAAGGATTGGAAAACGTCCAGATAAATATAGGCAAAATCGGTGAAGGGCTTGAAGAAAAGATAGAAGGGCCTACGCCCCGTCCCGAGATAATCAGTCTTCGGAACTGGGACTACCGAATTCTTGACAGGTATAACCCTGTTTATACACCCACAAGCGATTTGTGCGATTACTGCACATACGGGAAATGTGACCTCACAGGCAACAAGGAGGGAGCGTGCGGCATTGACCTTGAAGGGCAGTCGGCGAGGCAGGCGCTCATGACAAGTATAATGGGGGCGGCATGCCATACCGCACACGGTCGCCATCTTCTTCATTATCTGATTAAAAAATACGGCGAAGACCGCCAGATCGATGTCGGCCCGAGCAACCTTAAAGCCCCGCTTACCGAAACGATTATGGGAATACAACCGCAAACCATAGGCGATTTTCTTCCGGTGCTTGATTATATTGAAGAGCAGTTGACACAGCTTATAGCCGCAGCCAATACAGGACAGGAGGGCTCAGCCCGGGATTTTGAGTCCAAAGCGCTTCATGCCGGGATGCTTGACCTTCTTGGAATGGAAGTGGCTGACATCATCCAGATTTCATGCATGGGACTTCCCAAGTCAGATGAGAAAACGCCCATGGCTGAAATTGGGATGGGCATTCTTGATCCCAAAAAACCTGTAGTGATATGCGTGGGACATAATATTGCTGCGCCTGCGTACATTCTTGATTACATGGACAAAGGCGGCCTTTTTGATAAAATAGAGATTGCAGGGCTTTGCTGTACAGCCCATGATATGGCGCGATATAACAAGACAGCCAAAATAATCGGTTCCATGAGCAAGGAATTGAAATATATACGCTCAGGAATTCCAGATGTGCTTGTCACGGATGAGCAGTGCGTAAGGGCTGATATACTTAAGGAAGCAAGAAAGCTCCATATCCCGGTAATAGCAACCAATGAAAAAATCACATACGGATTGCCCGACAGGTCAAACGACAGCGTTGATGCTATAATAGACGACCTTGTGAGCGGAAAGAACGAAGGCGCTTTGCTTCTTGACCTTGAAAAAGTAGGAGAACTTGTTCCAAAGCTTGCAATGAAGATGGGACCTATCAGGAAAGCCAAAGGATTTACTGCGCTCCCGGATGAAGAAGAATTCAAGAAACTGGTCGCAAAATGCACAAAATGCCTTCAGTGCACGCGGGACTGCCCGCAGAGCCTGCCAATATCGGATGCGATGGCTGCGGCGGTAAACGGCGACCTTGCGCCTTTTGAAATACTCCATGACAAATGCGTTGGGTGCGGGCGGTGTGATTACAGCTGCCCTGTGGATATACCCGTGCTGAATGTCATCGAAAAGGCATCGCAGCGCGTCATAAGGGAAGAAAAAGGCATGATGAGAATTGGAAGAGGCCAGATAGGCGACCCTGAGATACGGGAGGAAGGACGCAATCTTGTGCTCGGTACCACGCCCGGAGTGCTTGCTTTCGTAGGCTGCGGCAATTATCCTGACGGCACGAAAGATGTGTATGATGTTGTTGAAGAGATGATCCAGCGCAGTTATATAATAATTACTTCAGGTTGCGCTGCCATGGATGTGGGAATGTACAAGGATAAGGAAGGAAAAACCCTGTACGAGCGCTACCCCGGACGGTTTATCAAGGGCAACCTCCTGAACACCGGTTCCTGCGTTTCAAACGCCCACATAGCTGCGACCACGATAAAAGTAGCTTCCATATTTGCAGGAAGAAAGACAAAAGGCAACTGGGAAGAAATAGCGGATTATGTGCTTAACAGGGTCGGAGCCGTCGGGATAGCCTGGGGAGCTTATTCGCAGAAAGCCTTTGCGATTGCCACCGGCTGCAACAGGCTCGGAATCCCGGTCGTAGCAGGACCTCACGGCACTAAATACAGGCGCGCTTTCATTGGTAAACCCTACAGAAAAGACGACTGGAACGTTCTGGACGGAAGGGATGGCTCGGTAATTAATGTCGAACCCGCACCTGAGCACCTGATGATTACGGCAGAGACTAAGGATGAGCTTATGCCGCTGCTGGCGAAGCTGTGTTTCAGGCCAAGCGATAACAGCCTCGGGAGAGCAATCAAACTGACGCATTATATTGAACTCAGTGAGAAATACCTGAAAAAGATGCCTGATGACTGGCATATCTATGTACGAAATGAAGCAGACCTGCCGGTTGCAAAGCGGGAGCAGCTGTTGAAACTGCTTGAGGAAAAAGGATGGAAGATTGACTGGGAGAAGAAAAAGATAACCGAAGGGCCGCTTAGGAAAGTTGACGTTTCATTCCAGCCGACAAATGTCCCCCGCCTGTGCAAGGAGGTTAAGAAATGAAAACGCACGCAAAAACCGCTGAAAAAACCAAAGAAATAATCGCGGAAAAGCCGGCTGAAAAGACCATCGACACGACCCGCCAGGCAGTACCATTCGATACCGGAAATATCCCCGGGCCGAAAATGGCGCGAGCGGTGATGCCTGCCGTCCAGGGAAAAATGCTTGCCAAAGCGAAGCGACCACTTTTAATTGTGGGTTCTGAAATCGATGATGAGGATGTTCTGGCAAGAGTTGTCGCGATTGGAAAAACCGGAATACAAATAGCTTCCGTCGGCGACTCATATAAATATCTTGGTGATAAAGGTCTTGATGCCCATTATGCGAATATGCATGCCCTTGCATCATACCTCTGCGACCCGGAATGGCCGGGGCTTGACGGCAAAGGCGGATACGACCTTGTTGTGTTTTTCGGGATAACATATTATTATGCATCACAGGCTATATCCGCACTCAAGAATTTCTCAAAAATCAGGGTTATATCCATCGATAAATACTATCATCCGAATGCGGATATGTCATTCGGGAACCTCAAAAAAGATGTGTTCATCGCAGCGCTTGATGAGGTCATAAAGGAGTTACCAAAAAGATAAAGACCCCGTATTTGAATACGGGTGCAAATAATACAGGACGGCAACCATGGCAAATGAATTTCCCTTTGAAATCTCACCCATGTTCGAGGGTGAACGAGTAAGAAAAGATGATATGTTCGTTGAGCTTGCAGGCCCCAAGTCAAGAGGATTTGAACTTGTTAGGGCGGCTGGATTGGACGAGATAGAAGATGGAAAGTTTACTCTCATCGGGCCCGACATTTCCGGGATGCAGGAGGGTTCACGGCACCCCTATGCGATGATATACAAAATCGCGGGAAAACTTGTTGAGCCTGACCTTGAGGCTATTGTGGAAAGGCGGAACCACGATTTCCAGAATTACATCCAGGGATACATGCACCTGAACCAGCGTTACGATGTCTGGGTGCGGATTAACAAAGATGCGATTAAAAAAGGGCTCAAGTCCTTTGAACAGGTAGCTAAAGCCACCATGATGCTGTTCAAGAACGAACTGCCTTTTATCGAGAAAATAGAAGCAACATATATCACCGACCCGGAAGAAGTGGAAAAACAAAGGGTAGAAGCAATAAAAATATACGAGGCAAGGGATGCCCGGACAAAAGGTCTTCATGATGAGGATGTGGATGTATTCTACGGCTGCACATTGTGCCAGAGTTTTGCGCCAACAAACGTATGTGTCGTGACGCCTGACAGGATATCCTTATGCGGCGCTATCAACTGGTTTGATGGGCGCGCTGCTGCCAAGGTGGACCCCGAAGGCCCGCAGTTCGCAATTCCCAAAGGCGAGATAATAGACAAGGTCGGCGGCGAATATTCAGGAGTTAATGAGAAAGCTGTAGCACTATCGGGCGGTGAGTATTCACGCATCAAGCTGCACTCGTTTTTCGAATACCCGCACACAAGCTGCGGTTGTTTTGAAGTTGTAGGGTTTTACATTCCTGAAGTAGACGGCATCGGTTGGGTTGACAGGGATTTCAGCGGAACCGCCCCCAACGGGCTTGCATTCTCCACAATGGCAGGACAGACCGGCGGAGGAAAGCAGATAATAGGTTTCCTCGGCGTCGGGGTGAATTATTTCCGCTCGCCCAAATTCATAGAGGCTGATGGCGGCTGGAACCGCGTAATCTGGATGCCAAAGAACCTCAGGGAAAAAATCAAAGCAGACATACCTCTGGAACTTATAGACAAGATACCTACTGAAGAGGAAGTCACCGACCTGAAGACGCTTCGTGATTATCTTGAGAAAAAGCAGCATCCGATTACCCAGCGCTGGGGAAAAGAAGAAGCTGCTGCTGAAGCTGTGCCCCAGGAGAGCGCTGCACCTGCATGGTCTGCGCCCGCCATGACAATGCCTGCCGGAATGCCCATGATGCCAATGCAGTTCGGAGGCGGAGAGGGCATGAAACTTGTTTTCAAGAACGCTAAAATCACCATCGACCGCATCGTACTCAAAGGCAAAGAGAAACAGAATTGATTGAATCTTTGCGCCCTTTGCGTCTTTGCGGTGAGTTAGACTTTTTCAACGCAGAGGCGCAGAGAACGCAATGGAATTCAGAATAATATTATGAAAGTAATCGCAATTACAGGCAAGGGCGGAACAGGAAAAACGGCCGTAGCCGGGATGCTGATAAAACACTTATCTTCAGGCAAAAAAACGTTGCTTGCCATTGACGCAGACCCGGATTCCAACCTGCCGGATGTGCTTGGAGTCAGGGTTGAGAAGACAATAGGCGACATGCGGGAATTCATGCTGCAGGAACGCGATAAGATGGCTCCCGATACCAATAAGGAGAGGCTGCTGGAATCGAAAGTGTATGAGGTTCTCACAGAGATGCCGCATTATGACCTGCTGGTGATGGGTCGGCCTGAGGGTTCAGGCTGCTACTGCTTTGCAAATAACCTCCTGCGCGGGATTATGGACAGGATTCTTAAGAACTATGACCTGACGATAATCGACACGGCCGCAGGGCTTGAGCACCTGTCGCGGCGGATAATCCGCGATGTGGATGAACTGCTCGTGGTCACGGATGGGTCGCGCCGCGGCTTGCAGACGGCTGAACGGATACGGGAACTGGCAATGTCGCTGAATTTGAATATTAAAAAGATGCACGTGATAGCGAACAAGGTCACACCTGAGAACCGCGCAAGGATCGAGGAGTACGCGAGGGAGTTGAAGATGGACCTTGTGGGAGTTGTGCCTTTTGATGAGACGCTTGCCAGATTTGACCTTGAGGGGAGACCACTTGCCGAGCTGCCTGGGGATTCGGCTGCTTTTCTGGGGGTCGGGGAGATTGCGAAGAAGATGGGATTGTAGGGAAAAACAAAATGCGTTAACAGCGAACTTATACCAACTCAGATTTAAATAGTTTTAACTGTTCGGCGCGCCGATAGAAGTCGATGCAACCGTCTCACCTCAAAAACCACAGAGCGCACAGAGGACACAGAGAACGATTACAACTCTGTGCTCTCTGTGTCCTCCGTGGTCGATTATCCGTGTCCGGGCTCCCTGCTTTGAAAAACAAACCGCAGATAAACACAGACGATACCTATTTAATGTCTAAATGCCATCTCTAAATGTTGATAGTAAATGTCCGAAGTAAAATATATCCAGAGCGAACTTGAAACGCATCTTTATTCAGAACTAAAAAAGACAGCTGAAAAGAAAGGCATCTCTATAAAAGAAGCTATAAGAGAAGCCGTGTTAGAGTGGGTCAGGGGTAAATCCGGTTTTGATCCAAAAGACTCCTTCTTCAAAATGCGTACTTTCCAGGCATCAAAAGACTTATCAGAAAAACATGATGAAATCTACAACGAGGACTGAATATGCTTTTCGTGGATACATCGGCTTTTCTCGCGCTTGTAAATGAAAAGGACGATAATCATCTTGCTGCGACCATGTTTCTTGAAGAAATTATGAAGGGCAAGGTAAAGATAAAGAAAATAATAACTTCGGATTATATAATAGATGAGACCCTGACAAGAATACGCTACACTGTGGGGCACAAGGAAGCGGTTGAATGGGGACATGACATCATTGCGTCGAATGTTGTTGAGAAGGTCGGGGTGGGGCAGGAATTATTTGAGCCTGCATGGGAACTTTTTAAGAAGTATGATGATAAGAAATTAAGTTTTACTGATTGCACGAGTTTTACTATAATGAAGACACGAGGCATAGAGAAGGTGTTTTCTTTTGACGATGATTTTGAAAGAGTAGGATTCAAGCTCTTACCTTAATTGCAATGTATATCAAGAGGTATTAAATTTTTAGATTCTCATTCAAACAACCACTGTTTTCATGGTTTGTGTTTCCATCACGTTATTATTGACAATAAGCTGGAT
>JBGPUU010000088.1:0-9654 GCA_041491305.1 Candidatus Methanoperedens sp.
AATACAGGGCGCAGACCTGTATGCGATCAATACGGATGCCCAGCATCTGTTAAATATCAAAGTAAAACGGAAAATCCTTATCGGAAGAAGCAGGACACGGGGATTGGGAGCAGGAAGTCTTCCCCAGATAGGAATGGATGCTGCCCAGGAGTCAAAGGCTGCAATAGAGAAAGCAATAGGAGATGCCGATATGGCATTTATCACATGCGGTCTTGGCGGTGGAACAGGCACGGGGTCAGCTCCCGTCGTGGCTGAGATTGCGCGGGATGCAGGCGCCCTCTCAATAGCTGTGGTCACGCTGCCCTTCTCGGTTGAAGGGTCAGTACGCCTGGAAAATGCAGAAGCAGGGCTTGAGCGGCTTCGCGATATCGTTGATACGGTAATCGTTGTGCCCAATGATAAATTGCTTGAAGTGGTCCCCCATCTTCCATTACAAACCGCATTTAAGGTCTGCGATGAGATATTAATGCGGTCTGTCAAAGGTATTACTGAATTGATAACAAAGCCCGGACTTGTGAATCTTGATTTTGCAGATGTAAGGGTAATTATGCAAAAAAGCGGAGTTGCAATGATAGGCCTGGGAGAAGCTGAAGGAGAGAACAAGGCAATCGAATCTGTCCAGAAAGCTCTTCGAAGCCCGCTTCTTGATGTGGATGTCTCAGGAGCGACAGGCGCGCTTGTCAATGTCGTAGGCGGCCCGGATATGACAATAGCAGAAGCCGAAAGTGTTGTGAATGAACTTTATACCCGTATCGATACCAAGGCGAGGTTGATATGGGGCGCCGCTGTAGATCCGGAGCTTGAGAATATAGTCAGGACAATGATTGTGGTCACAGGCGTAAAGTCACCACAGATCATGGGCAAAAACACGGCAGGAGATATTCGCACTGCAAAATATGGAATTGACTTTGTCAAATAACAGTTTTAAATGCCTGCATACATAAATGAGATTTTCAATTCAATACAGGGCGAAGGGCCGTACGTAGGCGTACGGCAGGTATTTGTCAGGTTTGAGGGATGCCAGCTTCACTGCGGATACTGCGATACGCCGCAAACGCGGAATGTCTCAGGCTCATGCAGGATTGAGAAAACCCCCGGAAGTGGGGATTTCTATACTATCAAAACCCCGCTCGAGAAGGACGAAGTAGCCGGATTAATCCGGAAATTATGGTCGCCTTCAACCAGGCATGTAAGCCTGACCGGGGGAGAACCTCTTCTCCATTCGGATTTTATAAGGACGCTCGATATCGAATATCCGGTTTATCTCGAAACGAACGCAGGGTTTCCGGAAAAAGCCCGGGAATTGAAAGATATGGTTGCAGTAGCATCATGCGACATCAAGCTTCCAGAACACGATTCTACTGACCATTATGCTGAATTATTAAAAAACGAACTTGAGACAATTTCGATATTTAATGAAACCTCAAAGACTTTCGTAAAAGTTATAATTCTCCCTGAAACCACAAAGCAATCATTATCGTCAGCAATAGACGGTGTTGCATCAATCGACAGGAATATTCCCTTTGTGCTCCAGCCAGTAACTTCAAAACAAAAGGTTTCCTCGTTGAAACTGGCTGAGCTTATGGATTTTGCCGGGGAAAAATTAAAAGATGTGCGTGCGATACCGCAAACGCACAAGATGATGGATTTGCTCTAATTTCCGGTCGCAGTGGCTAAGGCGACCAGTGTCTTGGCATCGGAAGTCGGTGAAGAGACAAGGATTATTGCTTTGTCGGTAGCCCATATTATGGTATAACTCGGTATATTCTGCCCATTTAATACAGTATAATCTGTCACCTCTGTTGCCTTATGCCCGTTTAGAGAAATCTCCGTAAATGGATCATATTTGGCATCTTTATAGCTTTCCTTGTACTGTGCAAGTAAAGCCTCTGGATTGTCATTTTTGATTACCTGGATATAAACATCCTCGATATTATTATATCTGTAAACTCCTTCAGTTGCATTTATCGAAGTTCCTCCAATATCCTGCGTGGTTTCATGGATTGCCATAAACGTGAATCCAACAGGTAAACCGGTTTGCGGAATAATCCCTGCGGTCGAGTTTTCATTGTTTCCCTTCTGGAAAATACAGCCTGAAATCAGGACTGTTATAATAAATAATACTGATATCAATAATTTATTTGACATATGTTATCTCCTACCGTTAATAAGCTGAAGATTCAAAAAGGTAACGGTTGAATAGTTACTTTAGTTATAAACCAATCACAAATTTTAAAATCTGGTTTGATGATATACTGGTCATGGATTATCGAACAGGTTCAATAGGGAGGCTCTTTGCAGTAAGGATTGATCACGGCGAAGATGTAATTGCAGAGATATGCAAATTAGCATTGAAAGAAAACATAAAGTCAGCTTTTTTTGTTATGCTCGGGGCAATGTCAGAAGCAGAACTCGTAACAGGTCCGAAAGAAAAAGTAGTGCCGCCCACCACAGTCTGGTCGGCATTCGACGATGCGCGCGAGATTGTGGGCGCAGGAAATATTTTCATGGAGAACGGCGCTCCAAAGGTTCATCTTCATGGCGCTGCGGGAAATAGCAAACACATGATAATGGGATGTTTCAGGAAGAAGGCGCAGGTGTTCATGATTGTTGAGATATTCATAGTGGAGATGGATATTGCTGCGGAAAGGGTGTTTGATGAGAAGCTGGGAACTTCGCCGATAAGGTTTCTGTGAAAAAGGAAATGATATATTGTAGGTATTGATATGAAATTTATTGAATTTATAAAACCGGATAGGAAGAAAACAATTTTAACATTAATATTACTGCTAACAAGCCTATCGCTTGCTTTTATAGGAATGAGTATGCTTTTCCAGATTCTATTCACCCCATTTGCAGATACATTAGTTATTCTTGGATACTTCGATAATTTCGATAATCCTCCGAATTGGGTAATTCCAGTTGCAGCTTTAGCTCAAATTCTACCTTTTTACTTCGTTTCATGCATGTTAGTTTTTGCATGGAATTATATTAAGCAAAAGAGGAAATAATTTTAATAATACATATTTGAGATGTTTTGTGAGACTTTGTGTTACATCAGCCTCGCCGGTAATTTCTGCTTAGCCAGTAAATCCCCGACATCCTCGGTGCTCCGGATAACATCTGCTTCCCCATCCTTCACCAGCACCTCGGCACATCTTGGTCTTCCGTTATACTGGCTGCTCATGCTGAAACCATACGCTCCGGCATCAAGAAGCGCTATCAGGTCGCCCTTTTCCACTTGCGGAAGCAATCTATCCTTTGCGAATATGTCCCCGGTCTCGCATATCGGCCCGACTATAGTATAGTTTTCTTCAGCAGGTGAAGCCGCCTTGTTAGCCACCACGGCATAATGGTAGGAATCATACATCGTGGGACGCACAAGTAGATTAAAACCGGCATCCACGCCCACAAAATTCTTTGCCGCTTTCTTTACCGTATTGACATGGGTAAGAAGGATGGTTGTATCAGCTACGATATAGCGCCCGGGCTCGATAATGAGTTTAGGTTTGATTCCGAGGGCTTCCGTTCTTTCCCGGAATACCGGGAGAATTGCGCTTGCATGGTCATGCGGCGTCGGGGCGCTCTCATCTTTCTTATATGGAATCCCAAGACCCGAGCCCATGTCCACGAATTTGAGATTGATGCCAAGCTCCGTCACCTTCTCCACGAGGTCCATCATTTTATGCGCCGCTTCGCGAAATGGCGTTGTATCAAGAATCTGCGAACCGATATGGCAGTGTATCCCGGCTGGTGAGATTCCTGGAAGTTCTTTTGCCTCGCCATAAATATTTACAACATCCTCGGCAGGTATTCCGAATTTAGAAGTCCGAAGCCCGGTGGATATCTTGGGATGCGTCTTTGTAGAAACATCAGGATTTACACGAAATGCGATTTCTATGGTTTTTCCAAGGCTTTCAGCAATTCCTGAAAGAGCATGAAGCTCATCTCTTGAGTCCACGGACACTTTCACGCCGATATCCACGGCTTTTTGAAGCTCGTAATCTGTTTTTGAATTGCCGTTAAAGAGGATTTTCTCACGCGGGATACCGGCAAGGATGGCCATATAAAGCTCGCCGTAACTGAAAACATCAGCGCCCGCCCCTTCCCTTGCAAGCATCCGAAGTATTGCAAAACTTCCGTTGGCTTTAGCCGCATAATATATATCGGCATCGGGGAATGCTTTCCTGTAAGTAGAGAAATTATGGACTACGCGCGACTCATTGGTAACATATAGAGGAGTCCCGTATCGCCCTGCAAGCTCCGTAGTGTCAGCTCCCCCTATTACCAGATGATTATTCCTTATATCAAGATGATTTTTTATTGTGAACATAGATGCACAATTAACTGTTATCATATTATAGTTTTCACATCATGGAATCCCGGCGTTTGCCAACATTACACACCTTTTTCACATGTAACTTAATAAACATGTGAAAACAACCTCATACTTATGGCACCGAAAAATTGTTGGGAACTTAAGAATTGCGGAAGAGAACTCGGCGGAATAAAAGTTAAAGAAATGGGCGTATGCCCGGCATATCCGAAACATGGAAGAGACTGCTGGATGGTTGCAGGAACATTCTGCGGAGGCAAGGTCCAGGGCACTCATGCACAGAAACATGGCACATGCATGGTCTGCGATTGGTATAAATCCGTTAAGATATAATCTTCGCGGCTGATTTGCAGCCGTCACATTTTAGTTTCATATTTTTTTGTCAATTCTGTTAATTATCTATGTTCTATATCACACGTTTTTCACAAATTGGTTTATATCCTGATTAATTAACATTAAGTTTAATTTCGGAAAAAAAACGATTAAGGTTCTTGATATCATGAATAAACGAACAATAACCACGGTTGGCTTTTTTTTATTGTTATTGGCTGACCTGGATGTCGCCAGTGCTGCCAACGGGATAGGTAACGGGATTGACATCAGCGGGACAATCGTAAGATTAATTTCCTTCCTTCTTGGCATGTGCGGTGCGACTTACCTGGCAGCAGGATTATGGCAGAGAGCGGAAAAAGGGTCAGAGACCTGGAAATACCTTTCAATTTCCATGGTTTTGTTCGTGTTCTGGAATGTCATAATGGCTTTTGGTATTTTGCTGGATGTGCTGACAGTGCAAAGAGCCGAACATGATATTGCCATATCAATGGATGCCCTGAATACTTATTATGCGATTGTAAGGATTCTTGACCCGGTTTTAGAGGTTATTGTATTCGTAATACTTCTTTTCGGGCTTCGCAAGATTATAAATGCGATGCGTAATGAGCCGTGGAGTGTGTTCAGCAAGGAGGATTCAGATGAATGAAGAATTCTTTGTTGTCCTGAATTCTGTCGCCTCCATGATAGTAATGGTTTGCAGTGTTCTTTCCTTTCACTTACTTGTCGGGATTTCAAGAGAACTGAAAGGCTTAAAGACGATGGACCTGATGTGGAAGAATTTCATTATAATGACCAATCTTTTCATATTGCTGGGTATTACAAGGGCGGTAGGATCTATCGGAACTATTATTTTTGAAGGGTTCTATCCGGTTTTTGAGGCTTTATTATCTGTGACCTTGATTCTCTTTTTTGTATTCGCGATACAATTATCCATATCGATTGAGGAGATAACGGAATAGTATGGCCGGCAAGATATTATCCGAGGAAGAACGGCGGCACATGCTTGAAAAGCTTGAAAGTAAAATAGTTGCCACGCGCTTCATGACCCTGAAATACATTTCTTCTTCGATAAACCAGGATAAAGTGGATTTTGCAAAAATGGATATGGAAATGCCTGATTTTACAAAGAGTCTTGTCAGGATTATCGAAGTTCAGGCAGAAAAAGACCCTGAGGAAATGGTTAAGCGTGAAGCCGGCGTGTGCCTTGAGAACCTGAAAAAGAAACTCAATCCGACGCTGATGCACGATGTTCCCATGTGCACTTCATGCGGGGAACGCGTAGTTGTTTCGTACAGGTTCTGTACCAAATGCGGGATTGAGTTAAAGAGCCAGAAATGGGCTTCGACATATAAGCTCTGCGATAAATGCCAAAATTTGATAGACCCGAAATGGAACAATTGTTCATATTGCGGCAGCCAATTGATAAAGAAAGTGGAAGTTGCCAAGACATGTTCATTCTGTAAGAAAAACATCGAGCCGAGCTGGCTCATATGCCCGTATTGCGGCTCCAAACTAAAACTTGTTGCCGGTGTCTGAAAACATCACAGGATTATAATTTTGACTGTTTCAATAAGATTTTACCTTACAGACCTGTGCCGGTCAGCCCTTAATACTAAAACATATATGCAGAGCATCAATCCTCCGGCTGCATAAAGAAGAAGCATCGTCAACGAATAATATTCATAAAAAAATATGGCAACACTGGTACCTAAAGTCATGGCAACCGGAAGCAAAAAACTCAGGATTGTAATGTTTTTGGATACCATATTTCAGTCTTCCTTATCCAGAAAGCTTCTCAAGGATAAAACTACTGTTGTGAATAAGTGTGATACATGGATTTAATATGGTTTTTATTATTTATTTTTCCACGATTCACACAAATTTCACAACCTCGTTTATATTCAGGTGAACCATAGAACGTTTTGCGCGCTAAAAGGACGTTTTTATGTCTATAAGAAAAAACATATCGTTGGAAACAGGACATCTCCAGAAACTGGAGCCGCTTGTCCGAAAACATAACGGGAATTTCAGCGCTGCGATGCGTGAAATAATAGACCTTATAGATATAATGACAAAAGATCCTGAGGCTGTAAATAAACTTATAGACGGGTTAAAAACAGATTATAACTTCACCGAAACCATTGTTTACTGGCTGATCAAACAGGCCCGCGGACGACTGATAGATACGGAGCATCTTAATAGCATTATTGACCCTGCCAAGATTGTGATGCTCTCCGACCTTGAACGGTATCTTGATGATATGACAGCGGGTGTGAGCTGGCAGACCAATATAAAAATAGATGATTACGATGATAACGTACATCCGTCGCATGTGAGGGTTACGCTTTCCGGGAATAGCCTCTACAAAATGGAATTTCTTGGTGGTATGATTTCTTCTTATTTAATCACTCATAAAAAGCAGGAAATCGTATCCTTAAAAAAGATATCCAACAAAATCACGATTGGTTTCAAGAAACAGGCGAATACGAATCTTGCCAGGCAATCTCTTGTCAATTATTTCGGGGATATGGACGATATAGCGTGCGAAATTGTGAAAAAACAGGAATTCTGGAAATGTATTGTCAATCTCTATAAACAGACCAATTATAACATGGTAACTATTCCAAAAAACTATTATAATGAACTGTTGATAGGAAAAGAGGCACCAAGTTATCTCACAGCGCCTATAGAGGCAATCCATAAGATCCCGATTCGGGATATACCGCTGGAAATACTTATCCCGACCATGAAATCGGTGTATGAATTCATGGGGATTGTGGAAAGAATCGACGTGAATGAGAACACTTTGTACATATATCACGGGAATACTGATGTTCGGGCTATTAATGCGATTGAAAAAATCCTTTTGAATGTGCTTAATTCCAACGGTACCAAATATAAGTCACGGTGCTCTGAAAACCTGATAGTGATGAGTCCTGTAGTGCAGAAAAATGAGGGACAGGCTGAAAATTTAGACTGACTTCGGTTATCAAATATGAAAGCTAATCCCGGGATGACAGTTCGAAAACATTAACTGTTGATAAAGCAGATATTACATCAATGACTACACCAGTTTACATTTCGGACCTCATCAGGCTGGTAATAAAATATATTATAAGTACGGCGAACCTCCAACATCTCATGTTCTTACTTTCATTTCTTACTTACGGGATCGGAGATGGTTTAACTGCAGCCTACATGATTGAAAAGACAGGTGTAATGAGGGAATCAAATCCGATTTTGCAGTTTTTTTATGCATCATCTGGTGCGCCGGGTATTATCTATTTTAAAATATCCTTTGGGTTTATTATATTGCTCCTGGTATGGATTATATCCTGGCAAAAAAATACATACTGGACAATCAATGGTTTTCTGGTTGCGCACAGCGCGGGTGGCATTATGGCAATGAGGGCAAATCTGATGGTTGCCTACGGGATGACACCTCCGTCGCCGGATTCGGTTATAATGGCTTTCCTTATCCTGACATGTTTGTTTATGTTTGTAGGCGACATGATGGATAAACGCAGCTCAACGAGTTAAACAAATTCAAGCTAAAGCATCATTAACGACTGATTTCTTAAACAAAAATATTATGTAAGTAGAAAGATGGTGGTTGTGTTTAGGTGAAAACACATAAACTAATATTTTGGATAGGATTAGTAACTCACCATCAATATTGTTAATATTAGTCATGATATATATCGTTAGATATCGGTTATCATTTCAGAGAATAGATTTAGACAGTTGCGGTAATATAAAATTCCTTATAATAAATATTAATAGAAAAATCAGGAGTGTATAATCTGGAAGCTCTAATTATGTATAGATAATCTATCATTTAATTAATATATATATTGAAAATTTTAAAAATATTTATTATCCTATAAGTTAAGAAGTAATATAGGAAAGATAAGGTGTTTATCTTTAGTTCACCAAAAACGTGGCAAAACGGTTAAAAACGGTTAAAAACGGTCAAAAACGGGGAAAAATGACTGGATAGTTTAACTTAGAGATAGCACTGGGAACAAAGGATAGGAGTTGAATAAATGACTATTAGTGACATTCAGGTGCATTTGCCACTTTCAAAGAGGCTGCCACTGCATACCATTGAAAGAGCATATGAGAAATTAAGGTTATATCACTGCCACTCTTGCCGCGAAGACTCACACAAATCCGGGATTATAGCCGGGAATGCTTTTAGGTGCTATTATGCCCGATAATCAATTGCAAAGCAGCGTGCAATCGACGAACGGCGTAAGCGAATTTTTGGAACTTCTGGGAAATAAATATATTGACGAAATTTTGAGTTTGACTTCGATGAAAGAATGTTCGGCGCTTGAATTAAGCAAGGAACTTAACATACCTTTAGCAACTGTTTACAGGAAACTCAAACTTCTTGAAAATTCTGAAATGATAGAAAATGTGAAAACTACTATCAATCTCTCAGGTAACGAAGAAAAGTATTATAGATGTCTGGTCAATGAAGCTACTGTGAGCTTTCATGATGGGAAGTTTTCCATCGATCTTAAAAGGATGGATCACATAAATAAGATTTTGAGGGTATGGCGAAGGTTCAGCAAAACGAAATGAAAAATCCATAATCGAAGAAGAGATGGATGTTTATTTAGGTAGTCTTGAAGGGGTTCGACGTAAAGATTTATTTTTAAAATATATATTTTATGTAAAAAATATGTATTTAATTATTAGGTTGTTTTCTATGTCATGTTTTCTTCCTAATTATGATTATGATTTCAATGATTCTCATTAATGATTCTCGTTCATAAGAACCGGTTATACCTTTTATTATATTACAAGCAGAAATTAACACATAGGATAGAACGAAGATTATCTTACATCTTCTGGCTGTAAGGAAAGATTGGTGCAGGGTTATCGGCTCTGTTTACTCTTTCCAAAGGGATAGGAACTAAAAGCCAGAAACTTGGGCTTAGCAGGTAATGATGCTAAAGAGATGATCTAAAATGGAA
>JBGPUU010000089.1:0-9642 GCA_041491305.1 Candidatus Methanoperedens sp.
CAAGGGAAAGGATTCGTGGCTTTTTTTCAAGAGGAAATGAGTATGTTTGAAAATTCATTAAAAAAACCACAGAGAGCACAGAGGACACAGAGAAAAAACTCTCTGTGCTCTCTGTGTCCTCGGTGGTTAATTATCTGACCAAATGCGTTTATAAATTCCAATGCGTTGAAAAATTCGGATTCAAGATATGAATGAATGGCAGGAGATGGCAAAATTCGGGAGGAAGCTTGTGGAGCACGGGCTTGTGGAATCGCATTTCGGGAATATGAGCATGCGCGCCGGAAGCCGGATGCTTATCACAAAAAGCGGGTGCGCCCTTGATGAGATAACGGAGAACAGTGTTGTGGAGGTGGATATCGATAAGCCTTCAAGCCATGACAGCATCGCTTCATCTGAAAGCCCGATTCACAGGGCGATTTATAAGAATACGACGGCGCTTGCGGTTATCCATGCCCATCCCGCATTTTCTGTCATAGAATCACTGCTGGGGCATGATAAGATAATACCTCCTGACAGCGAGGGGCAGTATATCCTGCATGAGATTCCGGTGGTGAGAGGCGGCTTCGGTACAAAAGAACTTGCGGATAACGCTTCGGGAGCGCTAAAAGACCACAAAGGCGTTATCGTTTTTGCGCACGGTACGTTCGCTGCCGGGAAAACGATTGAGGAAGCTTATTTTGTCACGGCGCAGATTGAGCATAGCTGCAAGTTGAAGTATTACTGCGATATGGCGAGGAGCATAGGTTGAGTGCCATGCTAAAAAAACGCTATACAGGCCATGGGTCCGGTGGTTGTGACTGCAAACATTAAGCCTTTCTCATACTCTCAAAAGATGATAAGATTCCAGAATAACCTCACAAAACCAAAAACTCGGTGCTCCCCAAGTAAATGTTATATTATAATAATATAATTTTCATAAAGTCAATGTAAGGATTAATTCTTGTCTTTCCAGCAGGCTTCTATTTAAATCTCCATTAAATTTATATATTAATATCGCTTATGAAAATAAACTATTATTTGGGTGGTATGATGGAACCAAATAAGTTACTTTTTCAGTGTGTTGATATCAAAAAGAGGAATAAATATGGGATTCAAAAAAATTGTAACCAAATCCGCTAGGCCTACTGACCCGGAGTCGCTATTTCGCGATTTGCCTATAATTGACCCTGATATAAAGAGTCTATGGTCACAACAAGCAGATATTTTAAGAGAATATAATAATAAACATCTTAAATCGGCGGATATTGCCTTAGAGTTACCAACTGGTACAGGAAAGACGCTTGTTGGGCTTCTAATTGGTGAATTCAGAAGGCGAGCTTTCGATGAAAGAATATTATATTTATGTCCCACCAAACAATTAGCCTATCAAGTTCAAAAACAAGCCACTAAATATGGCATAAATTCACATACATTAGTAGGAAAGCAATCAGAATACCCTATACCTGCCTATAATGAATATTTATCTAGCAAAGCTATTGCAATTACTACCTATAGCGGCTTGTTTAACACCAGTCCAAAATTAAACGACGCTGATGTTATAATCTTGGATGATGCCCACGCAGGTGAGAATTATATAGTTTCTTTGTGGTCTGTAGAAATAGAAAGATATAAGCATAATGATCTTTTTTTAAAAATTATCAGTTTATTTGAAGATAAATTTTCAAATTATTTCTTAGAATCTCTTCTGGACGAAGATACTAGACGTAAAGATGTGTTAGATATGATTCCTGCTCCTATCTATTGGGAACGTTTAGATAGCCTAAGATCCCTCATAGATGGGAATCCTGATGATGATTTTTCATATCCATGGAGTATGATACAAGAAAATCTAGCAGCCTGCAATCTATTTATTTCACGATATAAAATCTTAATTCGCCCATGGATTCCCCCCACTTGTACGCATCTACCCTTTGCTAAAGCGACTCAAAGAATTTATATGTCCGCAACTTTGGGAGCTGGTGGTGAACTTGAGAGGATAACAGGCATCCCTAAAATCGACCGATTGCCAGTTCCCGCTGGATGGGATAAACAGGGTTCTGGAAGACGCTTTTTTATATTCCCAAATCAATCCTTTGGCCCTAAAGATTATATGCCCTGGCTCCTCGCAAGGATCTGTAATCAAAATCGAACTCTTGTTTTATGTCCAGATACTAAAATCGCAGACCGCATGGAAGGTAATATAAAAAATTGTAAAAATATTGCTATCATGAAATCTGCTGATATTGAGAATTCCCTTGATCCATTTAGAAAGCATAGCCATGCAGCGCTTATTCTTACTAATCGATATGATGGGATCGATCTACCCGATGACTCATGCCGTCAATTGATTATTGCCGGTAAGCCAGATGCTATTAACCTTCAAGAGAGATTTCTTCTAAATCGGCTTGGAATTTCTTCATTGCTTAAAGACAGAATAATTACACGATTTACTCAAGCAACTGGACGGTGCACACGTGGAATTAGGGATTTCTCTTTAGTTATTCTTGACGGGGCAGAGCTTCATAACTTTTGCCTTAGAAATGAAAATCTTGAAGTCATGCATCCAGAATTACAAGCAGAATTAAAATTCGGTTTAGAAAATTCGAATGTAAAAAAAATAGACGAACTTTCGGATTTATGCAGATTGTTCTTCGAACAAGGAACTGAATGGAAAGAACAAGATCAGCTTATCAAAACTATTCGTCAGGAGTGTACTGTTTCAAAAGACAAGCATTCAAAAATATTAATGGATGTTGTAAAAGATGAAGTTGATTTTCAGTATTATTTATGGAGAGGAGACTATCCACATGCTTTGGGATCAGGACAAAAAGTTGTTGATAAGTTGTCTGGAAATGATTTTAAAGCCTATCGTGGATTATGGTATTATTTTGTAGGTTGTATTGCTTGGCAATTGTCGCGTTCATATCCTGCCAAAGGTTTTGAAAAATTATTTGAGAATAATTTAGAAAAAGCTATAAGTTGTATTGATATTAGCAGTTGGTTTTCTGATGTTGCTTTACCCCCTGGAATAAATACTCCAAAAGATAAATTTAGTACTATGAATATTTGCTCTGCCGAGCAAATTCAGGAAAATATTACTGCTTTTGGTACTACAGGAAAAACCTTTGGAACGAAAATGGATGAAATTAAAGAACTCATCTATAGTGATATCTCAGGAAAATTTGAAAATGGATTGACTAAACTTGGTGTTATCCTGGGGTTTGATGCCAATCATCCGAATGAGCACGCTGCTCCAGATAGTGTTTGGCAAATTACTGATTCGTTATTAATACTATTTGAGGCAAAAAGTGATGAAACTAAGACTGATGGTATTTCAGTGAGCACTTGTAGAGAAGCAAATGGTCATTATAATTGGGCAAAATCTAAAATACCAGGATTTGATAAAATCAACAAAAAATATGTTGTTGTGGTTCCTCAAAGAACAAAAATTGATAAACTTGCCATGCCTCATGCTGACAACCTTTATTTTATGCATATTAGCCGTGTTCATCAGATTTTCGAGGATATATCTGGTGTTTACCTAAGAATTAGAAGTCAATTTTTAACATATAAAGAAGAGGAGATTAAATCTAAGATAATGGAAGAATTAATTAATAAAAAGTTAGATCCTGAGAGTTTAATAAAAGAGATTGAAAACGCTAAGCTCAATAAATTACCTCAAATCTAACATTTTTACTATTTTCAGAACATCGAAAATGGTTTAAACTTGAGAAGAATTGGGGGAAAGTGTAACCCAAATAAATCCCTTCGCGCCATTAGTATCCTTCGTTTTTTAATGTCCGATGCACCCCCAAAAAAGGCTTACGGCGCCCCCCCGCCCGATTCATGACGCTGTGCCCTACGCTGTCAGCGGAACAGTAATATGCAGTGCATCGTAATCAACAACAGGCGCTTTCCGATTCTTACTTTCTTTCAGCTCAAGGAGACCGATACCTCCCAAAAAAAGGCAGGTCATTGTGCACATTTGATTCCTTGCGTTTCAGCATCCTTGCCAGTTCGCTTATAGATTCCGGTTTCTTTTCCCTGATAACCGAAAGTAAACGCAGGCGCTCGCGTGTCAATATCTTTCCAATATCCTCTGCCGTGCGCGCCAAAATCTGATGGGACTTTATGCGTCATCGGTTAAGAGTAATATTGTGATAGAACACGGATTGCCCGGATGACACGGATGCGCGCGGATACGTGTATAAAAAAGTATATCAAGATAATAAGTTATAATACAGAATGCAAAATTGGTGATCCTGATGCTTATAGATTATATTAACAAAGCGTTAAGCAAAGCTGAATACGATAAGCTTGAAGATGGCAGCTTTTCAGGCATGATACCGCAATGTCCGGGTGTTATCGCTTTTGGGAAGACGCTTTTTGAGTGCCAGAAAGAACTTGAATCAGTCCTTGAAGGCTGGCTCACAGTCAGTTTACTCACACTGCCACACCAATAGTTGACGTGAATTTATTTGGGGAATGTATGGATGCAGCAAAATCATTTAAAATTCCCAGGGCTTTTGCATTCTCTATATATAATTCAACCGCCTCTTTCAGGTTAAGAAGAGCTTCCTCAGGCGTGTCTCCTGCGCTTGCAACTTCAAGTTCAGGACATTTTGAAACATAAACATCATCTTCCTGCCAGATTATAGCTGTGACATTGAATTTTTCCATACTTTTCATACTTAGTGAAAGGTAACCCTTGCTATAAATTTTTGGTTGGGACTTTTTCCTGTTTTTAAATACATGAGTCTGAAAAGAAAAATAGAAATCCAAAAAACCGATAGAAAAGCTAAACCTACGAGCGCCCGCCCATCCCCCGCCGGTTCACGATAATCTGTGCCCTACGCCGTCAGTGGAACAGTAATATGCAGCGCATCGTAATCAACAACAGGCGCTTTCCGATTCTTACTCTCTTTCAGCTCAAGGAGACCGATACCTTCCAAAAAAGTCAGGTCATTATGCACATTTGATTCCTTGCGTTTCAGTATCCTTGCCAGTTCGCTTATGGATTCCGGTTTCATATTGGGAAAAATCCTATAAAATAAAAAGTCCTTCAACTACCCATAAATCGTCATAGTATAGCACATGGTGTTTTTACAGGATTTGAATGTAAAGAGATTTCCTTTAAGTTATTTTATATTCTCCTTCATGATAAAATGCTTACGCCAAAGTATATAGAAGCCGAGTTATACTTAAATACCCATAGAGATAGATTTACAATGAAAATACGCGAAATCATAAAATTACTAAAAGCCGATGGTTGGTATCTGGTTGCAACAAAAGGCAGCCATCAACAATACAAGCATCCAACCAAACCAGGCAGGGTAACAATAGCAGGTCATCCAGGTGATGATTTGGCGCCAGGAACATTAAACAGTATATTAAAGCAAGCTCAATTTAAAAAGGTGAAATAATATGTATCGTTTCCTTGTTGTCATCGAAAGGGCAAACAATAACTTCTCGGCATATTCGCCGGATTTGCCGGGCTGTGTGGCTACAGGCGCAACCCGTGAAGAAGCTGAGAAGAACATGTATGAAGCTATTGAAATGCATATGCAGGGATTACTGGAGGATAATTTACCTATTCCAGAATCAAAATCATTTGCAGAGTATATAGCTATTGCTGAGAAATCCAGTACGGCGCAAACTGCTTAATAACAGTTTGACAAGTATTTTACCCACAGCATTTGCTATATCTTTTGGAAATCCGATGCCCTCCAAAGCAAACTTTAGACTAACAAATACTGAAAAAAGGGTTAAATCCTCCCCAAAACTCTCCGCAAATTTTAAATCCTCAGAATCAGCTTTGAGATTATGCCAATCGAGGGATTTGTAGAGTACAAAAGAAGAGAATACTGCAACGATATCGAGTGTCCCATACAGATGATGATGAATAAAAAGACACAGGAATCAGCAGATTACAATGACCTGCGGGAAATATGCACGAAAAATTGCCTGCATACCACTTATGAATTCCATCACTGGCTCATTGAAAAAGGTTACCTGCTGGTCAGGCCTGAATAAAAACTATAGGAGGATATTAATTATGAACTGGGGAATGAAGAACAGGATTTCAAGGATAATCAAGCCCAAAACAGGGCGCTGCGTCATGCTGGCGGTTGACCATGGTTACTTCCAGGGACCGACCACGGGCCTTTCGAACCTTGGCAAAACGGTTGAGCCGCTGCTGCCATATGCAGATGCGTTGATGATAACCAGGGGCGCAATCAGGAACTGGATAGACCCCGCCGCGGATATACCCATAATTTTGCGCGTCTCGGGAGGGCAGAGCATCCTCAAGGAATTATCCAATGAAACCATAACCACCAATATAGATGATGCAATACGGATTAACGCATCCGCTATCACTTGCTCGGTATATGTCGGCGGGGAATATGAAAAGGAAACAATAGATAATTTGTCAAAACTCGTTGATGAAGGGGAAAAATACGGAATCCCTGTCCTTGCAGTGACCGCAGTCGGGAAGGAAATGGCGCGTGATGCCAGATATCTTGGACTTGCCTCAAGGATTTGCGTGGAAATCGGGGCGCACATGGTCAAAACATATTATACCGAGGATTTCGGGAAAGTCGTCGAAGCGTGCGGTAATGTTCCTGTTGTCATTGCAGGAGGCAAAAAACTGCCTGAGATGGAAGCCCTGCAAATGGCCTATAATGCAGTCTCGGATGGCGCAATCGGTGTGGATATGGGCAGGAATATTTTCCAGAGCGACAGCCCTGTGGGTATGATACAGGCTGTAAGGGCTATCGTTCATGAAGGTAAGTCTGCGGATGAGGCTTGCGAGATATACGAACAATCCAAATAGAGCGAACAAATGAAAACCGCTGTCTATTATAACAATAACGATATCAGGATAGAGGAAAGGCCGAAACCTGAAATAAAAAACGGGGAAATCCTGGTCAAAGTCAAAGCATCCGGCATCTGCGGGACAGACCTGATGGAGTGGTACAGGATAAAGAAGGCGCCCCGGGTGCTTGGTCATGAAATGGCCGGTGAGATAGTCGAATCAAAGTCTGGTAAATTCAAAATCGGACAAAGGGTTTTCGTAAGCCATCATGTACCGTGCAACGAATGCAAGTACTGCCTTGCAGGCAATCAAACCGCATGTGAGACTCTGCATAAGGGCAATTACGACCCGGGCGGCTTCAGCGAGTTCGTCAGGGTTCCTGAAATAAACGTTGAGGAGGGTACTTACATACTGCCTGATAATGTTTCTTACGAAGAAGGGACGATGATTGAGCCCCTGGCATGCGTTGTGAGGGCGCAGAGAATAATCGGGGTTGGCGAAGGGCAGACCGTTTTGGTTATGGGCTCGGGGATTTCCGGTCTTTTGAATATACGGATGGCTAAATTGCGAAAAGCAAAAGTCATTGCGACCGATATTAATGAGTACAGGTTAAAAATGGCAAAGGAATGCGGAGCGGATGAAGTTTTCAATGCAAATGAAGAACTGGATATAAAAGCTGACAGGATTGTAATGTGTACCGGGGCGATGCCTGCATTTGAAGCTGCATTCAGGTACATAGACAGGAAAGGGATAATCATGCTTTTCGCTATCCCGAATAAGAATATTTCGATTCCAGTAGAAGATTTTTGGAGGAATGAGCTTGCGGTTGTATCAAGCTATGGCGCGGCTCCTGTTGACCTGGAGGAGGCGCTTGAGTTAATCAAAACAGGGGAGATTAATGTAAAAGATATGATAACTCACAGGGTAAAACTGGTTGATATCCAGAAGGGTTTCAGGATAGCAGGGGAAGCGAAGGACTCGCTGAAGGTTGTGGTTGTTCCGTAGGATTAAAAGGCAACATAAGTTGTTAATTTATGAGACTTTTTATTATTTTCTGGTTTGAAAAACCACAGAGAGCACAGAAGACACAGAGAAAAAAATAACAAATCTCTGTGCTCTCTGTGTGCTCTGTGGTCGATTATCTTTACTTGATTTCATTTACCCGGAAGAAATTAAAAAATCTCTAATTTATAGCCGATAGGCTTATTACTTTTAATTCAGATTGCAGGAAGCATTATGATTGCAAAAAAAGACCTTGAGCATATAGCGTGGTTATCCCGCCTTGAACTGAGCGAGGAAGATAAGGAAAAATATACGCCCAAGCTCAATTCGGTTCTTGATTATTTCGGGGAACTCGACGAGGTCGATACGGAAGGCGTTGAGCCCACTTATCATATTCTCCCGATGAGCAATGTGTTCAGGGAGGATGAAATAAACTCCCCTGCAAAGCCCCTCACCCAGGAAGAAGCGCTATCCAATGCCCCGAAGAAGCAGGACGGGTTCTTTAAGGCGCCAAGGATGATGTGAATGGCAACGATCAACGAATTGAAGGAGAGGATTCATGCAGGGTCATCTGAAGAAATTGTTGCCGAATATCTTGAAAGGATTGGCAGCAGTAAGCTTAATGCTTTTATCACGGTCGCAAAGGAAAAAGCCATCGCCCGTGCAAAAGAAATCGATTCGCAAGGGCATGATGGTCCTCTTGCAGGCATACCGGTTGCGATCAAGGATAATATTTCCACAAAAGGCATCCTGACAACATGCGCCTCGAAAATTCTTAGCGGATACGTCCCGCCGTACGATGCCCATGTCATCGAGAGGCTAAAAGATGCAGGCGCCGTCATTATCGGGAAGACCAACATGGACGAATTCGCCATGGGCACTTCGACTGAGACGAGTTTCTACGGGCCCTCGAAAAATCCCTGGGATATGGACAGGGTTCCGGGCGGTTCGTCCGGCGGGAGCGCAGCCGCAGTTGCAGGCGGCGAAGCGCCTCTTGCTCTTGGCTCCGACACAGGCGGCTCGGTGCGCTGCCCGGCATCGTTCTGCGGCGTGGTCGGGCTAAAACCAACATACGGCGTCATATCCCGTTACGGACTTATATCGTATGCCAACTCGCTTGAGCAGATAGGGCCGTTTGCAACCACTGTTCGCGATGTTGCGATGCTTTTCGATGTAGTCGCAGGATACGATGCCCGCGATTCCACATCTGTTGATAAAGAAGTAAATTATTCATCTGCGCTTAAAAACTACGTCAGGGGATTAAAGATCGGTGTTCCTGAAGAATACTTCGGGGAAGGGACTGATGAAAATGTGGAAAAGGCGGTCTGGAATTCAATACACAAACTTGAGGACCTGGGGGCGACCCGAATTGATGTAAAGATGCCTCATACAAAATATGCCCTGGCAGCTTATTATATAATCGCAATGAGCGAGGCTTCATCAAATCTTGCACGGTTTGACGGCATGAGATACGGCTTACGCACCGATGATAGCGACTGGCACACAACATTCTCGCAGGTGAGGGCATCAGGTTTTGGCGATGAGGTTAAAAGGAGGATTCTCCTTGGCACTTACGCTCTCTCAGCCGGTTATCACGATAAGTATTATTTAAAGGCGCTGAAAGTACGGACACTTATAAAGCAGGATTTTGAACTGGCATTTAAAGAGGCGGACGTCCTGATAGCGCCCACGATGCCTTATCACGCATTCAGGCTGGGTGAAAAAATAGACGACCCGCTGTCGCTGTATCTTGCAGATGTGGATACAGTGCCAATAAACCTTGCGGGCGTCCCGTCAATATCAGTGCCGTGCGGTTTTTCGCAGGGGCTGCCAATAGGAATGCA
>JBGPUU010000090.1:0-9480 GCA_041491305.1 Candidatus Methanoperedens sp.
AGCTCTGCACTTCTGGCATCAATCGCCCAGGTTACAGGATTACAGGGAGATTTGGATACCCTGAATACCACAAAAGCAAATAAAACCAATGTCGGAGAGTTCACGGGCGGGAATCTCAGTGTGAATAGACTGGATGGGGGTGTGAATGCGTCTATCACTACCTTCTGGCGCGGCGATGGTACTTGGTCTGAGCCAAATTATCGCCATTTAGTTACTCTTAATTCTGATGTCAGCTCTGCCGCATCCCTCAATTTTCAAGACGTCACGGGACTTTCGTTTCCAGTAACGACAGGAACGACTTACAGATTCAAGGCAACAATTATTTACACCGCTGTTAGCGCCGCCAATGGTGGTTCTCGCTGGGCTGTGAATGGTCCCGCCTCCCCGACACTCCTGGCTTATAACTCAGCCTGGGCGTTGACCGCAACCACCGGTTCATTTACAAACGCTGCCGCTTATGATACCGGCACAGTTTCGGCAAGTGCGGCAACCATCACTGGAAACATCGCCACGGTAGAGGGCATAATTAAACCATCTGCAGATGGAACAGTTATTGTTCGCTTTGCTGGAGAAAGAGCTACTGCTAACGATATTGTGGTAAAAGCCGGAAGCACTTTAGAATGGTGGTGAATTATACCTTGAGGTGGCATTAAAGCTCTGGAGTAGCATGAAGCTATATCCCCTGCTATTGGTTGCAGTTTTCGCAATCGGTATAGCATCGGCTCAGGTCAGTATTGTAAATGACACTCTTTTCAACCTCGACAACAACGCTTACCTCAAAGTCCTTGCAACTCAGACCTCAACGAACATCACCATTTTCAAGTCAACAGACTCACCGACGTCCGCACTCCAGTTTTACATCAATGGCACACCCATACGATTCACCGCAAGTACAAACAAAACGCTGTCAAATATTTCTTATAATAATGCTACAGATGCCGCAACTTACACCGGGAATGGCGTCACTGGATATCTCAATGTATCAGCCAGAATGAATTTAACGCAGAGGTTTTACAATCTCAAAGTTGATGGAACGATAAACCAGACTATACAATCAGATGGTACCGGGTGGGTGACATTTAATTATACAGGGTGGGGCCCGAATCAGCACGAATTCGAAATATCGAGAGTAGTCACAACTTACATTCCCCCCACCCCTGCCAATCTTGCCAGCAGCACAGGCAATTTTTTCGTGAACCATAGCTGGCAGGCGGGAAACGGAAACATAACGGATTCATTCAACGTGAAAGTGAACGGCACCTGGCACAACAGCACAACAACTCCTTATTACAATAATTCAGGTCTGGCACCGCACGGCTGGAGCAACATCTCGGTCTATTCCTTCAACAATTCAGGCCTGGGCAGGATGAACAGCACCGCAGCTTCCCAGAACACACAGGTTCCGAACAACGCACCGGTCCTGGCAGGAATAGGAACCAGGAGTATAGATGAGAACCAGCCGTTGAGCTTCACCGTCTCAGCCACAGACGCTGACGGGGACACCATCACCTACGGCACAAACGCAACCAGAGGCACACTCAATCCCGGAACAGGCCAATTCACCTGGACACCCACATTCGCCGAATCAGGCAATTACGTCTGGTCCTTCAACTCAAGCGATGGTTACGGCGGAGTAGATAGCGAAACCATCACCGTGACCGTAACCAGCGTTCCTTTAACAATCATCTCCCGCTCGCCCTCAAGCGATCCCGCGAGCACTGAAGGCAGTACCCGGAATTTCAATCTAACCCTGAACAGGACTGCGAACGTGACCTGGTACATCAACGGCACATCAGTCCAGGCGAATACCAGCATAACTTTGGCAAGTTATACCAACCGCACAGCCAGTGCCGGAATATACAACGTGACCGCTGTAGTCTCCGATGCCTACGATACCACCTCGACCATGTGGAACTGGACAGTAAATGCAGTCCCTACCTACATTCCCCCGACCCCGGCAAGTCTTGCCAACAACACAGGCAATTTTTTCGTGAACCATAGCTGGCAGGCTGGAAACGGCAACGTAACCGATTCTTACAACGTAAACGTGAACGGCACCTGGCACAACGGCACAACAACTCCGTATTACAATAATTCCGGCCTGTCTCCTCACGGCTGGAGCAACATCTCCGTATACTCGTGGAACAATTCAGGCATGGGCAGGATGAACAGCACTCCTGCAACCCAGTATACGCAGGTTCCGAACAACCCACCAGTCCAGGCAGGAATAGGAAGCAAGAGCATTAACGAGAACCAGCCGTTGAGCTTCACCGTCTCAGCCACAGACGTGGACAGTGACCCCTTGACCTACGGCACAAACGCAACCAGAGGCACACTCAATCCCGGAACAGGCCAATTCACCTGGACACCGACTTACGGGGACTCAGGCATTTACGTCTGGTACTTCAACTCAAGCGATGGTTACGGCGGAGTAGATAGTGAAACAATCACCGTGACCGTGACTCACATGCCATTATCCATAACGTCACGGTCACCTGGTACGGATCCCACAACCACTGTTGGAATCGCCCAGGCATTCAGCGTCACGCTGAACCGAAGCGCAACAGTGACCTGGTACATCAACGGCATATCAGTCCAGATAAATACCAGCAGCACTACAGCAAGTTATACCAACCTTACAGCCGGCGTAGGAATATACAACGTAACCGCAAGCGTATCCGATGCTTATGATACCACCTCGACCATGTGGAACTGGACAGTAAATGCAGCCCCGATGGGAGCACCAGGCATAACCAGTTTCGCTCCGTCTTCACCTGTAAACAATACAGCAGGTGCAACACGAACCTTCAACGTCACAGTAAACCAGACCGTGGACGTAACTTGGTACATCAACGGCACAACTGTATTTAACCAGACCAATGTAACCGTCTCATCTTACACTAATACCAGCGCAGCCCTTGGTATCTGGAACGTAACAGCCACGGCAAACAATACCAACGGCGCAGTTTCAAAGATGTGGATATGGAATGTAACTGCTGCAATGGTCATCAACATTACATCGCCTGCCAATAACAGCGTCAACGATACTGGCTATGTTAACGTAACAATCACGCTTAATATGCCCGGAACAGCCCTCCTTAACTGGGAAGGGATAAACGAATCGATGAATGGGGCAGGAACAAATTTTTACAAGAACAAGATCGGACTGCTCAGCGGTAATTACAGCTTCAGGGTATATGCGAACGACTCAAGTGTATCCAATGTCTCGGAAACAAGAATAATAACCGTGAACAGGACAACCGTGACCGGTTTATCCGATTATACAGACCCTGTAACCGGGAATGTGAACCGGACAGTGAATTTATTAGCGCCAGGCGGAAATTCAACACTAACAATTTTCAATGGCACAAATGCAACATTGAATGGCACTCCGATAACTGGCATTATAATCGACTCGTTGAACCGGGTAAACTCTACTTTCGTGGTTAATCTGGGTGGAAATGAAAAATTGATCGGTGAAAACCTCTCTCTTGGTCCCGCAGGCGCCCGATTCAGACCTGACATACAGATACGGCTCAACTATACTGATGAGCAGCTCGAAGCGGCAGGAATAACCGCATCTACTCTGAGGGTCAAGCTCTACAATACAACCAAAAATACCTGGGTTGATCAAGTACCGTACACTCTCAATACAACCGGTAAATACATAACGGCAAACGTAAGCCACTTCAGCATCTTTGCACTTATAGGAACAGGGGTCGCACCGGTTCCAACGCCAGCAGTATTAACTCCGGGTGGAGGTGGCGGCGGAGCAGGCGCAATTTCCCCGGAACCAGTAAATAACATAGATACGTTTGAGATTATGGAAGAGTATTTAGGGGCAAATGTTCCGGCATCATATATTTATACAACACCAGACCTTGTTATTTCAGAAGTATTGATAACCCCGGCAAAGAATTTTGGAACTACAAGCATCAGGGTGGAAATGCTCAAAGATCTCTCAAAGATAGAAGGAGTTACACAGCCCGAGGGGATTGTTTATAAATATGCTAACATTTGGGTGGGCGCGAAGGAACTCGAAAGCGAACAGGGTATTATAGATGCGTTTATAGGATTCAAAGTCGACAGGAGCTGGCTTGCCGAGAATAACCTCGGGGAAGGTAGTATAAGTCTACTAAGATGGGATGGAAGCAAATGGGTTTCCCTGGAAACCGAACCACGAAGCATTGACGAACAATTCGTTTATTATATGGCAAAAACCAGCGGATTCTCGCCATTTGCAATAGTTGCCGGTTCCCCTTATCCGTTAGCTACCATTGCTGCAGTTGAAACTCCGGTATTAATAAAGCCGACACTACAAAAGATAACAGAATCGGGAGTCCTTCTTTGGGGATATATTGTAATATCCATCATATTCATAGGTCTTGTCCTTTTTATATTAATGAGATACAAAAAGCCTGTAAAGGTCTATGAAAAAGCTATGGAGATAAAGCCGGGGGATGCGGATGCCTGGTCTAACAGGGGTTTTGACCTATATGAACAGGGAAATTACGATGAGGCAATAAAAGCTTATGATAAAGCCATAGAGATGATCCATAAATCCGGAAAGGAGAAAAAGGATTAGATGATTAATAGGCAAACTCGCTCTCAAACAGTCAAAAAATAATCAATAAATTTATATCTTAAGAGGATAATTCTATTATATTGAGATGGAGGTTAGTTAATGGAAAACATTATTGAAAAGAATTTGATTCCGCTTTTTTCAAGCTGTGTAAATTGTTCAGAAAGTGAACTTGCACTCGAATCCCTGAAGGCGGCAAAAGCGCTCGTTAATTATAGTCCCCTGGCTGACTTAACCCAGGTTCTTAACGGCGCTTTACAGCATAAGAGTAAAGATGTTGCATATCTCTCGCTGGATGTTCTGAGGCTGATACATGAGACAGAAGGCAAGGTAAAGCCCCTTAACCCGGTTGAATACAAAAAAATACTTATAGACGCAGTGGTCCCATTCCTGGTTGCTTGCTTCAGATCCAGTTCTGACGATATAATACTCAGTGCAATGAGTGCAGCGAATGTATTATCAGATGATGCTGAAATCAAGGTGAATCTCTTTAATCCGATAGAAAAGATGATGTTACACAAGAATAAGCAGATTGCCTATCTTGCACTTGATATAATAAGAAGTATGAATATTGGAAAAGAGATTCATGTTTTTGAGTAAAATATGATATTCAATGGAAAATCCATTCAATCAGTGGTCAATAAAAATATATATCCATTTCTGAACAACTTGCTGCAATCAGAGGATGAGGCAGAAGTTCGCGAAGCTTTAAACAATATTAAACTTCTCGTAGATTTGGGGATAGAAAAGAAAAACTTTCCTGAGTTGCAAAGGGCATTGTATCATAAAAATATAAACATTGCACATAGCTCGTTTGATATTCTCAGGAAAGCATCTCCAAGAATAAAACAGGTTGAAATAAAAACCGATATATTAGAATCCATGTATCCGTTTTTTTGCAAGCGGGCATTATCCACTATGAGTGTTTCAACAGAATCATTAAAGATTCTTGATGTTTTAATTGATTATGATATAATTGGAAATTATAAGAACCTGCAAAAGGCATTGCTGCATAAAAATGAAAAAGTAGCAATTCAGGCTTTAAATGTTCTCAGAAAAATCAAAAGAATGCCTATCGAAACAAGAATAGCGAAAGTAAAATTAGTTAGTGTTGAGAGAAGTGCGGGGAGAAAAAGAACGATTGTAGAATCCGTAATGACCTCGCTTAGGAACTTGAAAGAACAAAAACCCATTCAAGTAATACGAAATAAGGAAATTGAAAAAAAAGCAGAAGCGCTCCCCAAAAGGTCATAAATAAAAAATCAATAAATTTATATCTTAAGAGGATAATTCTAATCTATTGTGATGGAGGTTAGTTAATGGAAAATATTATTGAAAAAAATTTGATTCCGCTTTTTTCAAGCTGTGTAAATTGTTCAGAAAGTGAACTTGCACTCGACTCCCTGAAGGCGGCAAAAGCGCTTGTTTATTACAGTCCAATGGCTGATTTGACCCAGGTTCTTAATGGTGCTTTACAGCATAAGAGTAAAGATGTTGCATATCTCTCCCTGGATGTACTGAGGCTGATAAACGAGACAGATGGCAAGGTAAAGCCTTTTACCCCGGGTGAATACAGGAAAATTCTTAAAGATGCAGTAATCCCGTTCCTGGTTACCTGCTTCAGATCCAATTCTGACCCTATAATACTCAGCGCTATGAATGCAGCGAATGAATTATCAGATGATGCTGAAATCAAAGTGAATCTCTTTAATCCTATAGAAAAGATGATGTTACATAAGAATAAGCAGATTGCCTATCTTGCACTGGACATAATAAGAAGTATGAATATTGGAAAAGAGATTCATGTTTTTGAGGGAATATGATATTCCAGGGAAAATCCATTCAATCAGTAGCAGATGAAACTATCTTCCCATTTCTAAATAACTTATTACAATCAGGGGATGAGGCAGTAGTTTGCGATACTTTAAACAATATTAAGAATCTTGCAGGTATGGGAATAGAAAGAAAAAACTTCCTTGGATTGCAGAGGGTATTATATCATGGAAATATCAACATAGCTCGGAGCTCATTAGATATTCTCCGGGAAATGTCCCCGGGCATAATAAGAGGGGCTGAATTAAAGAATGATGTATTGATATCCATGTATCCTTTTTTTTGTGATCAAGCATTATCTACACCAGATGTTGCAATAGATTCGTTAAAAATTCTCGACACATTAATCGATTACGGCATTGTGGGAGATTACAAGACCCTTCAGAAAGCATTGATGCATAAAAATGATGCAGCAGCACATTTAGCATTGGATGTTCTCCGGAAAATTAAATTATCGGCCAAAGAAACGAGATTGGAAAGAATCAAACCGGTTGGTGCTGAGATAATCAGGGAGAGGGTAGAGAAAATGCAACCGGTATATCAGCAGATTAAAGAAAAACCATTGGAGGAGCCTGTACAAAGGAAAGATGAACTACAGAGTCGGATTATTGAAGTTCTTAAGAAAAATCCCAAATATGTTGAAAGCATTAAAGAGGTAAAATCCAAATATAAGAGATAAAATGGATATGTCCTTTAGAAACTGGATTAATCGTATTTTTTGGTGGAAAAAAAGACCTGCTACAGCACCGGTTTCTGAAAATCAATCAATGGTTGATTTGAATAACGTTATACAAAGCTTCGTCAATGAAACGATTACTTTTCGGGAAAAATTATTTGAAACTTATAAAAACATAGTAAATAAAACTAATAGTCAACTTGAAGAAAAGCAGGTGACTATTTCCAGATTGCAAAAGTTGATTGAGAAGCAGCAGGAGATGATTAAAGGACTCAGGGAACCCCAGGTGACATACGTTCCGAGTAAGGAACAGGAAGAAACTATTGAGAGATTGAAGAATGAGGTCAACAGGTATGAGGGTATAATAAAGACATACGAGGAATCTGCAAATAAACTGAATGCTGAACTTGAGGAAATCAGGCTTATGCACCAGAAAGAAAGATTAAGGTATCAGGAAGTTGCCAATCAACTTGAAAAAGAACGGGATAGGGCTTCAAGTTTGGAAATGGAAATCAAAGAAATCAGGAAAGGACAGGGGATTCCGAAAGAACTTAGGGAAGAAATTGAAAATAAAACAGCCTTAATCACCGAATATGAGAAGTCGGTAAAGACCCTGAAGAATAATCTTGAGCAAATCAATGACAGGTACCAGGTAGCAAGTGAAAAATATGAAAAAGAAAAGCAGAATGCTATTCACCTTGAGATGCTGATTTTAGAACTGGATAAGGAATTGGGGTTAATGAATATTATCGAAAAAATTGAAACAAAACAAGAAGAAAACCCTGGCATAACTGTTAAAAACTCAAGGTAATTAACTCTTCATTCGTGAACTTATCATTTTTTATGCAATAGCACGTTTATCCTTTCCGGATAAAAAGAAAAAATATTCCCAGCCGTGATCATTATCATTCCGGACCAGAATATCAAAAGATGAAATGAACTTCCCTGCAGGGCCATAAAATTAAAAATCAGCACCACAATACCAAGATGCAAAAGCGACGAACCCACTCTTCCCGCATATCCTTCTTTTTCAAACCTGAGCGCTTCACTCTTTTTAATTGTCCTGATGAGAACAAAACCCTGCACAATTATCATGACCGCAAGGAGAAAAACCAGCCCATTCACGATACCAGATAAAAACGTAAGGATAAAAGTTGCTCCCAGCGCAAGAGCGGCGAATTTTATTAAAAAATCCTGTTCCAGAAGCCTTTTTGGAATGCATAAGCCAAGAGTCAATAGAAGCAATACAAGGAAAGGGTAAAGGTATGAATTCATGTCATTTATGTACCGGGAATACTGGATTGTGCCAGTCCACTGCGGATTGACCGCAAGGTAATTGTATTCAGTAATCCCGTAAACGCAGACGAGCCCTATTGCAAAAAGGATGAGCGCGGTCAGGATTATAAGGTAATAATCGTAATTTTTAAGTTTCATGGCTGCACCACCGAGTGTATCCCCGGGACTATGTAGGTCAACAGGTAAGTAAATATAAGTGACACAAAGCAGATTATTCCAAGATACGCAGTCGCGTTCCACATCCTGCCTGAGTAAATACGGGCATGCAGATATGCCGAATAAAGCACCCACATCATTATCGAACCTGAGATTTTGGGGTCCCACCACCATGCGCTGTCTTTCCATGCTTCTATTGCCCACGGGTAACCTATCAGCATTCCTGTTGTTAGCAGGATGTAGCCGATTTTTGCATACCTGTAAGCGATTTCATCATAAACCTTCTCATGCTTCCTGAGCATGAAAACGCATGCTGCGGCGGTTATAATAAGTGACGCATAGGCTATGAAGAGCATTGGCGGGTGCGTCCACATGTAGGTCGAATTGTAGTAATATGTTATGCGCCCGTAGAGTATCCCTGCTACCTGGAAAATACTCGCATCCCCGGCTCCGAGCGTTGCAAACCATTGCGTAATCTCACTATGTACTATCGGAAGGGGCTCTTTAAACGGGTTTGAGAAGAAATATACAATCGTTGAAAAAACAGCCAATATTATTCCAAGCGATGCTGTGAGTTCCTTTCTCTGCCTGAGGGTCAATGCGAAAACCATAGAAACCATCGCCCAGAAATAGAGTTTTTCCGATTCTATCCACAGGGGGATGACCATGCGGCTTTCCCTGACAGGTATCATCTGCGCCAGAATGGCCGGGTATTCAATCAAAACCGTATTATAAATCTGTATGTGGAACCATATAAGAAAAACAAATCCCAGGACATAAAGACCTGTGACTATAAACAAACATTTTATTAAAATATCATAATAGTTATCTTTTTGCTTCCATAAATATAAAATTGATAAAAAACCCAGGAAAAGTGACAATATAAGAATATACGTTATTACTGGATTTCCGATAATTCCCAGATATTCCCTTGCTG
>JBGPUU010000091.1:0-9441 GCA_041491305.1 Candidatus Methanoperedens sp.
ATTTGTGGTCGTGTTCAGACCTGTGTTTGTTTGGACTAAAACACCGCTGAGAGGAAGACCCGAAGATACATCGGTTACATAGCCTGAGAGGTCGTGAAGATAATATAATAACGAAATATTCACATTCGTTAAATCCTTGCCATTGACTGTTACGGTTGTGGCATTATCATCATAGCCCGTCTTACTTGCGTTGATGCTATATGTGCTGTTTAACAAAGTGAAACTGTAAAACCCGGTTGCATTTGTGGTCGTATTTAAACTATTGTTTGTCTCTAGTAAAACGCCACTGACCGGAAGACCCCTTGATACATCGGTTATGTAACCTGAAACATTGTAACCGGGATTAAATGCTAATTCTAATTCAACATAATTAGTATTTAAGGAATAATCCATCCAGGCGGATGCCGATACTGATGAACTTTCAGTATATGTATAATTATCACGCGTTTTAACACTGCAGGTATTACTTTCATAGAGGGCAGTATCAGTGTAGCTTGTATCATTGATCCAGCCGCTGTTATATCCATTTAAATCTGCAAAATATTGAACAAGATCACCATCTAAATCTATTACAGGCCCCCATGAACAGGTAATGGGTTCTTCTGCTATTGTCCCGTCTAATGAGATCCAGGACGGGGTGCCGGGAGCATAATCATAGTGCCTGGCGCGTGCTGCAATATACACGAATCCATAAAGGTCAATATAGCTGCCCGGGTTTATGGTAATTGATTTATTCAGGGTACCTTCAACACCCAGATTTTTGGTATCGAGCATTTCCCAGGAAACGCCATTATAATTCCAGATATAAAGAGAAGTATTATAACCCGATTTATTCTCTCCGTGCCCTATCCATTTTACAGTGAGATTCTTCACCTCATTACCCGGTTGCAACACCTGGAAGCGATACAACTGGTCATCAAACTGGTCATGTCCGGTCGTGAGTTTTGTTTCCCATATATCTGAATCATTATACAAAATGGCATTCTTTTGGGCTAATGTGGCCTGAATCCAGGAAGCGCTATAAGGTAATGGAAGATTATATCCTGCTGAGTGCCAGGCATCTCTGCCAGGGGACACTGTGGGTACAAGTGAAATATTGGCATTTGTAACATTTGCACCGTTAATGGTCAAGGTCGTAAAATTAATAGCATAGTTTTTCAGGATTGCGACTACTGAATGCTCGCCATTTATCAATGTAAAATTGTAGAAGCCATCGGCACCCGTTGTCGTGCTCAAAGATGTGTTCGCTACTTTAACCGTAACGCCACTGAGAGGAAGACTGCTGGATTTATTTAAAATGTATCCTGAGAGATTGAAGGGATGATATACTAATGATATATTGGCATTTGTTAAATCCGTGCCGTTTACTGTTACGGTTGTGGCGTTAGCATCATAGCCAGTCTTACTTGCATTGATAGTATATGTGCTGTTTATCAATGAAAAATTGTAAAAACCGCTCGAATTTGTGGTGGCGTCCAGAACTGTGTTAGTTCTGACCAAAACGCCGCTGAGAGGAAGACCGCTGGATGTATCGGTTACATAACCTGAGACATTGTAGGGTGCATTAAATTCCAGTTTTAATTCAATGTAGTTCGTGTTTAAAGAACGCGGCAAAGGTTTTTCCGGGACATTTTCAGATATTGCAGGTTTGCCTCCTGTAATAACCTGTTCACCGGTAGTAGAGTTATAACAAGTTCCGCTGACTCTGTCCTCACATATCCTTGTATTCCAATCATTGATATACTGGTTATGTTCTGCATCATGGGGATAGTCCTCAATTGATGTATTATAAGGGAATGTGCTCATGTTTACAAATGGCAGCAGGCCGACAGTATCTCTTATGAATGTCCTGTTCGTGTCGATTGCAGTCATTGTCACGTACCAGTCGAGAGCAAACAGGAAGTATTGCCTGTGCTTGTTATTGACTTCTGGTACTTCGTCAAAACCCAGGCTTAACTCATCTCCGTGCCGCATGATGGCATATTTATCATCAATTTGAGTCAATAAGGGTGTCACGTCACCATATTTTGTGAAGTTTCCATAGAAATAATCTGATGTGTCGTCCGGCTCAAACACGTTATCCCCGTGGATTCTATTATCGAAAGTTGAGCGTATTATTTTGTCTTTTCCCCTGTAATGCAGGTTTGCATTACTGATGTTTATTATCGTAGATTCTACGTCAACAGGCTTTGAATCATCAATCATCACTTTATCGATTACCAGTGTCATTGTCTTACTGTATGAAGGTCTTAACTTCAGCCTGTGGTCTTGTGTAATCCATATATTAGAAATATTATATAATTGTGTTTCCAGATCCCCGGTAAACGAACCAAGTTCTGCTGCCTGTTCCCACTGACCGGTTTCGTTTATAACTGATAATGTTATTGGCAGCCTGACATCTCTGCCTGGGATGTAATTGACCCATGCGGATATTATTAGTTTTGCATATTCCGGATGATTTATTTTTCCGAAATCCAGAATATACTCTTCCGTTCCGGTTGCTGTTTCACGAAGAGGGTTGTTGTCTACTTTTTGTAACCGGGCAGTAACATCACTCCCCATACTATTTGTGGCATGGATGGGCGTTCTTTCAGTACTCTTATTTGTCGTAAGAAGCTGTGGCGTAGTTGGATAAGCATATCTTATATTATTAACCTTATCGTCATGCCAGCCTACCCCGAATGATTTCATGCCCAGCCAGTTCGTGTAAATATTATATCCATCCGGAACATCTGCAACCACCAGCTTTGCCATGTCGAAATAATCCGCTTCTGGTAATACTTCCCTGACGAGCAGGTTATAGCTTCCGTTGTTTGCTTTCAGGTCAGGCATATCGTAATATCTTGGATACGATATTACGCTTGTTCTTGCCCCCAGTACTGCTCCTGCAATATCTGTCGAGTATTCAAAGCCTGTCCCGTTCCATATGTATACTAAAGGACAACTTGGTGGCGGCGGTGCCGTGTCAAAAGAACTTGTGGCAAAGGAACTCTCTGCACTTGCGAATGTATCCCTGGTTTTAACCCTGTATGTGTAATAATTACCTCCGCTCAGCCCGTAATAATACCAGGATGTTCCACTTATCCAGCCGCTGTTGGCTATTCCAACTATTTCTGCATAATATTGAACAGTATCGTTATCCGGATCTGTTGCAGGCGACCAGTAAATAGTAACATCGTTTTCTCCAGCCGAAGCTGAAAGTCCAGTCGGGGCAGGAGGTGCATAATTGTAGTGCTTTGATGCTGCAGCAATATAGACATATCCGCTGGCATTAACATAATCAGTGATGCCGGTCGTTATCGAACCGTTCAGGGTTCCATCGGTTACCAAATGTTTAGTATCAAGCTGTTTCCAGGAATTATTGGAGTTATTCCAGATATACAAATAGGTATCATAGCCTGTCAGTGTTTCGCCATACCCGGTCCATGTTGTTGTAAGATTCGTTATTTCCCCGGCAGGTTCTGAAATGTTAAAGCGATACATCTGATAATCGGTCTGGTTATGGCCAGTCGTGAGTTTTGTCTCCCATCTGTTAGAATCAATGGAAGCAACAGCGCTTTTAGCGGCTGATGATGCCTGTAACCAGGAAGTATTGGCTGGTTCAGGAATGCTGTTTCCGGCATAACCCCAGGCATCCAATGAAGAAGTGAAGGGATACACAGCGAAGGGTGAAAGCGAGTTTGTGATTGCTGTGACTGTATTTTTATCAGCATCAATCGTTGTTGGCAATATATCCCACGAGACACCGTTCCAGTGAGAAATAATCAGCGTGTTTTCATCAGCATTTCCAAGTTCCTTATCAGTATAATGTATCCGAACCTCAGCTGAATCAAAACCCAGGTTGTTGGCGCTAATGTCAACATACTTAATTACTGGTTCAGGAGGAGCTTCTAATACGGGATTTTTCGTTCCGAAGTCATCCAGTATAATCTCGCCCTTGTCTGCTTTTTTGAGCTTGAACTTAACAGCCACATTCTTGCCGGGGATAGCATCAACCTCAAGTTCTCCTCCGGCAGGGATGTCTGCAGGTGAGATGGTGTTTGTTTTTACATTCTTTTTTAAATTCTTTGCCTCATCATAAATTTTGACCTCGCTGACAAAAGGCGTATTATCGGTATCGCGTATTTGTATTGTAGCATTTTTTAGTCCGCTTAAAGCAAAAACTGAAAAAGATTTGACTTTTGTGCTCGCGAGCTTTTTTGTTGTATCGATTTTAGTGGGAAGCTTTGTCCATGTTGAATCAGCGCTGTCAAAACTGTAAATGGTAAGCTTGTCCTCATCCTGTCCGGTCACTTCGGTGTCTGTATATTGTATGGATATGTCTGCTTCTGAAAAAAAAACACCCGCGGCGCTGATTTCCACATACTTTAATGGAGTCCCGGGTGGCGTTATATTCACCTTAGCCGGCATGTGGATGCCGTAATTATCCAGTTTTACACTGGCTTTCGGAGAGTCTTTTGAAATACTCAGGTTAACAGAAAGGCCAAGGGTCTTAAGAACATTAAAACTGATTATTACACGAGGAAGATTTTTCCAGCTAACATAACTGGCACTTTCTTTATGATTACTCGATACGCCGGCCCCGCTTATTTCTATTTTACCGTTCAACTGATTGCCTGAGCCGTCTGTAAAAGTTATGTCGCCGCTTGTTAATTTCTCCCCTCCGGCGCGCGAAGGTATTGGCAGGAAATATAATAAAGCAATAGCCAGGCCAGACAGCATTACAAAAATAAGTAATATATTTTTTAAATTAGCATGTCGTTTAAACTCCCTGTCCATCGTAGCCTCAACCGTCTTACCTACTCTTCAATTAACCCTATCCAATTCATACTTATAAATTATGTAATATATAGGTTTGTATCAATGGCGGCCGCTCAGGACTATGTTTAATTTAATTGACAAAAACGAGGAAGACTTTAAGACAAGCCGTCATTGCGTCCTTCGCGCCTTTGCGGTGAAATAATCCATGTCCACAAAGTGTAGGCAATAATTATATCTCTGCGCTTCCAATTAGGAATCATGGGCGTAAAAACCATCACATTGAGAGATGAAGCATATAATTTACTTCTGGAAATGAAGAAGGAAAAAGAGAGCTTCAGCGATGTTTTATTAAGGGCTTTAGGTAAAAAAACTGTAAAAAAATCCAGTGTTATGGACTTTTTCGGTGTTTTAAAAGATAGCAAAAACCTCGAAGAAATGGAGAAGGAAATTTTAGAGGAAAGAAAAAAATCCGGATTTAGAGATGTATTTGCTTGATACTACTGCAATAATTGAACTTTTTAGGGGAGATGCGCAGGTAAAGGAAATTCTGGAAAGAAAAAGAAATGACTGCGCAGCTACTTCTGTATCCTATTAGAAATCTTCACAAGAATTTATCATAAACAGTTGAAGAAAGAGGAAAAATATTTCACTCAATTCTTTTCCTCCACCCCTATTTACTTTTTTGATTTAAAAGCTGCCGAAGAAAGCAGCAAATTAATGTCATCTCTTTATAATCGAGGGACGCCAATAAATCTAGCTGATGTAATGATTGCCGGAATAGGCATAGCAAACAAGGCACAAGGTATTATAACGAAAGATGGGGATTTTAAGGAGGTAAAAGCAGTTAGTCACCTTGATATCTTTTTTATTTAATGCCACGCACATTACTGGATTGTTTTAAAACTTTGCGCCCTTCGCGCCCTTCGCGGTGAGCCAGTATCGTTCTCCGGGACGCACCATATAAATACCCCCTCTGCCAACAGAAGAACCATGCCCTATTACCTCGGCGAACTCCTGTTATACTGGTGCCCATCATGCAACCTTCCCGTACTCGGGAAAACCTGCGCCTGTGGAGCGGCCACCAAAAAAATCGACATAACACCGCCGGGCGACATCAGACCCGCTTTCCAGTACGACATAGACCTCATCAACAAAATGACAGAAAAGCAGTTCGGCTTAAAACTCATCCCGGAGGGCAGGCTCGTGGTACTGAACAAGGCACCGTATGAGGACAGGATGGACGAGGTGGTATTCGACGGCGCGGTGATGGGTTCGCTTCGCTTTGAGCTTGAAAAGATGGGATGGGTGTTCATACCAAGGCTTGAAGGGGCAAGGCTGCTCGCTGAGGGCAGGAAATGGTTAATCGTGGATAAGGGCGCCGTGGATTTTATCATAAAAGGCGCATCGGTGCTCGCGCCTGGAGTGAATGATGCCAGCGCGGGTATTGCTGAGGATGACGAGGTCATTATACTGACGCCTGAAAAAGAGGTAATCGCAACAGGCAGGGCGCGGATGAGCACATCGAGGATGCTCACGCATGAGAAAGGCATGGCTGTGAAAACGCGCTGGAACGGGAAACCGAAGCCTCAGGAGCCCCTGCGCCCGGAGCAAAAAAGGACATGGGAAGATGCCGTTGCGGCGAACATGCACATATTGAAAAAGATGGAAGAAAAGTCGCACAGCTTCATAAAAAACGTGGCTGAAACCACAGGAAAACCTGTCACAGTTTCATACTCTGGCGGGAAAGACAGCCTTACCACGCTGCTTCTTGTGCGCGATGCTGTGCCGGAGTTCGATATTCTTTTTGCAGATACGGGTCTTGAGTTTAAAGAGACCGTAGATAATGTAAAACAGACAGCAGAGGAGCTTAAATTACCTTTGAAGATACACTCGTCGGGCGATTCGTTCTGGCAGTCCATCGATAATTTCGGGCCGCCAACGGTGGAAGCCAGATGGTGCTGCAAGGTCTGCAAGCTCGGGGCGATAACGCAGGTCATCGAGAACAATTACGAGAACGAGTGCCTGACTTTTGTCGGGCAGAGGAAATACGAGAGCGAGATAAGGGCTAACAGCGAGCATATCTGGAAGAACCCCTCGGTAGGAAACCAGATAGCTGCAACGCCAATCCAGAACTGGACAGCGCTTCATGTCTGGCTGTATCTTTTCTGGAAAAAGGCAAAATACAATCCACTTTATGAGCAGGGATTCGACAGGATCGGGTGCTGGCTGTGCCCCTCGGCGAGCATGGCTGATTTCTCGCGGCTTTCGGAAATTCATCCTGAATTAAGCGAAAAGCTTGAAAAATATCTCAAAGAATACGCCTCGCGGAATGGCTTGCCGCAGGAATGGGTAACATACGGTTTCTGGCGCTGGCAGGTTCTGCCAAAGTCGATAAGGATGATAGCAGAGAAAAAGGGTATAAACCTGGTTCCCGTATGCGAGAAAAAACCTGTCAATTTTACTATGACCGTGGGGTACCGCCCCTGCAAAGCCGGCGGCATCACGGCAGAAGGCAGTTTCGGAACGCCGTTGAATCTTTCCCTGATTGAAGAAACCGGCTTCCTGGGGATGCTCGGGGACACAAATTCGATTGAAGGCGTGATCCTTGCCCAGCGCGGGGAAAATAATGTCCATGTTTATGCCAGCGGCGCTGTAGTGGCAAGAGGCGCCAATGAGGATGAGGCGAGGCAGTTAATCGGGCTTGCCGAAAAGACCATCAGGCGCGCGCTTTCGTGTACGGGATGCGGCGTGTGCGTTGGCAAATGCTCGGCGCGGGCGATAAGTGTTAACGGCAGGGCGCAAATCAGCGGGAAATGCACCCGATGCGGTAAATGCACCTGGTCATGTCCTGTGGTGAAGTTCGGGTAGGTTATCGGGAATAAGGGCTTGATGAAATATAAAGTATCAAATTTTTTACTTTGGGTTTGCTATTTTCTTAAGCAGCCATGCCATATTCTCTCCGAGATTCTTCATATTCCGGATTCCTTCTTCATCTTTATCAACATCCCCAATTTCTCTTCCCATGCCCATGTTCCAGTAACTTGAACCCGGGACTATCATCTGGTTGATATGGAAGAAATGATTGATCGAGTCAAAAGCATGTATTGCGCCCCCCCTTCGGACTGCAACCACTGCAGCGCCTGCTTTTCGTTTGAACATGGAACCATTGGCCATAGCGGTAAATCCAGCACGTTCTATCATGGCCTTCATTTCCGAGGTTATATCGGCAAAATATGTCGGTGAGCCGAGGATAATTCCATCCGCTTCCACCATCTTTTCAATACAATCATTCACAATATCATTTTTGACAGCGCATTTCCTGTCTTTTGTTTCAAAACATTTATAGCAGGCTGTACATCCCTGGATTTTCCTGCCTGCAAGCTCTACCAATTCTGTTTCTATCCCTTCTTTTTCCAGTTCGCTGAATACATGGTTTATGAGTATTGCAGTGTTGCCCTGTTTTCGGGCGCTTCCGTTAAATGCTATTACTTTCATGCTGATTCGCCTCTACGTGCAAATACCACTTCATGGAATAAAATACCGATTATCTAATAAGGAAAAATGGCAGGAAATACAGAACACGATAAAATAGCAGAAATGGCAGGAATACCATCTGTGATATCCGATGAAATCAATAGATTCATGGACGATACAAATCCTCCAGAGGAATTTGAAGAACACAATACTGAAAGAAAGATATTCGTGTGCGGGCACTTGAATGTGTCAATCAGGACTTTGATGTCAAGTGAAAAGTTGCACCACAGAGGAAAAATAAAATGGGTGCAAAAAGAGGACTTGAAATGGCTGCTGGCAACTAGAAAAGAATATATCAGGTGTTACTATCTGCATCTTTCTGTCAATAATATTTTTGAGAATAAGGAACGGATAAAGGGCGGTAAAGATACTATTGACAATTGCATAAATAGCTGGGGCAACCATGCTGTTGTTGTTCCGGGAACAGAACCTTATCTTAGTGAAGTATTGGAATTTTTAAGAAATAATGTCGGGAAAGTCAGGGAGATTATTTTTAATAATTCAGATAGCAGATGATTTAAGCATTGGAAGAGAATATAGTATTGGGGATTATGTCTTATAAAATATGCGCTCCGGCAGCCGACGTGCATTTTGCGGTTGATGACAAAACATTCAGCGCCAATACGGTTACGCTGTTTGTCAACAGCAGGCGAAGATGAGTTCCATCATCTTTACACATGGGGATTGCGATGGTATTTGCGCAGGCGCTGTCGTTAAAAGTGCGTTTCCCGATTCTACTGTATTTTTTACAAGCCCTGTGAGCCTTCTCGGAGAATTGAACAGTCTCTTTGGAAATTATGACAACATTGTGATATGCGATATCGCAATCGACGAGAAAACTTTCCCTCAATTGAAAATAAAATTAAATGAGATTGATACCGAATCAAATCTGATATATATGGATCACCATCCTGTGCCTGATAAGAATTATAACAAAAGCTGGTTTCACCTCGACAACTATTCATCTTCGGAACAGGCGTACCGGATTTTTGAGAAAAAACTCAACAGGGATATGAGAAGGGTGGCAATTTACGGAGCCATAGGTGATTTCAGCGAGACGCCTCTCATAAAAAAATGGGAGCGGGACTGGGATGAGAGAACGCTGTATTTCTATGCCGGGACATTAATCCAGGGAATAACCTATGC
>JBGPUU010000092.1:0-9388 GCA_041491305.1 Candidatus Methanoperedens sp.
ACACATACCTCAGGTTTACCAAGTATGCCAGAAAACTTTGCACCTAAAGATATGAGAATTCCCTACGTGGATTACACAGTGGGGGAAATGTATGATTTTCTTTCTCACTATACACTTACTAGAGATATTGGTGCTCAATATGAGTATTCTAATCTTGGATTTGGTCTTCTGGGTCATATTCTCGCATCGAAATCTAACATGACATTTGAACAATTAGTCGTAAAGCGAATATGCAATGAATTGGGGTTAAAAAATACCACAATTTCATTAACCCCTCAACAACAAGCTCTATTGGCTAAAGGTCACGTTGGAGATATAGAAGTCACTAATTGGGATTTTTTAGCTTTTGAAGGAGCAGGTGCACTACGTTCCACAGCTTCAGACATGCTTACTTTCTTATCCGCTGAAATTGGATTAAAGGAAAGCAGGTTACACTCAGCAATGGAAAAAACCCAGATAGCATATGCTTCTGGCATTACAGGATTAGAAATGGGACTGGGATGGCATATTCATAAAAAGTTCGGCTCTGAAATTATATGGCATAATGGTGGGACTGGCGGATACCACAGTTTTATAGGTTTTGATAAAAAGAATAAAAATGCTGTTGTAGTTCTTTCAAACTCAGCAGATGATATTATTGATGATATTGGCCTACACATATTAAATAAGAATTTTGAACTGAAGATTCTAAAAAAAGCAGTTAAAGTGGACACATCCATTTATGATGATTACATTGGAGAATATGAGTTAGCTCCCAATATCATATTAACCATTTCAAGAGAAGGTAATAAATTATTTGCACATGCAACAGGACAGGTTATAATTGAAATATTCCCGTTAGCAGAAACCAGATATTTTTTTAAGGTTGTCGATGCAGAAATCAGTTTCATAAGAGATAAAGAAGGGAAAGTCAATGAATTGATACTGCATCAGGAAGGTGACCATACTGCAAAAAGGATTAAGTAATCGAGCGAAAATGTGGCAAATACGTCACATAACATAGCATAAAAGGTTTCGTGCCTGACGGCACTCATCCAAACCCATTGCTAATGCTCCGGGCTTCTTTTATGCTGGAAACGTTAGGCACCATACTTGTTGAATAAGTCAGGTTAAACTTTATTGTGATCGGAAAAGGAGAACAATCATATGGACAAATACAAAAAAAAGTATTCATCGATTGATGAATACATTCGTTCGTTTCCTGAACATATACAAAAGAAGTTAGAGGAACTTAGAAACTTAATAAAAGAACAAGTTCCTGAAGCTCAGGAAAAGATTAGTTATCAGATGCCAGCCTTTTTTTTAAATGGAAATCTTGTTTATTTTGCTGGATATTCCAAACATATTGGTTTTTACCCGGGAGCAAATTGCATTGAGGCATTTAAAAGTGAGTTGTCAAAATATAAATATGCAAAAGGTTCGGTTCAATTTCCAATAGAAGAACCCTTACCAATTGAACTAATAAAAAAAATAGTAAATTTTAAAGCAGAAGAAAATGCTAAGAAGAAAAAGAAGTAAATGCAACAAGTACGGCGCTTAACCGCTGTGTAGCCGCTTCGCCCTCTCCATAATATTCTCCCAGTGCTTGCCCTTCCAGTAAACCTGCCCGCAATTATCGCAAAGCCAAAAGTCAGTCCCCTCCTCCAGCCGGTCAGGATAAACATAATCCTTCGCCCTGACAATTTCCATCTCTTCGGGTTTAACTTTCCTGATAACCGAGTTGCAAAGAGTACACCTGTCAAGTTGCGGCTCGGTTGAAATCCCGAATTCCTCCTGCATCTCTCTTAGCTGTTCCATGATTTCAGAAGACTGGACAGGATACGTCCTTATCCCTCTTTTCACTGCTTTCCTGACAAGCTCCCTGTCTCTTGAAACAAGAATCCTCCCATCCTTTTCAGCCAGCGCCAGCAGTGCATCGTCCTCGTTCTCCTGCTTCTTGATTTCAAGGGTATCATACCCGAAAAGACGAAGCCAGCGCGAAAGTTTGCCGAGCATCCTGTCAGTTATGAATCTCATTATATTCAATTTTTTAATGCAAACGATTTAAATCTATTTGCTATTGCCGCGCACAAGCGATGTCAGCATGGCGATGCCGCATATAATTGCTGAAACTGTGTATGTATCCCTGAAAGCTGGTAAAAATGAACTCCCGACATTTCCATAATAAACATACCTGCTGGAGAACACAGCACCCGAGACTGCAATACCTATTACCATCCCCATGTTCCTCATCGTCCCGAGCGTTCCTGCAGCTATACCGATCTTTTCCTTGGGAAGCGCCCCCATAATTATGCTGTTGTTCGGCGCCTGGAAAAGTCCCATGCCAAGACCGAGAAGCGCAAGGCGTAGAACAACATCGATGGAACCGGATGTTGGGGTCAGGTAGCCAAGCCACAGTATGGATACGGTTGAAATCCCGACACCGATTGAACTGAGGACATAAGAATTCGTCCTGTCCGATAACCATCCGCTGACAGGGGAGACAACGGACATTACGAGCGGGACCGCAAGAAAAACAATTCCAACTCCTTCGGGTGAATATCCAAGCTCATCCTGAAGGAAAAACGGCATTAACAGTATTACATTATACATGGCAGTAAAACTAATAAGCGCACTGATGTTTGCTGCCGCAAACGGCCTGTTCCTGAAATTCGAAAGTTCCATTACAGGATGCACGGCTTTAGTTTCAATCATAACAAATATAATGGCAAATACAATTGATAAAATAAAAAGCAGGATTATATAACCTGAGAGCCAGCCTGATTCCTGCCCCTGGCTCAAAGCAAGCAGCAATGCCATAAGACTTATAAAAAGCGAAAGTGCCCCCGGTATGTCAAATGTCTGCCCGGATGTAGTTTCGTCTTTCCTCAGCACACTTAGCGCCATTGCAGTCCCGAAAATCCCAATCGGGATATTTATATAAAATATAGACTGCCATCCTACATTCTCGATTAGAAAACCGCCCGCTACTGGTCCTGCCATGGAACCTATAGCTACAACCGTCCCTATCAGTCCCATCGCTTTGCCCCTTTCTCTCGGAGGAAATGCATGGGTGATTATTGCTATTCCGGTGGCCATCAGCATGGCAGCGCCTATTCCCTGAACAACCCTGTATAATATCAACTGGTTCTCACTTCCGGAGATGGCGCAGAGACCCGAACCTATGGTGAAAATCGCTAAGCCACCGGCGAATATCGTTTTCCTTCCTATCATATCGGAAATCCTTCCGAGACTCAAAAGAAGGCTTGTTATGGTCAAAAGATACGCCATTACCACCCATTCGATAGTGGTTATATCGGTTTTGAAGTATGCAGTGAGCGTCGGAAGAGCCACGTTCACGATGCTTCCGTCAAGCGTAGCCATGAAGATGCCTATCCAGACGGTGAACATCGCCTTCCACTTGTATTCCATTTACTGACCCTTCACGTGTTTTATAATATGCCCAATCTCAGGCATCACAAGTTCGAGGGCAAGTTTTACCGCATTTGGCGACCCCGGAAGGCAAAATAGAACTTTCCCGCGCGCCACGCCTGCAATTGCCCTTGAGAGCATCATTGCATTTCCGATCTGGTCAATGCTCTTAAGCCTGAACAGTTCCCCGAAACCCGGCATCTCTTTTTCAATATAAGGCGAAAGTGCTTCGATGGTGACATCAGCAGGCGAAAGGCCGGTTCCACCGCTTGATATTATCACATCAGCCTCAGTATAAAGGCATTTCTTGAAGGCATCTCTTATCATTTCCATATCGTCAGGGATTAATTCGTAATTCACAATCCTGCTGCCATGTGCCTGAACCATTCCCCAGATGAGCTTTCCTGAAGCGTCCTCGGCGCGCTCGGGGCGGTCTGTTTTCCCGAATTTCTCATATCGTGAGGTGCTTATGGTCAGGATAGCGCATTTGAATGTTTTTTGTACATTTTCCTTGTGAAGCTGCGATGTGTCCATTGAGGGGTTCTTATATGTGAAATGATATATGAAGGATTCTGTTTATGATGTTTATCGGGTCAGGATAGACCATAAACCACAGAGAGCACAGAGGACACAGAGTAATAATATTAATTGATTCTGCACTTCAACATACATCACATATTTCAACAGTTCGGCGCGCCGATATGAACCTGATGCAGGTATGTTTCTGAAAAAAACGAACCGCAGATAAACGCAGATGAACGCAGATTAAATGAATCGGCGAGTATGGAAAAGGTTGTAATCTGCATTATGCATAAGTATTATGTTGTCTAATTACAATATTTCGCATACTTATGAAAAGTCGGTCATTTAGAGCTGCATTGTTTATATTGTTTTTTATTATAATTACCATCTTCTTTTATTTAATTGGTCATCAACTTGTTATTATTTCTATTTTTTATCCTGTTTTCATTCTTCTAATAGGATTTTACCTCGGTTATTTTTTAGGAATATTTGACAACATTGAGAAAAATTCTTCTTTAAGATATTGGGAAATAAAACGAGACCATGATACCGATGGAACAATTAAAAAAATAAGGAATTTTCTTTGTTCCTTCGGCTCCTTGTTTTCTTCTAATTTATTAATCGCGATTACTTCAATATTTTTTCTATACAAGTTAGATTCTTTATCTAACAATGATCCAACACTATTAATTTTTGTAAGTACAACAGTTATTATATTGATTAGAATTTTAGTTTATTCCAACAGAGAAATTGCAAGAGAAATTGGAAAAGGGTTCAGATATGCGATGTTTCCATTAGGGTTCGCTTTGTTCTTTTGGGATTTTTTATTTCCTTTAGTAAAACAATACGGTAATGGATTTATTTTTTATATTGTGAATAAATATGATGCAATGCTTATAGCATTGTTAATTGTAGTACTCGTGATTACGAGCCTTGAGCCCATATTTAGTTATTTTAACGAGACAATGGGATATAATAAATCAACAGAAACAAGATTTTTTGATTGGATGGTGGGGAAATTAATTAAGAAATAAGAGTTTTGGTAAGAAGATAATTATCAGTGTGGTTTGTAGAAACGTAATTACAATTACCATAACTCAGTACTTGGATTATAAGGTATAGTTTTGAGAAATAATAAGAAGTTAACATTACCGCGTCAAGTTCAAATCAGGCAAATCTTGCCTCAACTTATAAAATTTTGTCAATATCTTAATAGTTAATACACTCGACAACAATCTTATCATCATGGCAAAAGACAGACATGTAATGGAAGCTCTCGGAAAGACCCGCGTGGTCGTTGAGAGCGGGAAAGTCGTTGACGTCGGGGAACCGCAGACCGAATACTGCCCCATATTCGATAAAGTCCGCGGGATAAAGAAATTCACATCAAAAACCGCAAAGGAAAATATCGAATTCAGGATCAAGGACTTCGGTTTGTTCACAGAAGACAGGGCCATCGAGATGGAGATTTTCGTGGGATTCGGGGCAAGCGAGACCTTCATGACAGGACTGCGCCGGGGACTTCTGGATACCTCCGTGACCGCTTGCGACGGAGCGGGAACGGTGATTACCAGTAATCCCAAACTGGCGCAGGGCATGGGTTCCCGCATCTCGGGGCTTAGCGAAACCACACCGATACCTAAACTCATCAGGCGCATTGAAGAAGTCGGAGGTATCGTCCTCGACCCGAAGACTGCGGCGCTTGACCAGGTGGAAGGTGTGAAAAAAGCCATCGGGCTTGGCTATAAGAAAATAGGCGTATCTGTCACGAACGCAAAAGATATGCTGGCAATCCGCGACCTTGAGAAGAAACACAAAGTACAGGTCATCGCTTTTGGCGTTCATACAACCAGAATGCCTGAGGATGAAGCAAAGGAATTCCTGGGCCTTGTGGATATGACTACCGGATGCACCTCAAAATGGATTCGCGGCTGTATCACAGGGAAAACGATAGCGCAGTTCGGGACGGCTATACCAATATTCGCAATAACGCAGTGCGGGAAAGAGCTGCTGCTTGAAAGGGCAAAAGAGGTTACAGACCCCATCCTGATAAATACGATGAAACTGCCTGTGCAGCCGGATGAGAAACAGCCAAGGCCGCTTATCTGATTGATTCAGAATAAACTATTTCTGCCGCAATTGCGGCAGCTTTATTTAGTTTAAAATGCGCTCTTTAAAGCGCCATGGAACTCATCAGTTTAATAATTGTTGCTTTAATATCAATTTCTCCGGTGGGGGAGGAATTGATTGCAATACCGGCCGGCGTGGTTATGGGGCTGCCTGTTTATATTGCGGCAGCGGTAGCGCTTGTTGCTAACTTCCTGCCGGTTCCCTTTATTTTTTTCATTTTTGACCAGGGAAATAAGTATCCGAAAATCCAGAACTGGCTTCGTAAGCGCAGGAACAATAATGTTAAAAAATGGATGGAAAAGTATGGGGTTTCAGGTCTCTTGATTTTTACCCCGTGGATGGGGGTTTACGCAACTGCCATTACATGTGAGCTGCTTGGTATTCAAAGGTCAAGAGTGTATGCCGCTATTGCAGCAAGCCTTACCTTTTATGCAGTTATTGCTGCATTTCTTATTACAATTGGAATCAACCTGAGATGAATTTTTCCAGAAGCCAAATATTAAAGGCAAATCTCGGTTTTTAATTGTTCAACCAGTTCACGTTTAATCGAGGAATTCCGGTCTCCGCCGCAAACACAGCCCCTGACCCCGATAATATCAGGCGATATTCGCTGTAAAGCCGGAATATCCTTGAATTTTATCGTGCCTGCTATTGCTGTTTGAAGTCCTCTCTCTTTCGCATCAGCAACAAAATCCATCAGTTCCCGCTCTGTCAGGAATTCAAAAGTGGAACGCCCGTCCTTGATGCCAGTATCCATCATCACAACGTCAACTCCCGTCTGTTCCCCAACCTCCGGAAGCTCAAACAGAGATATGGAATTGATTCTCCTGTAATCCGAATAGCCCGAAGCCACGACTTTCTTATTTTTGTCATAATCCTTAACCGAGCGGACGATATTTGTCAGCATTTCAAGCGCCTGCTCACGTGTCTGGATATCATACAATCCCACCTTGATATATTCGGCGCCTGCAACTGCCGCTCCGAGCGCCGCAAGCGATGCCGTCCCTGGCTTATAGTTAAAATCGCCTATTGTCGCACTCACCGGGACATTTCCCGCCGCTTTTTTAACGGCTTTTATCATCCATGGGAAATTGGCGCCGAGTGAGCCTTCTTTGGGATTCTTTACATCTATGATATCCGCGCCGCCGAGTTTGCAGATATTTGCCTCTTCAACGTTAATGGGGCTTACAAGCAATTTCATAACAATAAACCAGATAACTACTCTTATACATTTATGTTTCGAATTTGTTATGCTAACAGCATACTTTAGTTTAACACGCCTTAATACCTAAACTATTGCAGTGCATTACGGATTTTCGTTTTAAGTTCATTCAGGTCAAAAGGCTTCGTAATATAATCATCCGCCCCTAAATCCATGCCTGCAATTCTACCTGTCTCGCCCAATCCGGTCACCATAATAATCGGTATCGATTTTGTCAATGGGTCTTTTCTAAGGTTGTTACATATCTCATAACCGGTCATGTCCGGAAGCATGAGGTCTAATAAGATTAAATCGGGAACTTCACTTCGCGCTTTTCGGATGGCTCCGTCACCGGTATACGCTTCGAAAACTTTGTAGTTATCCGATTCAAGGGCTATCTTCAATGAGCCGACTATATCTTTCTCATCATCTACGACTAATATTTTTTTCTGCATAACTGACTCATAAATGACTAATTTTCATCTGTTGTATAGACCCCTTCATCATTATCTTTACCTATAACTTCACGTATGGTTTTTAGTAATTTCTCAGCAGTGTAAGGCTTTGGCAGGAATGCATTTACACGAGTATCTGCAATTTTTGCAAGTTTATCTTTCTCTACCAATCCACTGACTGTGATAATTTTGATTTCAGGATTAATTTTACGAATCGCCCGGATGCTCGCTTTCCCATCCATAAAAGGCATCATCATATCCATAAGAATAACCTTGATTTTAGCCTTATTTTTAGCGTACAATGCGACTGCTTCTGCACCATCATTGGCCGTAAGCACTTTGTATCCATATTCTCTCAATGTTGAAACCGTAATTTCGCGAACTGAATCTTCGTCTTCAGCAACCATAACCAATTCTCCCTTCCCGAGAAGTAATTCAGCCGTCTGTTCTTCTACATTTTGTATTTCGGCATTAACCGCTGGCAAATATACACTGAAGGCTGTTCCTTTTCCGATTTCGCTATATACATTAATAAATCCGCCGTGACTTTTCACAATTGCATGAGCCATCGAAAGACCAAGACCTGTACCTTTGCCGTGCCCCTTTGTAGTGAAAAAAGGTTCAAAGACCCTGTCTTTTATTTCAGGAGGAATACCGGTTCCGGTATCAGAGACTCTAATGAGAACGCAGGGGCAAACTTTGGCCTCAATATTTATCCTTACGTTGTCCTCATCAATTAAGAAATTCTCTGCAGAGATACTCAAAACACCGCCATCGGGCATTGCATCGCGTGCATTTACGGACAGGTTCATCAGGACCTGGTGCAATTGTGTAGCATCTCCGGATATTGTAAAAAGGTCATCCGGTACATCAGTTCGGAGTTCGATGTTTTTTGGGAAAGTCGCTTTTGCAATTTTGTCAATTTCAGATATAAGATGTGTTACCCTGAGAGGTTTGCGTTCACCCTCAATACCCCGTGCAAATGACATTATCTGCTTTATTAAATCAGCTGAGCGCCGGGAGCTATTTTCGAGAATATCAAGCAATTTCCGGCTCTGCTCATCCTTATATTTTTCTTTTAAAATTTGCAGGGAGAGCATCATCGGCGTCAGCATATTGTTCAGGTCGTGCGCTATGCCGCCTGCGAGAGTGTTTATACTCTCCATTCTCTGGGCACGGAGTAACTGCGATTCAAGCCTTTTCTTCTCAGTGATGTCCGTGTTAATGATAAGTATCGATTTCGGTTTACCATCGCTATCAAGCACTAGTGCCCAGCGGCTTTGGACAATAATTTCTTTACCCTCCTTCGTTACCTGCCCCAGCTCGCCGCTCCACTCTCCCTTGTCTATAATGCTCTTTTCAGCTTCTATGAGCTTGATTGGTTTTCCTTTATACAGAAGTTCATCAGCATTTTTGCCTATGACTTCCTCTGCTGTCCAACCATACAGTAGCTCAGCACCTTTATTCCAGTAGATAAGGTTATGTTCTAAATTCCGAAGAGCAATGGCATCAAGTGCCTTGTCGAGAAGTGCTGCTTGCTCTCTTATCTTCTCATCAGCCCGCTTGCGCTCCGTGATTTCAGCCATTAATTCTAAGTTGGTCTTTTCCAGTTTAGAAGTCCATTCCTGAATAGATTCGTTGGCTTCCACCAGTTTTGCTGTTCGCTCCC
>JBGPUU010000093.1:0-9185 GCA_041491305.1 Candidatus Methanoperedens sp.
TACGAGTTCTAAATTACCTGTCGCTGCAAGTGCTGACCTGATGGCTTTTTTCCGCTCTTTATCATTGATTTTCTCTGTCCTGTCCGTTTCAGGTTTAGGCGGATGTGCCTCTCTTCCCTTAACTGCCTGGGGTATCCTTGCCGATTTGCTGCCGTTCTTTATCCTTGCAACCCTTGACACGCCGCGTCCCGGTCCCCATCCTTCGGCTGAGGTTCGTAAGCCTGCGTACATATGCGGACCGTAGGGCTGCTGCCTATTCGCCTGGGCTGCAAGCACCGCTTTCTTTATAAGATCAGGGCGGTAGGTTTCGTCAAATAACGACGATGAGATTTTCTTTGTTGTATTTCCTGATAAATCGATTATGTTAATATCCATTTGAATCACCCTTGTTTTGACTCAAGACTAATATACGTTATCTCCGGAGTCTGCGCCAGTACTTGTTTATTCGGTCTTATTGCCGGCCTTATGCGCACAAGTCTTTTTGCCGGTCCGGGCAGGCTGCCCTTGATAATTATGTAATCGTTCCTAACAATTCCGTAATTCAAAAATCCGCCCTCGGGAGTTACTGTTTTACCATCCTTGCCGATTTGCATTATCCTTTTATTGAATTCGGTTCTCTGGTGGTATCCGGTCTGTCCCAGCTGCGGAACCCTCCAGCTTACATGCGAAGGATGCCATGGCCCCAACGTACCTATTTCTCTCACGCTGCCAGCTCTTGAATGTTTTGATTTCTGAAGCTGTATACCCCAGCGCTTAACCGGTCCCTGTACCCCTTTTCCTATTGTTATGCCAAGAACATCGATAATGTCGCCGTTCTTGAATACATCATTTATACTGACATTTTTGCCCAGAATGGTCTTTGCATAATCAAACCGTGCTTTCAAATCAGTACCACCGATGTTGTTTTCCATGATTTCTGGTTTTTTCTTGGGGATGCCAGTTACCTTTTCAGGCAGGGTGTACATTATTACTCTCAAATCCTTGGCAACGCCGTCTTTTATAAGCTGCTCTATTTTGGCAAGTGCCGCCGGAAGGTCATGTTTCTTCGGGACCGTGATTGCACGGTTAAGTTCTTTATCAAGTTCTGTTGTCCATGCTTCGGCTATTGCGCTTGAGCCATAAGTAGTATTTTTATAAACCCGGATAGCTGCAATTTTCATTGCAGGGGCTTCCATAATGGTTACCGGTACTGAAATTTCCATCCCTGTGGTCAGGCTGTTCGGGGCGTCATCTCTCATAACCAGATGCGTCATGCCGGCCTTATAACCTGCAAATCCTAACAGCTTGGGCTCTTTTATCAGAGGCCATGCTCTTACACGGGGTGTTTCACTTCTTGCTCTTACTCGCGGGCTGTATGCAATTGATCCGCGCCTTGGTCTGTGGGGATGTGACATTTTTCCTCCTTTGACAATATGTAATATTAATACGTGGGATTTTTACTGCAAGCTGCAAACCATCAGGCCTGCAAATAGGTCATCACAAATAGATTTTGATTTACATGCACTCGCGGGCATACGATAACCGCATTGGCCCTCGCAATTCATCAAATCCGACTTTGATCGACTTCAACTTGCGTAATATATACGCACCGTACTTTTCGCTTTAAACGAAGAAGAAGTATTTAAATTCTTTGGGCAATTTTCGTTTTTCCGCTGAAGGTTATCTCCACAAGCTCATTCACCACCGCAACTGCCACTGGCGTCCCTCCGCGCGTCCCCACGCAGGTGATGGAAGGCGCCGCCAGCGCCCGCACGCGCTCCTTTGACTCGGCAGCGTTCACGAACCCCACCGGCGTGGCGACGAGGAGCGCAAGTTTAAGCCCGTGTTCTATCATATCGCATACAGTCAGCGCAGCCGATGGCGCATTCCCTATTACGATTATAGCGCCCTCAAGTTCTTTTTCAAGCGCCAGGAAGCCCGCGCTAGTTCTTGTTGCGCCTGTTCTTTCTGCAATCTCACTTCCTGCATCAAGCACGCACCTGACATCGCAATTATGCCCACGCTTTGTTATTCCCACCTGCGCCATTTTTATGTCCGTGAAAATCGTGTCGCCTTTTTTTATCGCTGAAATTCCGGCCTTTACCGCATCATTATTAAACCTCATGAGGTCTGCAAATGCGGGGTCGCCCGTTGCCATCACGCAGCGCTGCCTTATCCTGTCTTCGGGCGTATCGCCTTTCACGATATTGCGAACGATTGCACGGCTCTTCTCGCTGATCTCTTTTGCTTCTTTTGTGCGCGCGCCGAAATCAGTATTCATACTTCGGCTCCGAAACCCCGCAACTATCAGTATTCATATTTCCTCTGGTAGCCTCTTGGCGTAATTATCCTGTTCTCCCACAGCCTCGACTCGCTGTTCCCGATAAGCACAATCGTGCTCATATCGATTTCATCGTTGTACTCCATTATTCGGCCAAGAGTTGTCGCAATAACTGTTTCTCCTTCACGCGTGGCATTTTTCACGATTCCCACAGGCGTCCCATCGTTCCTGTATTTCTGAATTATCTCTATAGCATTTCCAAAATTTTCCCTGCGGTTCCTGCTCTTTGGATTGTAAATTGCAATCACAAAATCAGCCAGAGCTGCACTGTCAAGCCGGCGCTCTATTATCTCTCTGGGCGTCAAAAGGTCGCTCAAACTGATAACAGCAAAATCATTCACCAGCGGCGCCCCGAGGAGTGAAGCTGCAGCACTTATTGCCGTAACCCCGGGGATGACCTCAATGTCTATATCCCCCGTTTTATCCGCCACCTCAAACACCAGACCCGCCATTCCGTAAACATTTGCATCCCCGCCGCTGATTATTGAAACAACATTGTCCTTTGCGAGCTCAACCGCTTTCCTTGCACGTTCAATCTCGCCGCCCATCCCGCTTCGGATGATTTTTGCGTTTTTTATAACCCCGGCAATCTGGTCAAGATATGTGCCGTTGCCAATAATATAATCAGATTCAAGCAGCACCTTTTCTGCCTTTTTTGTGAGGTGTTCAACTGCTCCCGGGCCGATGCCCACGATGTACAATTTACCGTGCGATTGCGATGGTGACATTACCGTAAATCCTCTTTTTAAGTAACAGTTTTTTTTCATCAGACAATGCGAGCGCTGCGGGTTCGCATACCCCGTTCAATCCAAGCTGTATAGCTTTGGACTTTGAGGGAGCCTTGATAGAATTTATGATTTCATGCGGGACGAATTTGATTTCCTTTCCAAACGATGTAGCCGCATCAATGATACCCTGCTCGTTTTCTTTAATCGCTGCAGATGCAAAGCATCTCACATCCCCTATTCTGGCTTTGATTTCCGAAAGCGCGCCCGTAATCGCTTCTATAACCTCGTCTTTTTTAACTCCGCGATTGGCGCCAATCCCCACAACCAACCCGTTCCTTTTCAGCACACTTACATCGTCATCCACAACCACAATCTTAGGGCCTTTTAAATTCAGGACTTCTACATCAGCCTCCAGCAGAGCAATATTCACTTTTTTCGTGGAATCCTTGTTAATAATAGTGCATCCAAGCGCATCGGCAATTCCTTCCACGGATTCTTTTCCCTTCACTTCCGTGGCTGTAGTTATCACAGGAGTTATACCCATGCCTGCAAGCTTTTTTGCAAGCTCATTTCCCCCATGATGTCCTCCAAGTATGGGTATTGCGAAATTCAAACCAGAATCCACAACCACAACCGCCGGGTCTTTCCATTTGTCATGTATAAGAGGCGCAATGTCCCTGACCGCTATTCCCGCTGCCATCACGGCTATTATCGAATCGTATTCCAGAAAAGCCTGCTTAAAAGCATCTTTTGAGTAAGTAATTACAGTCCCGCCTGTGAAATCCCGTAACTTTTCCGCAATATCAAGATTGCGCGAAAATGTGATGATAGCAGGTTCACTCATAAAGATGAGACCTCTTGAAATTCTCAGGTTTCAGCACATTCCCTATAATGATCATTGCAGATTTATCAATCCCCTCGGCTTCTACCCTGTCCGCAATATCGCCTACTGTCCCGAGAATCACCTTTTCATCATCCCATGATGCATGATAGACCACAGCGGCAGGCGTTTCTCTGGGATACGCCACCTCGTTCATGATTTTCCTTAGTTTATCCGTTCCAAGGTATATCGCCATGGTCGCATTATGGCGCGATAACTCACGCAGCGAGTCCTTTTCAAGCGTGGTTCCTGCAGGTCTTGTGATTATCAGCGTCTCTGTAATCCCGTTTATCGTAAGCTGGGTTTTAAGCGAGGCTGCTGAAGCAAAGAGCGAAGTCACTCCCGGGATGATTTCAATACCTATCCCGCGTTTTCTCAATCCGTCTATTTGCTCGATAATAGCCCCGTACAATGATGGGTCGCCGCTGTGAAGCCGGACAACTGTTTTACCAGCCTCGACACTTTCTGCAAGGACATTCACTATCTCTTCAAGCTTCATGCCGTAGCTATCGATTTTTTCTCCTTGTGCATAATTCAAAACCACAGGATTCACAAGCGAACCTGCATACATGACAACGTCTGCTGATTCAAGAAGCTCTCGCCCTTTTACTGTTATATATCTCGGGTTTCCCGGACCGGCACCAACAAAATAGACGACTTTTTTATCTTTTTTGCCCTCTTTTCCTTCTTTTCTCTTCTTAGCAACCATAAGGCTGAAATAATCACCTGACTCAGGGATTTCACCGGTGATGCGTTCATTATCCATAAACAGCCTCTCTGCAAAAATGAATTCATTAAAACCATCTTCTATTAACGACTTTTTTACTTTTTGAGGATGCTTTGCTTTCAGGATTATTTTGGTTGTGACCGGGGAACCATCGCTCACTATGAACGAGCCGTCGATGCTTGTATCCGTCCGCGCAGCCTGCGCCGTTACAGCGCTGACTCCCGGGATTGTAGTTATCTCGATTTCGGGGTATTTTTCCTTAATCGTCCTTCTAAGATGTGAAAATGTAGAGAAAACGTTGGGGTCGCCAAGGACTGCAAACGAGACCATGCTGGTTTTTGCCTCTTCTGCCACCATCCCGGCATTTTTTTCCCATATTTTTGAAAGTTCAGCTTTATCCTGTATCATGGGAAATTCAAGAAAGTAAGGCTTAGCATAAGGCGTGACGAGTTTCGCAGCCAGTTTTCCAGGCACGTATACCTTCCTGCTTTCTTTTAATGCTTTTATGGCAGCCAGCGTAAGAAGGTCGGGGTTTCCGGGTCCGAGCCCTATACCGACCAACATCATGCGCCGCCTACAATAAGGAATACAGGATTTTCAGGTTTGAACATAGTACCGCCTGCAAGCTCATTTCCCCTTGATAATTGTATCTGTAGTAATTCCTTGAATCGGTTGTTCTTTTTTAGTATTTCCAATGCCAGCGCTACAGTTTCAATCCTGACAGCGCTTACCACGAATATTGGGACTTTTTTCAACAAAATTTCAAGAACTTTCTCGATGTTCTGGCTTCCGCCCAGGAAAGCGCAGTCGATATTCAGGTCAGGCAGCAGAAAAACTGCATCGCCTTTTAATACTGTGACATTACTAATGCCGCATTCTTTGATATTTCCTGATGTAGCCACAACCGCTTCGTTCCTGCTGTCGATGGCATACACATGTTTTGCCGAGCGCGCTGCTAAAATGGAAACCGAACCGCTCCCGCATCCGATGTCCGCGAATACATCCGTTGGCATGATTTTGAGTTTCGATAAAGCCACAGCTATTATTTCCGGTTGCGTGGGTGTTCCGCCTGGATATATCATGAAATCAACTCAATTAAAGTTGTGTTAAATCCATTTAATTTGATATAATGATTGCTGTTATAACCTTTTTATGAATTTAAAACAAGAAAATGTAATAGGAAATGTATTTTATATGGAAATTCCATGTAGAAACCCATGCCCAATTTCCCATCCAGAGAACCGGTCCTCATAACCTGCGGACTCCCCTATGCCAACGGCAAATGCCATATCGGGCACCTCCGCACTTATGTACCCGCGGATATTTTTGTAAGAGCGCTCAGGAAACAGGGTCAGGATGCCGTATTCGTATGCGGCTCCGATGCCCACGGAACCCCCATCGTGGTGAACGCAGAGGAACTCGGGATAACCCCGACAGAACTTGTCAATAAATACCATAAACATTTTGAGACTATTTTCAAGGCGATGGAAGTGGAATTCAGCGTATTCGGGAACACGGATTCGCCAACAAATCATGCAAGGACAGACAGCATCGTTTCGGCGCTTATCGAGCGCGGATACGTTTACCCGCAGGTCATAAGATTGGCTTATTGCCCCCATGATAATCGATTCCTCCCGGACAGGTACGTGGAAGGAATTTGCCCGTATTGCGGAAAACTTGCGCGCGGTGATGAATGCGACCAGGGATGCGGAAAACATCTTGAGCCGGGCGAGATAAAGAGTGCAAAGTGCAGGATATGCGGGAACCCTGCGGAGTACCGCGAGCAGGAGCATTTCTTTTTCAAACTTTCAGCTTTTAGCGGCTTCCTTTCATCGTACCTGCAAACGCTTGGCGGTACATCCAATGCCATTAATTATGCAAAGGAATGGGCTAAGGAGCTTAAGGATTGGTGCATCACAAGAAATCTCGAATGGGGTGTGCGCTTCCCGGGCCATGACGACCTTGTTGTGTATGTATGGGTGGATGCGCCAATCGGATACATTTCATTTACCGAGGAATGGGCGAACAAAACAGGTAACGACTGGGAGAAATACTGGAGACAGGATTCGCGTATCATTCATTTCATAGGCGAGGATATAACGTACCATCACTGCATCTTCTGGCCTGCGATGCTAAAGGGCTCAGGTTACACCCAGCCCTGGGCTGTTGTGGCGTCAGGTATGCTCAAAATCGATGATAAGAAGTTCTCAAAGAGCAGGGGATATGTGGTATGGGTGGACGAGGATTACCTTGACCATGGATTCCATCCCGACCTGCTCCGGTATTATATCGCGAATTATACCTCTCATACGAAGGAATTGAATTTCTCATGGAAAGTATTCCAGGATAAAGTGAATAACGAGCTTGTCGGGGCGCTCGGGAATTTCCTGCACCGGACACTGCATTTTGCACATAAGAATTTCGGCGCCGTTCCTGAGGGTGCAGTTGATAAGGAGATTTTTGAAAAAATCCAGTCCACTATCAGCAGCGTGATATCTGCCCTTGATGAGTATGAATTCAAGAAAGCAACGGATGAAATGATGGAGCTTGCCGCGTACGGTAACTCCTATTTCCAGTCGAATGAACCCTGGCAGCTCATCAAGAAAGATAAGGATGCCTGCGCCCGTGTTGTGAAGAACTGCCTTCAGATAGGAAAAGCGCTCATATTGCTGTTTGAGCCGATACTTCCGGGAAACATGGAAAAGGCATGGAAACAGTTGGCGCTTGCGGGTGATGTCCATTCAGCGCGGTTTGAGGATGCGCTTGTTGAGATACCGTCACAGGAGCTTGGGGCGCCTGAAATTTTGTTCACTAAAATAGAAGATAAAAAGATTAAGGAAATGGAATCCATACTTGATAAAAGGATAAAGATAGCAATAGCGAAAGAGAAGAATAAGCTTGAGGCAGGGAAGGAAAAGGCTGAGATAACATTTGAAGAGTTCCAGAAGTTTGATATAAGGATTGGAAGGGTGCTGTCGGCTGAGAATATCAAGGGTTCTGATAAATTGCTGAAGCTGGAGGTGGATATAGGGGAGAAGCGCCAGATTGTTGCAGGGATTGCGAAATCCCATAAACCGGCTGAACTTATCGGGCGGCAGGTGGTTGTGCTTGCGAATATGAAGCCTGCTAAGCTTTTTGGCGTGGAGTCGCGGGGGATGGTTCTTGCGGCAGATGTTGAGGGGGCGGTGTTGCTTTTGCCTGAGAAAGAGGTTAAGGAAGGGACGAGGGTGAGGTGATTTTTCGCCAGTCTTCTCATTTTTATTGTGCTTTTACTAAATGGTTATTAACTCTAAAGCATGGATTATGGAAAATAGTATTTAGCAAGTAAGAAGAATCAAGATGATTTATGGAAATGAAGCATGACCCAAATGATAAAATCCATGGATTGAAAGATACTTCTATTGGTGATTATTGGAAATGGGCTTATTCAGATATTCTATCAAATAGAAACCGTGGGATATTTGCTGAATTTTTAGTTGGTAATGCGCTTGATGCTATAGCCAAACCTCGTGTTGAATATAATTGTGTGGATATTTGTTACAAAAACAAAACAATAGAAGTAAAATGCTCAGCATATGTTCAAAGTTGGCCGCAAGATAAAAAGTCACGAATAGAATATGGTATTGGGAAAAAAAAGGTTGATGTGGGAAGCGAATATATTCCCAAGGAGTATTTGTTTAGCTGGGAAGAAATCCCAGGAAACGATAAAGAAAGATTCATAGAATTTCTGAGGATGAACTTTAGTATTAAATGGGTGAAAGGAGCAGATATTAAGAAAAACGATGACGGCAAGATTATAAGTGTAACTAGTGAAAAAAATTCTCTTTCACTAACACATGATGAAAAAACCAGAGTAAATTTAAAAATCGATGACGGCAGAACATTTAAATTCATTGTGAAGGTTGAGAATGGCAGAGAATACATATACCTACCGGGCAGATTTGCAGATTGTTATGTTTTCTGCCTCTTTGATGATAAAGAAAATGATTTGGAGGATAAGGAGAAAGCAAATAAGAATATTCTTGACATTAAGTTCTGGGAATTCTATGTAGTGCCTACATCTGAGATTAATATGAAATTTGATGAAAAAGAAAAAATTTCGCTATCTGATGTAAAAAAAGATGTGAAAAAATATAGTGAAGCATACGGTTACGATGAACTCAAAAAACGTATTGATACCGTACTTTTCCCCGCGCCTGGCTGCTCGGACTAAGTTATGTAGGTTGATACATCTTATACAAGCCGTACATCGTCGGAGTCCGTGGCTGCAAACGATGCGTTCCTGCGCATCCATAGGACATCTGGAACTGCCTGACAATTATGCACTCCAACAGCGACAAAATCCTAAAAAGCAAAAACCTTTAAATACCCCAAAACAAATAATACCCCTGCTAATTTTCTCATTTTTAGTGATGAGGTATTTAAGAGGTATTTAAAATGGATAACATGGAATACAAAGGAACCACCACAATAGGGTTAGTTTGCGATAAAGGCGTAGTTATGGCTTCAGAGAGAAGAGCAACAATGGGA
>JBGPUU010000094.1:0-9022 GCA_041491305.1 Candidatus Methanoperedens sp.
CTGCACCATTTTGGGTATTGCTGTAAGATTGCAGAAAGAAGGAGAACGTATCTTTACACGATACGGTTTTGTGGTTCCATCGCTTGCTATATAAAAACCTAATTCGCCCTTGGGCGCTTCAATCCTGCTGTAAACCTCGCCAGCCGCGGGTGCAAAAATCCTCGGGAAATACGTTGAAACTGCAGAAGGTACCCCTGTCATCGGCGCTATGCCATATTTTGAGGTGTTTACTATCCTTGCTTCAGGCATGGTATCAACCACTTGACGTAAAATATGTAGGCTTTCTTTCATCTCGTCTATCCTGACCATGTACCTTGCATAGCTATCGCATTCATCACGTACGCATGCCCTGAAATCAAGGTCACGGTATATCGAGTACGGCTCATATTTGCGAATGTCGTAATTCACGCCAGAACCGCGAAGCGTGGGGCCTGTCATCCCGTAATTTACTGCTTCTTCCGCGCTTATCACGCCGATATTTTTCATTCTCATCAGGAATATTTCATTACTGTTAATTAGCTGTTCATAATCCTCAATGCGTTTTTCCATGTCTTTCAGGAACTCATTGAGTTGCGGTATGAAGCCTTCAGGGATGTCTTCTCTTACCCCGCCGGGTTTGATATAATTGAATGTCATCCTTGCGCCGCAGAGTTTCTCGAATAGCTGGAGAGCATTCTCTCGTTCCCTGAATCCCCACATCATCATTGTAGATGCACCCATATCCATCAGGAGGGAACCTATAGCTACAAGGTGGTTAACTATCCTGTTAATCTCCATGACAATAACGCGAATGTATTCTGCACGCAGTGGAACTTCAATGCCTGCAAGCTCTTCCACAGCTTTGACGAATGCATAATTGTTGGGGAAAGCTGAGATATAATCAAGCCTGTCCGTATAAGGGATGAATTGCAGATAAGTTTTCATTTCACCGAGCTTTTCCGTTCCCCTGTGGAGATAACCCATGACAGGCGTGCATTCCCTGATTATTTCGCCGTCCATTCTTAACCTGAAGCGCAATACTCCGTGGGTGCTGGGATGTACCGGACCCAGGTTTATAATAAGTTCATCGGTCTCCACGTTACTTCCTCCTCAACAGGTTTCCGCCATCAGTGCTGACTATGTCTTCCCCATCTTCCCCCATTGTAACAAATTGCTCTGTGTTCATGTCATAATCTTTTCTGAGGGGATGCCCTATCCATCCTTCGGCTAAAAGGATTCGGACAAGATTGGGATGCCCATTGAATCTGATCCCCACAAGGTCATAGGTTTCCCGCTCAAGCCAGTCCGCTCCCTTCCAGAGCGATGTAAGCGAATCCACTTCAGGCTTATCGTGGTCTGCAATAACTTTCAATACTATATTCTGCTTGTTGCTGTAAGAAAAGAAGTTATAAACCACTTCAAAATGGTCTTTATAATCGGTGCCGGTAATCACAGAAAGATGATCAAAACCCATTTCCTTTACTTTCCTTGCGGCGTTTAACAGCTCTTCCTTTTTTATTAAAACCATCGGCTTATTCACCTGCATGCCCGTACTGATTACAGCGGCAGGCAGCTTCTGTTTCAACTCCTCTACTGGCGTCATTTGTTGAGCCCCCATTTTGCGCCGTATCCTTCGTTCTTGATCTTTTCCCTTAACTGGATAATCCCGTACAACCATGCCTCAGGTCTGGGCGGGCAGCCCGGGATATAGACATCCACGGGTATAATTAAGTCCACACCTCTTAAGACCGCATATGACTCGATATAGGGTCCGCCTGTTGACGCACAGCTTCCTACGGCGATTACCCATTTGGGGTCGGGCATCATTTCATAAAGTTGTTTTACCCTTGGCGCCATCTTTTTGGTAACAGTCCCGGAAACAAACATGAGGTCAGCCTGTCTCGGGCTTGCCCTGAAAATCTCCATGCCGAATCTTGCAATATCATGGTGAGCCATAGCCACACCCATCATTTCAATCGCGCAGCAGGCAAGACCTGAAGTTACAGGCCAGAGGGAACTCAAACGCGCCCAGTTGAAAACCTGGTCTATCGTTGAAAAGAGAATCAACCCTTCCCTTTCCCTGGCTGCCAGAACGGTATTTATCAGCCCGGTATCTTCCAGTTTCTCAAGCGCTGTCACCGGCTTCTTTTTAGCGGTTTTGATTTTTGTAGTATCAATGGTTACTGGATCCACTCTAAAGCCTCCTTCCTCCATGCATAAGCAAGACCGATAATAAGTATTTCAATAAAAATGACCATCTCAAAGAAACCAAGCGGCCCAAGGTTCCTGAATTGCACGGCCCACGGGTACAGGAACAAAACCTCGACATCAAATACCAGGAAAACAATCACTATCAGGTAATATTGTATATTGAAATGTACCCTTGCGTCCCCGATTGGAACTTCAGCGCATTCGTAAGTGGATAATTTTTCTTTGGTTTTATTGCTGGGCCTGACCATTCTTGACATGAATAAAGAGATGGCTACAAACACAACGCCTACAATCGTAAGAATCACGACAGGTAAATAATTGTCAAAAATTTCATTTGTTACCATTGGACCACCAGTGTGTTACGGCTTAAAAAAGGATTATTGATATAAAAAGGTTATGAAATTGTTTTAGAGCATCAATTCCTGAAATTAAAAGAGCGTTTCCGCAACCTCGATTGCTTTTTCGCGTTTTGCCGGGTAAGCCTTTAGCTTCATTCTTGCAGAAATGGTATCTGTTGTTGTCGCAAGCTGCACAGTCCCCTTAAAAGCTGCCTGCTTATCGAATCTTAAATGTAGACAACACTCATCATCAGTCCTTTCGGAGACTTCGTATTTCAATTTCTTAAGTTCCGGTTCTGTCAGTTTTGATTTCAAATGCTCAATAAATCGCTTGCAATCCTTTCCTTTGACCTGCGCCTGCAGGATAATAATGGGATTCCCGTAATGTCCCTCAGTCATCGTAGATTCTATTTCATTATCAAAAAGAAAAAGCGACAGGGCAGTCTTTACCCTGTCCTCACTTTCGGTTGCCGAAACTATGGCGCGAAGTGATACATTATGGATACTATTCATTTACCCTTGTTCTGATGCGAACGCAGGCTTGGCCTTGTCTTTTCAGTGCCCCTGCCCTTTCGCCTCTGGCCCCTGCCTTTCCTGCCCGAGCTTGTCTTTCCTCTGAAGACGCGCCCTTTCTGGTTGGTATTGCAAATCCATTTCAGGTTTTTATCCTTCTTGATTGCGGGATGGCTTGTATCCACAAGAATGGTTTCATACCATTTGTGCTTGCCGTCCTGTCCAACCCAGTAACTGTTCAATACCTGTAAATTCGGGAATCTCCGTGCTGCGCGCTCTTCCGCAATGCTCTGGATGCTCTTTCCCGGCGTTATCTTGTTCACACCCATGTGCTTGGTCCTTCGCCCGCGCTGCCATCTTGATTTGCGCCTGCCGCCCCGTCTTATTCTTACCCGCGCGACGATAATCCCCTGTTTTGCCTTGAATCCAAGCGACCTTGCCCTGTCAAGTCTTGTTGGGTGGTCTAATCTTGTTACTGCGGGTTCCCGTCTCCACTCCTGGAGTCTTTCCCACATGAGTTCCCCCAGATCGGATTCTCCGGGTTTTTTCCATGCGTCCCTGATGAACGCGTACATTGATTTCATTGTATTCTCCTATGTTGTTTTATGGTTCAGCCTGTAAGGCCACATCCCTGCGGGATATTCTCCCGCCACTGGCTGGCTTAAACAATGTCATTGTAATTAAAGATTTCTTATAAACAGTACCTTAAAATTTTTATTTTCAATACTTTTTAAATAATTTTTAATTTTTACCCCAACGTATTTAAAGCTTTAAATACCCTATAAAAAGGTGATGTCTATGGTGAATACCACTGAACCAAAAAGTACTATTAAAATAGAAAACGTTGTTGCATCGACCGCTATTGGGGCAAAACTCGACCTTAATGAAGTTATAAGTGTTCTTGAAGGCGCCGATTATAATAAAGAAGGATTCCCTGGCGTAGTTTACCGGACAACAAACCCGAAAACAGCGGCTCTTATTTTCGGAAGCGGCAAGATTGTTTGCACAGGCGCCAAAAGTATCGCGGATGTAAGCGTCGGTCTTTCCAAGGTTTTTGAAAAACTTAAAGGGATGGGTGTTCATATCACAAAGAACCCTGAAATAACGATACAAAATATTGTTGCATCTGCGGATCTTGGAAGGGTGCTGAACCTGAATGCTATTGCTATCGGTCTTGGGCTTGAGAACATAGAATATGAACCTGAACAGTTCCCCGGTCTTGTTTACCGCTTATCTAATCCGAAAGTGGTAATGCTTTTATTCGGTTCGGGAAAACTCGTTGTAACAGGCGGGAAGAAACCCGAGGATGCCGAAGCGGCAGTTGAGAAGATTGTATTGGAACTTGACGGGTTGGGGCTGCTATAGACCAAATCTTCAAGTTTATTTTCTTTTTTCAGATAGCCAGTGAACCATTTGTATAGAGATTATCAAAGATACAAGAGTAATTATTCCAAAAAAGAACCATATTGATGATTCAGACGCACCAAATGGGTTGTCAGGGTGCATTATTTTTCCGGCGCCCTGTATCAATAAAAATACAAGCGATGACAATGCTATTCCAAGAATAGACCTGATCTTATAGTTATCATAAGCAGTCGATATAAAATAAATGCTTAATGATATAAGAGATATTATAATTATAACTTTTAACCTTGGTTCATTCCAATAAATGCCACCCCATGCCAGCTCTGAAGCAATGTTACCAACAATGGCGGCGGATAACCAGAATACAAGAGCTGTTCTCTCGATGTCAAGGAGCAAGTCTCTCAATGAGTTCCTGAAAATAGAAGCGATACTCACAAAACCCAAAGCTGCGAACAAAAAGAGTCCTGTAAATATCAATGCCCCGTGAAGATAAACCAATTTTAGCACAGGGCCTAACTGACTATCCAGTGGGGAAAAATATATCAACACAATTCCAATAAGAAGAGTAACGATCAAACTTACAGGTAATTTTTTTGGATTCATAAATATGTTAGATTATCAGTAATGAAGACCAGGTTTATAATCCTTATCACACCAAATCGCAGCAAATGGGATTACGAATCAGCAATATCGTAGGCAATCAAAACATCAAATTGACCAGAACATTTTTATTTTGAAACACACTCTGGGATATCCTATGAAAGTACTCTTAGTCGGAGGTGGAGGGCGCGAACACGCCATTGCAGACGCTATTACGCGAAGCCGGAAAAACCCGGAACTTTATGCAGCGATGAGCAAGAAAAATCCGGGAATAGCGCGTTTATGCAAAGATTTCCAGCTAATAAAAGAGACAGACCCTTCCATAATTGACTATGCTGTCAAAAATAAAATCGAACTTGCAGTAATAGGTCCAGAAGCCCCGCTTGCCGCAGGTATTCCTGACCTTCTATGGGATGCGGGTATCCCTGTTGTCGGGCCGCGAAAGCTTGCTGCCCAAATTGAATTTGACAAAGCATGGACCCGCGAATTCATGAAAAAATACAAAATTCCAGGATGTCCGGGATTCAAGGTATTCAGGAAAGGGGAGAGCGGTACGGATGAATATATCGATGAGCTTCGTGATGTTGTCATAAAGCCGGCAGGTCTTACAGGCGGCAAAGGTGTCCGTGTTATGGGTGACCATTTCGATATAAATGGCGCCAAAGCATACGCAAGAGAAGTGTTGAAGAACGATGACCTTGTGGTTGAAGAGCGGTTAATCGGCGAGGAGTTCACGGTTCAGGCATTTGTGGATGGCAATACCCTTGCTTACGCGCCCTCTGTACAGGACCACAAGCGTGCCTATGATGGAGACAAAGGGCCAAATACCGGCGGCATGGGCTCATACAATGATTCAAAAGATATCCTGCCTTTCATGAAAGAATCGGATTACACCGATGCTAAGAAAATAATGAAAGATACTGTTCTTGCCATCAAGAAAGAAACAGGTGTGCCGTATCAGGGCATCCTGTACGGCCAGTTCATGGCGACGGCAAAGGGTATTTCGGTCATCGAATTTAATGCGCGCTTTGGCGACCCCGAAGCCATGAATGTTCTTCCCATTCTTGAAAATGACTTCCTGGTTGTATGTGACGCTGTTGTCAATGGGACGCTTGATAAAACCGGGGTCACATTTAAAAAGCAGGCGACAGTATGCAAATATGTGGTTCCTGCAGGCTATCCTGATAATCCGGTCAGGGATTCGGTCGTAGAAATCAAAGAACTAAAGGATGCTTTTCTTTTCTATTCAAGCGTTTATGAAAAGGATAATAAAATTTACACTACTGGTTCCAGGGCTATTGCCGTCCTTGGTATGGCAGATAGTATCGGAGAAGCGGAAAAGAAAGCGCAAAAAGGTCTTTCTGCCCTGAAGGGTGAACTTCATAGCAGGCGTGATATAGGTACAGAAGAACTTATCAGGAAACGAATTCAGCATATGAAACAATTAAGGGCTAAATAAGCATATAATTGAAAATTATGGAAAATGATAATAAAGACAAACAACCGGAAAAGGATAAATCCCTTGAAAATCTTGAGCGGATGCTTGAGAAATTACCTGAAAATGCAAGGAAGCCGATTCTTGATTTGATAAACAAGCGAAAAGTTGAACTTGGACTTATGAAATCCGAATTAAAGCCTGCAGGTTATATTCTGAAAAAAAGGAGAGCAAAACCAAAGCCCAAACCGCAAACAAAAGAAAGCAAAGAATCCCTCCGGAAAATTGCCGAGAATGTCGGCAGGGTAAAAGAAATAAATGAAACAAATTTTCATGATGTCGATGTCAAAGACGAACCTCTCAAAAAAGATAAAAAACCTATAGAAGAGGTTGATTCATATAAATATTGAGTTTTTACGAAACGGGGTAAAACCAAAAAGTTTATAACTTGGAATCAAGTATACATTATTGGGGTAAAGGGTGGGATTAAAGGCTTTTTCTACAACATACCATTTCCCTTTATCCCTGTCAGCCTTTTTGGGCTGTGTTATAGCTGCAAACTCTTAGACTATTCTTAACGAAGTGTATATAATGACCGTGAACAATTGATGTGTCACAGAATTGATGGGTGAATTATGGCAGAAGATATACTAACAAGCGTTCTGGCGTTCATTTACACGATAGGGCACTGGATAGGTGAAAAAATAGTAGGATTAATCCAATCCGTTGCAGGGATTATCATCCCCCAATCGATAGTCGATGCCATAGGAATGCTCGTAATACTTACGATATTCCTGGCAATAGCAGAAGTGGCAAAAAAGGCGATATGGATTATTGTGGCTGTGGGCTGGGTGCTGATAATTGTACGGATTGTAATATTGATGATAGGGTAAGCTACCGCCCCAGCAGCCTGCACGTTTTGCATAACGATTCGCTGCTTGGCTCGCCGCATTTTTCGCACTGCAAAACCTGTGTACCTGGGGTATGCAATACCTTCGAGATTGCTTCAAACCCGCCAAGTAAGGAGTATTTTGTCCCCGGATGCTTTACCTCATAATTATTAATCATTTCTCGTATTTCGTTCCTGAGCGCTTCGCCCGAATACGGGCACTCATCCGTACTCACAGGCAGGTCATTCAGGAATCCGTAAAGTGCAACTTCTTTTTCCGGAATGCTCCGGAGGGGCTTTATCCGGAGTACCATGCCGGGCTGGATTGCATCGGGAATTATTCTTTTCATCCTGTCCACATCCCCCCGAAGGTAATTCATCAAAATGGTCTGGGATTCATCATCAAGATTGTGACCCGTAGCGAGCTTGGTCGCGCCGAGTTCCCGCGCTACCCTGTTCAGGATGTTTTTTCGAAGCACTCCGCACAATGTGCACGCAGCATGTTCTTTTTTTCCTGCAAGTTCGTCAAGCGTGATACCAAACCCGTCGCCGAACGAAATGACCTTGAGGGGAATTCCCAGTTCGTCCGTAAGCTTTTGCGCATGTTTTATCGTGTGCTCCCTGTATCCGCTGATGCCTTCATCTATTGTGATTGCTAAAAGTTCAATATCAGGTCGATTCTTGAAAATCTTGTGCAATATATATAGCAGTGCAATGCTGTCCTTTCCCCCGCTCAATGCCACTGCTATCCTGTCGTTTCGCTCAACCATTTTTAACTTTCGGATATCGCGCTTTATTTTCCTCTCAACATCCTCGATAAAATGAGCCTTACACATGTGTGCATTTGAGTATTTCTGGTATACTACGGCGCTTTTGCTGCATCTCTGGCATTTCATGTTTTTGTGTAAATGCTAAACTTTTATTAATAATCTGCCCAAAAAGCGTATAAAAATAGTAAGCTATTTATTGTATCAAATCATCAGCATATCAGGAAGGCCAGAATAAAAAACGGGTACTCTGTTCTGTCTTATATAGATAGGTAAATCAAAATAACAACGGTGGAAAACGAAAAATGTTTTCAAAAACTGAAAAATTACAACCCTGCTGGCATAGAATTATAGTTATATCTCTATTTTTTATATATCTTATAATATTAATCGCTCCAACCGGGGCTGTCGGCCTCGATCATCTTAATAATTCTTGCGTGGATTGCCACAAGACATTATCACCATTTACAGACGAGCAGAACCGTTTTACTGAAATAAGACTTAATCATACCGAGAGAAATATCTCCTGCTCGCTTGAATGCCATGAAGATGTTATCAGGAAAAGAGCTTCGGACAATTTCCAGCAGTGGTCCGATTCTCTCCATTCGGAATATTACGTGACCTGTGATGCCTGCCATGGCGGGGACCCGACTGCAAAAACTGAAGCAGGTGCTCATGCTACAATGAAAGGCCCAAATGACCCAAACAGTTCAATTTATTTTAAAAATATTCCTGACACCTGTGGAAAATGCCATGCCGAGGAACTTGACCATTTCAAGAACACTATGCACTTCCAGAGGTTGAGATCCGAATCCCTTGCTCCCTCCTGCTCAACATGCCACAAACCCCATACATTCAAAGTGCTTAAAGCATCCGAACTCATTCCGCTGTGCAGTGTTTGCCATAACCAGAAAGACAATATAGC
>JBGPUU010000095.1:0-8725 GCA_041491305.1 Candidatus Methanoperedens sp.
GTGTTAGCCGGGGTAAGACCCACAATCGGGAAAAAAGGAAATGGGCCTAGGCATGTCATAAATTTTCTGCGTGAGCATTCTGCCTTTGGTGATATAGAAATACGGAATTTTGCTGCCAGGTTTGTTAAATAAAAGAGGAGAAGGATATGCAAAATATTTCATCATCCGGGTTCTTTTGTCATTCAAGAAGTTCGCGTTAAGTGATGGAAGTAATCGCAGTTGGATATATTATGTCGGTCTCCTTTGCGGTCTAGACATCCTCAATACTGGCAAAGCCCTATTAAGTAAGAAAGTAAGAAAGTAATATCATGGCAACAGAAGTCGAGTTCACAAAAATGTCCACAAAAGGTCAAATAGTGATTCCTAAAAAACTCCAAGAAGGATTTGAAGAAGGAACACCATTTGCAGTAATCCGGGACAGAGATACGATCCTTCTCAAAAAAATAAAACTCCCTAGTATTAAAGAATTTGAATTTCTTGCAGAAAAAGGAGAAAAGATAGCAAGAGAACGAGGGATAAAAGAAACGGACGTTGATGAAATCATCCATAAACACCGCAAAGTACAGGATTAAAAAATGGTAAAGGTAGTTGCTGATACCAATATTTACATATCAGCTTTGTTCTGGCGCGGGAATCCGTACAAGTTCATCCATCTATGCTTTGAGGGGAAAGCCAAATTAGTGATATCAAGTCAAATCATCGACGAACTTAAAAGAATACTTTTAACTGATGGGAAATTTGAACTGCCGCGAGAAGATGTGGCTTTATACTCAGAAATAATCTTAAGCCATGCTGAACTTGTCTCTCCTGCCATCACTTTAAATGTCATTGTTAAGGATCTGCAGATGACAGGATATTGGAGTGCGCTATTGAAGGGGAGGTAGATTATCTGGTTTCAAGCTTTTAGCCTTGCAATCATCTACACTGCCCACATCACAATAAGACAGCTGTGCACCCTTAGGGCATCCCAGGCGCGGGCAATCCTCTACCTTCCTTATGCCGCAGGAACGCGGCGGCCAGACAATAATACTGAGAACAGCAGGCATTTTCATCTTCTTGTACGGATATGGGATTCTGCTGCTTGAAAAATACCGCCAGGGGAGAAGAGAACCAAAATCATGAAACGGTGGGCTTAGTTTTTGTGAGCAAAAAATAACGAAATATTAGCCTTTGAGAACATTTTAGTGGTATATTTCTAACAAAAAAGAAAGTTTTATATAGTGGTATATATGTAACATAAGGTTAGATATACACAACATTTAGAGGTTTGATAGAATGGAAATGACAAGTGCAAATAAACAAGCCTTGATTTTCGGGCCAATACTATTGCTTGTAGCAGTGGCTGTTTTGATATTCTGGAAGAACGCACCCAGTGTCATCATTAGTGCGCTTATATCATCAGGCCTTGCATTATTAATAATAGGAATTTATAGACATAGCAAATATGGCGTTCAAGCGGTATCGGATGAAAGAACACGAAAAATAAGTGCACTTGCTTTAACATATTCATGGTTTATAACACTAATATTTGTCGGCATTTTAGCTTATTTAAATGAATTCAGTCCGCTTGAAATTCCCCTCAAGAAAGTGCTTGCTAATATAATCCTCGTGATGATTGGAACATTGATATTGTTCTATGCTTACTTCGCAAGAAAAGGTGATATCAAATGAACAAATTCAACAGAAAATGGTGGTATTTGGTTCCCGTTCTCGGGGTTGTGTTATTGGCAAGTACAATAATCCAAATAATTTTAGGACGAAGGTTTAGCCCAAACAATATTATCTTCATTATTTGGCAGTTGGACATCGTGACAGCTGCCTGGGGTTTTTTATCTAGGTCAAGAACAGGAATCCTGGGCGATGAAAGAACCATAAGAGCTGGTGAAAAAGCGAGCTTATACGCATTTCTGCTTCTTGTGGTATGTTTGTTTATATTGAGTGGAGCATACATTTTGGGTGGGACAAAGAATTTCCTGCTGGCAGCTAGGGATTCCCCCTGGACGCTGATAATTGTCGCACATATCGGAATATATTCGTGGGGCATATTGGTTTACTATTTTCTTAAAAAGGGTGAATAAATGGAACTGATAAGAAACAAAAGGTATCTGGTCTTTGTATTCTTTGGGCTGTTTGAGATTTTGCTTGGCGTAGCCCAGCACCTGAAAATAATACCGTCATCGGGGGCAGGGACCCCGGGCATCCCAAGCATCGTCGCAGGGCTCTTCATCCTCGTTATTGGACTGTATTTATCAAGAAAACTCGATATAGAAGCCATGCCTGACGAGCGGACAAGAAAGCGCGACATGAAAGTGTTTACTGGTGCTTTTGCGATAGTTTTCATATACGTAATATCTTTAATGCTTATAGACGTGCTTTGGGCAGCAAGAATAATAAATCTTGGAGATTTTTTCTTATTCCTGCCCCGCCCTTCGGATATTACCCAGATATTCCCGAGATACATGTCAATACTTTTTTTAGCGCTTATTTCGTGGGTTTCGCTCACAGTATATTATAACAGGAAAGGTGATATTAAATGAAATTCAGGAAAGATAAAGATATTTTGTTTGAAGCGGGTTTTTTTATTTTTTTGGTGTTAATTTTTTTTGCGCGTTGGCTTCAAAATACATCAAATCAGCATCTGTCAGTCTTTACTGCTATTTGGGCCACTATGCTGGTAAGAACGATATATCAATCAACAAAACCAAAACCAACAGTTATTCTTGTCGATGAACGAGGACAAAGAGGCTCAGAAAAGGCGGCATATTATGTTCTATGGTTGACTTTCGTTTCTCTGGGTCTTTTCGGTATGCTCAACATTGGATTTCCGCCGCCTGAGATAAATTTTATTGAGGTGGGGTTTTTTTTGCCCTTAGGCATGTTTGTGTTATATGCGTTATTTGCATTTTATTTCCACAAAAAAGGTGATATCGAATGAAGATTAAGGAAAATAAAAAAATGCTATTGATGAGTAAGATTAACCTGGCCACAAGCGTATTTATGCTCGCATTTGCATCTTTTTGGTTCCTTCAAAATATATATGAAGGAAAACCGTATTATGAACCCTTGATTTTCTTCATCCTTGGCTTGAGTCTTTTGATAGGCGCGTATTTTAACATCAAAAGGTTCAAGGCAGAATCCGAAGGAATAACAATAGCTGACGAACGGTCCAAGCGGGTCGGTGAGAAAGCTGGAATGTTTGCATTTTTACTGCTTATTGCGGTCCTGATGGTTTCCGGCGTGGTCAACAGCGCCTTTAATTTAGGGCTGGAATATACAATCACGGTATATGTGATTTCGTTTGCCTCCCTGTTTTCCTGGATAATTATTGGACGTTATATTGACAAAAAGGGTGATGTATAATGAAAACCAAAGATATATTACTTCGCCAGTTTCTCGCAGGCGTGTTTTTTGTCCTGGGGGGCATCCTCGGGCTTGCATCGTATTATGAGAACACTTTTGTTAAAGCGCTCAGCGCGTATTTCATAATTCTTGGGATATTTATCTCTATTAAAAGCTACAGTAAGTGGAAGAAATGGAAGGATTCAGATACCCATACAGACGAGGCTCTTACCGATGAGCGCTATGAGTTAAACAATCTCAGGGCATCAAGGGCAGGTTTCATATTCCTTTATGTATCAATAGGTGTTCTGGGCGTATTGCTCGGTTTAAGGCTGATAAACGAAATAATATTCACGGCGTTGATGGGCCCCGTTATTGCTGTCGCCTCTGTCTTATACGTCCTGTTATTTTACAGGTACGAGAAGGGGGTTAATGAGAACGAGAATTAAAGAGCTCAGGGCAAGGTACGATTTAACCCAGGAAGAACTTGCTAAAAAAGTCGGTGTAAGAAGAGAAACTATCCTTTTTTTAGAAAAGGGAAAATATAATCCTTCGTTAAAACTTGCATATGATATAGCAAAGGTATTGCAATCCAAAATAGAGGAGGTTTTTATCTTTGATGAATAATCAGGCTCTAAAAATAATCATCACATTTGCGGTTACCAACGTGATAAAAAACGGGATTTGTGGGTCGCGTTTCTGACAAAATTAACACAGGAGGAAATACATGATTAAGAGAACAGGAATAGTTCTGCTGGCAGTTATTATAATAGCCCTTATTTCAGGCTGTACTGCGAACATGTCTGCCGAGCAGATTGCAACGCAGATGAAAGAGAAGCAGGATAGTATTAAAGACTATTCAGCAACGATGGTCATCACATCCGCACATGACGGAAAGAACGAAACGACAGTGGCTAAACTAATAAACAAGATGCCGGGCAAAAGCCGGTTTGAATATCTTGAACCTGCTGAAATGGCCGGCCTGGTAATGGTCAACGACGGCAAGACCATCTGGAGTTACGACCCTAAGAAAAATGAGGTAATTAAGATGGATATACCTGAGATCAACAATACCAATCCATCCGAACAGGATTACATACAATCCATCAGGGAACTTCTTAACCAGACAGACATATCCTATCAGGGCACGGATAAGTTTGAGGGGCGCAGCGTATATCTCATAAGAGCCGCGCCTAAAAAAGAAGATACGTTGTTGGGATTACATTTCAGCATGTGGGTAGACAGTGAAAACTGGATGCCTCTTAAAATGGAAACTTTTGATAAGAACGATACACTTTTATCATCTATAGAATATCGCGATATAAAGTTCAACACGGGCATACCTGACAGCGAATTTGAGTTCAAGATACCCGAAGGGGCGAAAGTTTCCACACGAGAGATGCCCGCGCTGCCTAAAAAGATAACACTTGAAGAGGCGAAGAAAGAAGTCAATTTCTCAGTAATTTCGTCTTCCCATCTGCCGGCGGGGTATGTATTTGAAAGCGCCACAGTATTCAAATATGACAAAATGGAAATCGTATCCCTTACATATCAGAATGGTTCGCAAATACTTCAGCTTTCTGAAACGTTGAAGGACGATACGAAAAAGGCACCTGGTTTTGGTGATACTGAGAAGGTCAGCATAAATGGCGCTGAAGGTAAAATCATGTCGGGGTTTGGAGAAGGCAAAATACTAACATGGAACATCGGAAATCTTGAACTGGTGCTTTCAGGCCCATTGAGCAAGGAAGAACTGGTTAAAGTGGCAGGGTCTATAAAATGACCCCTGCTTTTTTGGGTTGTACAGGGATAAGTTATGGGGGTGTTATGACAATAAATGTCACTGAAATCATGAATAAAATGTCGCAAAAGTGCATATTGTACTTTAGCAAAGCAGCAAGAGGTACTTCTGTATGAGCCCGGCAACTGATTACGCAATTGGATGGGGTTCACTTGCATTAATTAATGCCGGGATCGCCCAGGGGAAAAATAGAAGCGGCATCAATTGGTTTCTCCTTTCGCTTCTGCTTGGTCCGATTGCCACCTTCATACTGGTTGCCTTTTTTGATAAAAACAAATTGAATGGTGATTGAGTTGCCAGTGAGCGTATTTGAGCATATAAAGAGATTGATAAATCCAAGGATGAGCATGAATGCCGTTCATGCAAAATATGCCGCACCCGAGCGCCAACGGATTCTTGTAGACAGTTCCCGTGATGCAGGCATAACAAAAATTTTAGTTCCCGCTTCGATCGCAGCTTTTCTGTTGCTATTAATCAATATTAATTACTCGATAATAGATATAATTGCAATTTCAATATTTTATTTTGCCTCAGTACTTTTATTTCTTCAGAATTACACAACAGTGGAACTTACATCTGACATTATAATTATTCACAGACCCATACTGAGGCATGTCGAAATACAAAAAAAGAGCATTGAAAAAATGGAGATAACAAAGAATTCCGCTTACAAGCTGCGATGGATTCTCTATCCGGTCTCGTTTGTTGCACTTTTAATCTTAATTGGAAAAAATGTAATCAGTGCAAACCTGAACTTTTCAAGTTCCGCTCCTCTGATAGTGAAATTTATTACCGCTTATTCCATACCCCTGACGACTACATTTTTTGCAGTAATATTCTACCATTACTTGATCAGATCGCCTAATCCAACTGTTTTAAAATTTGTGATGAAAAATCGCGAAGTTACCTTTTATACCAACAATCCACAGGAGTTGATGAACAAATTAGGAGTTATTCAATGACAACTCTTGCAGAAAATATCTCAGTTTGGGGAATGATAAAAGAAAAATGCATGCAGACGGAATGGAAATTTCACTTTATCCCCTCAAGGATAAAGAGATGACCCGTTTATGCAGATAATTATAATTTTCACAGTGAAGAAAGAACAATTCTCATAGTTACACACGACCAAGCGGTGGCGCAGAATTGCGACAGGATTATCAAGCTGAATGATAGGAGGATTAAAAATGGGAAATACAGTTGAAATTTCACATGTATCAAAATCGTTTAACAGACAGTCGGTAGTTAAGAATATATCTTTTGATATCGCGCCAGGAGAGGTATTCGGCTTGATAGGGCCAAATGGGGCGGGTAAAACCACCATAATACGCATGCTTCTTGATATAATAAAACCGGATTCAGGTGAAATCAGAATCCTGAATACCCCGCTTTCTGAGAGAACAAAAGACAGGATAGGCTATCTTCCCGAAGAACGGGGCATGTATCGCAGGCTGACAGTTATGGACACTCTCGTATATCTTGGCGCCCTGAAGAATAAACATAGCAAGAAGAGGGCGCTGGAACTCCTTGAGAAAATGGAGATGATCTCGCATAAGGATAAGAAAATCTCAGAACTCAGCAAGGGCATGGCCCAGAAAATCCAGATCATTGCAGCGATTATCCATGACCCGGAATTCGTAATCCTTGATGAGCCTTTTAGTGGCCTTGACCCTGTAAACATGAAGCTCGTGAAAGACCTGATACTTGAACTTGGTAAAGAGGGAAAAACCATCCTGATTAGCACGCATATGATGGATCAGGTGGAGCGTATGTGCGACAGGATATTCATGATAAACAAGGGAAGCGGAGTGCTATATGGCAGTATAGGTGAGATTAAATCAAGATACGGGAAAAACACTATTTTCCTTGAGTTTGACGGGGAACTGAAAAAGATAGAAGGAGTTAAAAAAATCAATCAATCCGGTAATTATGCAGAATTAATTCTCGATGACGGCGCAGATACGCAGAATGTTTTAAAAACCATAGTCAGTGAGGTCAGGGTAAACAAATTCGAAATTTCCGCTCCCTCGCTTAACGAGATATTCATACAGGTAGTGGAGGGAACATGACAAAGTGGAGTACCATAGCAAAGCATGAGTATACATACAATGTACGAAAGAAAGAATTTCTTTTCGTAACTTTCGGGCTTCCACTATTTATTTTAGTGATAGGAGGTCTTCCGATTCTTTTAATGAGCAGCAGCATCAGCCATGAAGAACTCAGGATAGGCTATGTCGATAAAACAGGTTTATTTGACTCAATGAATTTCACTAAATATGCTGATGAAGAACTTGCAAAAAAGGCTCTCTTTGACAACAAGATAACGCATTTCTTTGTTATTCCTGCGAATTATACCGCTACCGGGAAGATCGAGATATTTTCGGCAAAGAAGAGATTTTCAGAGGACAATACAATTGAAGATCAAATAAAAAGCTTCCTGCTCGACAATCTGCTGAAAGGGGAGAAAAGAGAGATAGTGGAAAGAGTCAAGAACCCTATAAACAGTGAATTTTTCACACTTGATAAAACAGGCGGAAGCAGCAAGGAAGGAATTTCCACAATTTTAGTTCCTATTGCATTTGCAATGTTTTTCATGATTTCCATATTCACTTCATCAAGTTTCCTCCTGCAAGGGGTTGTAGAAGAGAAAGAGAACAGGGTTATGGAGATACTGCTATCCTCGGTTTCGTACAGAGAGCTACTTATCGGCAAAGTATTTGGACTTGGAGCGGTTGGCTTAACTCAGATACTTATATGGCAATTAGTGGGGATAGGATTGTTATCCTCGAATCCGCTCGTTTCTGCCATCGTGCTGGACAACGTTCATGTATCCATTCCGATATTGTTGTTAGCATCCGTTTATTTTATATTAGGCTACTTTGTCTTTGCAAGCATAATGGCAGGTGTAGGGGCTGTTGCAACGACTTCTAGGGAGGGACAGCAAATGGCTGGAATATTTTCGATAACAGCAGGAATACCATTAATAATCTCTGAATTCATGATAGCAAACCCCAATGCACTTCTTGTTAGAGCATTAAGCTACTTTCCCCTGACATCTCCAATTACAATGATCATGCGGCTCTCCTTAACAGAGGTGCCTTTATACGAAATAGTTATCAGCATCCTGATATTGGCAGCTTCGGCCTACATTATCATAGAACTGTCTTTTAGAATATTCAGGGCGAGCCTTTTGATGTCCGGGAAAAAACCAACCATCAGTGAGGTAATAAAGTATGTACGGGGCGGTTAAGGTATTCATTGCAATCTGTGTTATATTATCTATGCAGGTGTCCATGATTCCTAATATGTTAAGCCTGATATGACAGGTTCTTAGGGGTGATTACCACGATGCAAACAGGGCTTGAATCTATGGAGACGTTAAGGGCTAGGTAAAGAAAATCGCTATAACTTTCAAAAAGAAAAGTTTTAAATACTTTATGTAATTAATACTTTACATAAAGGTGATACAATTTGACAGAAAGTAACAATGAGAAAACACATAATATCTTGCGATTAGCGATTCTAATCGGTATTGTAAGCGGTATTCTGATAGGAGGTACTCCCATCATCGCTTTAATAAGTGTA
>JBGPUU010000096.1:0-8671 GCA_041491305.1 Candidatus Methanoperedens sp.
CCATCCAGACATGTATGGGCATGGTAGATTCGGATATGATTGAACTCGGCATGGCGATTGGCTCTGATGTTTCACAGGGAGCGCCTGGCGACGCACTCGAATATACGGCAGCGGCGGGCGGAGTTGCATATATCATAGGAAAAAAGAACCAGGTTGCAAAAATCGAATCCACATATTCGTTCACAACGGACACACCCGATTTCTGGAGAAGGGAAGGAATGCCGTATCCTGAGCACGGCGGGCGGTTCACGGGCGAGCCCGGGTATTTTAAACATGTCGCGTCTGCGGCCCAGGGTCTTTTGGAGAGGATGGGCACAAAACCATCTGACTATGATTATGCCGTATTCCACCAGCCAAACGGAAAATTCCCGACACGGGTGGCGAAGATGCTTGGTTTCACGAATGAGCAGATTAAACACGGACTTGTTGTGCCGCGCCTCGGGAATACGTATTCCGGCTCGTGCATGATGGGGCTGGCTGCAACCCTCGATATTGCCAAACCGGACGACAGGATATTCATGACATCGTTCGGTTCAGGCGCGGGAAGCGACGCTTTCAGCTTTGAAGTTACTGATAAAATCGAAGAAATACGCAATGGGGCGCCAAGTGTTGAAAAATTACTGGCAAATCCTATATATATAAATTATGCGACCTATGCGAGACATAAAGGGAAAATCAAATTATAAGGTGATCACATGAGAGACGTAGCAATTATCGGAGTCGGATGCACGGAATTCGGCGAATTATGGGATAAATCATTCAGGGAAATTTTTGTGGAAGCGGGAGTGAGCGCGATAGAAGATGCCAATGTCCAGGGCGGAAAAATCGATGCCCTCTATGTAGGCAACATGAGCGGCGGCAGGTTTATAGAGCAGGAACATCTCGGCTCGCTGATAGCAGATTATTCGGGACTGGCAAGCCTGCATATTCCCTCAACACGCGTGGAAGCGGCCTGCGCATCGGGCGGGCTTGCTCTCCGGCAGGGGATTATCGCAGTGGCATCTGGTTACCATGATATTGTAATAGCGGGAGGAGCCGAGAAAATGACCGATGTGGGCGTCGAGACAACCACGGACGCTCTTGCAGCCGCAGCCGACAGGGAATGGGAAGGGATAATGGGCGCAACATTCCCGGGTCTTTATGCCATGATTGCCAGGCTGCACATGCATAAATACGGGACAAAACAGGAACAACTGGCGGCTGTTGCGGTAAAGAACCACCACAACGGCACCATGAACCCGAAAGCCCAGTTCCAGAACGAAATATCGATAGAAACAGTCCTGAATTCCGTCATGGTTGCAGACCCGCTGCGTGTCTTTGACTGCTCGCCGATTACGGATGGTGGGTCTGCCGTGGTTCTGGCCCCGGCTGACATAGCCCATAAGTATACTGATACTCCGATATACGTAAAAGCATCTGCGCAGGCAAGCGGAACCATATCGCTTCATGACAGGCCTGATATTACCACACTGGATGCGACAGTAGCTGCGGCGAACTGGGCATACAAGATGGCAAAAACCACTCCGAAAAATATCGACTTTGCAGAAGTTCATGATTGTTTCACCATAGCTGAGATATGCGCAATAGAAGACCTTGGTTTTGTGAAAAAAGGCGAGGGCGGAGGGGCAACTGAATCCGGCATGACAGCATTAGGCGGGAAGATTCCCATAAACCCGTCTGGCGGATTAAAAGCATGCGGTCATCCGGTCGGGGCGACCGGAGTCAAACAGGCTGTGGAAATCACGCTCCAGCTAAGGGGCGAAGCTGGCAAGCGACAGATAGACGGCGCCGAGATTGGCCTTACCCATAATGTGGGAGGTTCTGGCGGCACTGCTGTCGTCCATATATTCGGGAGGGATAGATAATGTCGGTTCCAAGATTCTGGAGAAGGCTAAAAAACCTGTACAATCTTATCGGGACGCGCTGTGAAAAATGCGGCGGGTTTTATTATCCGCCAAGGAACATGTGTCCCAAATGCAGGAGGAACGGTGTGATAGTCCCGTTCAAATACAAAGGCACGGGAGAAGTAGTAACTTTTACGATTGTGCACAGTGCGGCAAAAGATTACGCGATGCTTACACCCTATATACTTGCAATAATCAAACTGGATGAAGGCCCAAGACTTACTTCACAGGTTATATGCGATCCTTCGGAGGTTCATATTGGAATGAAGGTTAAATCCGCATTCAGGAAACTCGGTGAAGAAAGCGACAGGGGAATGATATATTATGGGACAAAATTTATCCCTTTAGAGCGGTAATGACATTCAAGAAATGAATAATCTCCTTCATAAGTCAGAGGCGGATGAAGAACTGGCAGGAAAAGTCAACCAGTTTTTCTCCATATATGATATCCAGCATGATAATGGCAATATCTATTTCTTTGGAGTCCCGAAGGAAGACCTGAAGATAATATACGAAAAATTGTGGCAGGCTTTTACTGAAAAAGGTTACCAGTTCACCTTTAAATATGAGCTGGGTGAGCATATCCTCATAGCCTCGCCTTTTACACCCGCCAAAGAACGAAAGTGGATAAATGTCGTGCTGGCTCTTCTTACTGTTATTACCACGATGGTCGTGGGGTCGTATCTTTTTGCAGCCGATCCCGTAAGCAATCCATGGGATGTATTGAAAGGCATCCCTTTCACTGTCGCAATAATGACGATACTGGGGGCACACGAGGCCGGGCACTACATAACGGCGAAAAGGCACGGCATGCGCACATCCCTCCCTTATTTTATCCCATTCCCGAACATGATAGGCACAATGGGCGCTGTAATCAAGCACAGCGGACCGATCCCAAACCGCAAAGCCCTGTTCGATGTAGGAGTTTCCGGTCCCTTAATAGGGCTTTTTGTCTCGGTAGTAGTCACCATCATAGGCCTTCTCCAGCCCCCTGTCACCCAGACCCCGGGCTCATTACAGGTTCAATTGGGTATCCCGCTGCTTTTTGATTTCATAACGCGCCTCATCCCGGGTGCAAATGGAACTGCCATGCATCCGATTGCATTTGCAGGATGGGTAGGGATGTTCGTGACAGCCCTGAATCTCATCCCGTCAGGACAGCTTGACGGCGGGCATGTACTTCGCGCCATGCTCGGTGAAAAAGCCTCGTATGTGTCGAATGTTATACCGTTTATACTTATTTCACTTGGATTCTACCTGACTTATTTCCAGAACCGCGATGGGTTTTTATGGGTAATATGGGGTCTTTTCCTCTCATTTTTTGCGGCGGCAGGACATCCCAAACCCCTTAATGATGAAATCCCGCTCGGAAAAGGAAGGATGATCCTGGGAGTTATTGCATTTATACTTGGGATTCTCTGCCTGACACCTGTACCGTTCCAGATGACGCCCTGAAATCTTATTCCTCAGTCCCGATAATCCCGGAAACAATCTCTTGCAGTTCTATTTTTCTCTTCTTGTTCGATGACTCCACCCTTCCATCTGGCTCTATAACTGATACAATAACATCAAACCGGTCAGCTGCTGCAATATCAGCCGAGGACATTATCGGAATTTCTTCAGATGGCGGAGGAATATTGGGATTTGCCAGATATTCAAGTTCCTGTAGATTTGGTGTATATGAATGTATAATCTCAAGTTTCCCTTCTTTTTCATGTTTATAAGCGCGGTAAAGAGCCCTGTTCTGCCTGAAGCCCACATATATCTCAAGAAGCGTTACACCTATCTGGGAATTGGCCTGTTTTCCAACAACAAGGTCGCTGATTATCTTTTCGTCTCCATCCTTGTGAAGCAAAAGAAAACCGCTCTCTTTATTTTCGTTATTTGAGATTTCAATCATTTTTTGAAGACAATCCGGAACTGTCATGCCTTTTGTGGGAATTATCCTGTCAAAATCCTTTATAGTCCTTGATATCTGGTCTTCATCATAATCCATAACCCCGTCACGGTCAATGATATCAGTGACCCTTGCCCCCTGAATGCCCCATAAGTTTGATTCTATTCCGTACTTTTTTTCTTTCAGAAGTAAAGTCGTAAGCCGCTCTTTTGCGTCAAGGTGCCGCAATAGCCTTCTTTTTACAAGCTCTTCATCGCTTGCTATAAGTTCAATCCCTTTCGGTACTGCGCCCATTTTTTTTATCAATAAGGATATCTGCCTGATTAATTCAGGTTCGCCCAGTTCCATTACGTCAAAAATATTCTCAACCAGCAATTTGACCTGGTCGTAAACCGTGACTTCTACATAGACCGGTTCATCGCCTTCGAAAATGGGAAGCTTTCTTTTTTCGTAAAGCTCTCCTTTCATTTTCTCAACAAAATCTTTCCTGATAAGGACAACGGGCTGGGCAGCACGCGCCCGGCCTTCAAAATAAGCCCCGACATTCTCGGAAAGCATATGGATCGCCAGGGTTGTTTTTCCCCCGCCCTGCGGTCCTGTCAATATTAAAATAGGATATTCATCAAGTTCTTTTAAGAGAATCTTTGCAGATTCTTCTTTTGTATGTTTTGAAGTATCAAGTATGTCCATCAAAAAACCTTAGAAAAAATATACGTATGCCCGGAAGGCATACGTGTGTGCGCGCGGCGCTTAATCCATTCCTTCCATTCCGCCCATGCCGCCACCCATGCCTCCGGGTGGCATTCCTCCGCCTGGCGTCGATTTGCTTGAGAGCACATCGTCGATGCGCAGGATCATGGTGGCTGCTTCGGTCCCTGAGCTTATAGCCTGGGTCTTTACACGAAGCGGCTCAACTACGCCTTCCTTCCACATGTCCACGACCTTACCGCTGAACACGTTCAGTCCAGCAGTCTTGTTGCCTTTCTCATGCTGGCTTCTCATCTCAACAAGCATGTTGATCGGGTCAAGACCTGCATTCTCGGCAAGAGTTCTGGGAATGATTTCCAGTGCTTCGGCGAACTTTGCAACTGCTAACTGTTCTCTTCCTTTCAAGGTGCTTGAGTATTCGCGTAAGCGCATGGCCAGTTCGACTTCAGGCGAACCGCCGCCAGCTACGAGAGTCTCATCCTCGATTGCAACGCCGACTACGCGCAGTGCATCATGGAGCGCGCGTTCTGCTTCATCAACAACGTGCTCTGTTCCTCCGCGAAGGATTATCGAGACAGCTTTTGGATTATGGCATTCCGTGACATAGGTCATTGCCTCATCGCCGATCTTTTTCTCTTCAACGAGACCCGCTTTTCCTACGTCGGATTCGTTGATTTCCTTGAGGCTTGTAAGTACCTTTGCACCGGTTGCGCGTGCGAGTTTGTCCATATCGCTCTTCTTGACGCGCCTTGCCGCATAAATGCCAGCTTTTGCAAGATAGTGCTGTGCAATATCATCGATTCCTTTCTGCACGAAAACAACATTAGCGCCGCAATCGATAACTTTGTTGACCATGTCATGTATCATCTGTTCTTCCTGGTCAAGGAATAACTGGAGCTGGTCAGGCGATTTTATCGAGATCTCTGCATCCACTTCAGTCTTTTTGATCTCAAGTGCTTCATTGAGAAGAAGGATCTTTGCATCAGTGACCTTCTTTGGCATGTTTGTATGGACTCTTTCCTTATCTATTACCATGCCCTCAATTAACAGTGAATCTTCAACACTGCCGCCAACTTTCTTCTCGACTTTTATATCTTCGACATCCACGGTCTTTTTACCATTTTCAGTATCGACTACCGCGAGGACAGCATTTACGGCCAGGTTTGCGAAAACATCCTTGGATGCTTCAGCGCCTTTCCCTGTTATTGCTGTTGCTGCGATTTTCAGTAATAAATCCCTGTCATCCACCGTTACTCGTTGTGCAAGAGTCTGGAGGATTTCTTTTGCTTTTATCGATGCAAGCCTGTATCCGCTTGCGATAACTGTGGGATGTACTCCCTGTTCAAGGAGGTCTTCCGCATTCTTCAGGAATTCGCCTGCAAGAACCGCTGCTGTGGTTGTGCCGTCCCCGACCTCGTCATCCTGGGTCTTTGCGACCTCGACAATCATCTTGGCTGCCGGGTGCTCGATATCCATTTCCTTAAGAATGGTTGCCCCGTCGTTTGTGATTACGATATCCCCGAGCGAGTCCACGAGCATTTTATCCATGCCCTTTGGTCCAAGGGTAGTCCTGACTGCTGCCGCTACTGCTTTTGCAGCCATTATATTATTATTCTGCGCTTCTCTTCCTTTTGTTCTTTGACTGCCTTCTCTTAAAATAAAGATTGGCTGTCCTCCTAATTGTCCTGCCATAATAAGCCTCCGTTAAAATATTTTACTATATAATCTGTACAAATACACGCTTGTACGAGCAATTCTCAGTGTTTATAATTCTATATAAGCATTGTGGTCAGATAAAATTATAATTTAATTACAATATATACTGAGCAAGAACAAATATTTTATATTGTTAGTATAAAAAACCTTATTATCTATCATGTGTATGTAGCGTCGCTGCCAAGGTGGCGGAACGGCTACGCAATCGCCTGCAGAGCGATTCCAATCCAGTTCGACTCTGGGCCTTGGCTCTCTACTTTTAGTTCGAAGCCTTAACACTTTCACACCGCTCTCTATACGGTTATTTACATTCAAGGTCGAGGGGTGCCTGTGAATATAGATATACATAATTTCGAAAGACAGCTTAAGAGGCATATCGAAATTATTGAGACATCGCCGATTTTACCCCATAACAAAGAACTTTTATTTCAATTCAAAGCCGATTGCATGACCGGATGGGGCGGGCAAAAACTCAGCAAAGCCAGGACGGTAAAATACCTCAGTTCAGTCCGGAATCTGATGGAGATGGTCCCGGAACTCGACTGGATGATGATTACAAAGAAGGATGTTAAGAATATCCTGGTTAAAATCGACGAGGATCCGAAAAAAGGTGCATGGTCTCAAGCTGATTATCGTGTAGCATTGCGGAAGTTCGTTTCCTGGATGAGAACGGAATATAATTATCCTCAAAATTATCCAGAGAGAGAACGTGTCATAAGTACATACTCATTGCTGGAATACCCTGAAGAAGTGAGTGGAATTAAACTCAAAATACCAGGAAAGCTGCCTGCACCCGAAGATATCCCAACAGACAAGGAAATGCAATATATATGTGAAGCTGCAACACATCCAAGGGACAGGGCATTTTTAGAAGTTGCGAAAGAACTGGGGCCTCGGGTCGGCGGTCTTGGGAGCAGGCAACTAAAGCACATTACCTTCGACCATTTGGGCGCGCGAGTGACTGTAAGTGACAAGACAATGAGCAATGACCCTGTTCGCCTCGTGGCTTCTGCATCTTATTTGCGGTTATGGATAGACGCGCATCCCTTCAAAGACAATCCTGAAGCTCCGGTGTGGCTGGACATGCATAAAGTCAAAAAAGGATTGGCAGTTCACATGAACTATTGTGCCATTCGCGCATTGATCATAAGGATGGTTAGGCGGCATAATGAAACTGCAGAAAGCAAGAATCTCCCGAAAATTACTAAGCGGATATATTCTCATCTGTTCAGGTATCATGCACAGACAAGAGATGAAGGCGAGGGTGTACCGCGTTCCGTTATGTGCAAACAGCGCGGCTGGAAAGCAGATAGCAAACAGCCTGACAGGTATGCCCGTGTATCTACAAAAAGAGTGGATGATTATTATGCTGAACGATATGGTATTTCCGAGGAACAGAAGGATGTTAAAAACGAGCCGAAAAGATGCCAACGATGCCATGAGATTAATCCACCGGCGTCCGTGTATTGTTACAAATGCGGGATGCCATTGAGCAAGGAAGTCGAGGAAGTAGAGGCTAAAGTGTTGGAACTGGTAGATAGGCTGCTTAGAGAACCCGATATGTTAGACAAGCTCTCAAAAATATGAGATTCTGTCCCTCCGGAGATTTGCGATCTCGCCGATATCCCGGAATTGGCAGGACAGAAAGTTCCGGATCTCAGGCCACCCGGGAGGACAGAATAATACCGGTTCTTTTCTGTCCCTGCCGGCAAGATCTGCAGCGAGGATATCGCGGACAGAACTTTTTATGATCATAATTTCTTCTGTCCTGCCGGTGATCTCTGGCCAGCTCGCCAGGAAGGACAGAATCGCAACATAAAAATTATATCTTTTTTAGGTCCCTCTTGGCGCCGTGAAATAAATAAACGCAAAAAATAACATAGCAATCAGAATCATAGTATTCCTATCTGGCGATTCACTACCCACCGGCCGGCTTGTGGTATTTGGGGTCAGCGAAGGGTTTGTTGAATTCACAGCTACGATCTCCGAAGGCCGTGGGGGTGTGCTGTATGAGGGCGTGGTTTTACTGTTGCCCATTATTATCGTATTGACCACAAACGACAGGCCAGTTGATTTTGAGACGTTGGTATAATTGTCGGAAGTATAGACATTCACAGCATACGTCCCTGCACCGCCGATTGCAATTGAATAAGTATATGTCGTGGTATTCGGGATCAGGGCGGCAGTGTAATTAGACTCAGTTCCCGTGCCGCCATATACCAGGCCGATCATCACCGTCTGGTTATCATTATCAAGGTCGGTGATGTTCGTCGTTATAGTTTCAGTTTGAAACTGGAGGATGGCCCCGGAAGATATTGTGGTAATGCCTATTACCGGGACGTTGTTGGGGATCTGGATGTTCAAAACGGCTGCCGTTCCGGTCACTTGCGAAGTTGCATTGTAGCCATAGACACTCATATTATGCCAGGCATGAGGGGTTATATTA